>CAUJEL010000001.1 GCA_963169875.1 Candidatus Zhuqueibacterota bacterium
TCTCGACAGGTCCTTTGGAAGGCACTAACAACAAAATTATGACGATGCAACGGCAATCATATGGCTTCCGGGATAAGGAATTCTTTAAACTGAAAATCTATGCAATCCATTGTTCCAGGTACGCATTAATCGGATGAGCCATATTTGATTTTGATCTCAATCATCAAAGTTGTTATCAATGCCATTTTTATGTTTTTCTTTTCTTTGCGTACCTCTGCGTCCTTGGCGGTGAATAATTCAGGCTAAATAACAGCTAAATTGAGCGATTTGTGCTTGACAAAGGCTGAACTTGGATGGTGCTACCGCCACAATCGCGCAGTTCAGGTAACCATACTATAATTTGGTCCGACCCCAACTTACCCCCATTTACAGCGGCACGCTGCGCCGCCGTTCCAGTTCCTTGTCAATAGCCTGCGCGTCCGCAGCCCCTTGTCGCTTGAATTTGAGCAACGCGCGGTCGGAGAGATGCGCAAACCGGGGATCGTGGGCCAGTTCGTCCAGGAAAACACTGGCTCCTTCCACGGGGGCGGTCACCAGCATATCCTCGATGGCGCGGGTGGCAGCGACATAGCATACCCTGCGCTCTTCCTCCACATCGCTCTCTGCGTACAGTGCCGGCCACGCCAGATGATACAAAACCACATGGCGGAACTCGCGTCCCTTGGCGGCATGAATGGTGGAAAGATGCACTTCCGATTCAGCCGCGGCAAGCCCCGCCGCGGCCGGCGCTTGCCGCAGAGCGTCATCCAGCCAGGCAAAGAACGCCTCAACCGATGCGTGGGCCGTGGCTACGGAATTTAACACATCCAGCAGGACCTCCATTCCCGCTTCATCCTGGCTGGCCATTTTTATCTCCTGTTGTTGGTAGAATTCGCGCAACCCGGTGACATCGGCCAGCAAGGTGATAAATGCGTCCGGGCCTGTGACACGGCTCATCCGTTTTTGCAGATAGGATAAATCGTCCATAAAGCTCTGTATTTTCAGACGCATCCATTCGGCCAGTCCATCCGCTTGAGCCGCATACCCCAGATCCTCCCAGGTGTCAATGGAGAGGATGAACTGATTGGTGAAATATTTGTTGGGCCTTTTGAGAATCCGCGTCAACGATTCCACGCTGGCCGATTCCGGATGGAGCAGTACCTCCAGATAGGCGTGAATGTCTTTACCCACCGGCGTTTGCGCCAGGGTTGAGCCTTCGACCGGTTGATGCGGAATGTGGTTGGCGTCGAGCAGGATGGCGATCACATATTTATAGGCATGATAGCGGAATAGCACAGCGAATTCATTCCAGGCGGCCTGCTTCTCCTTCTGTTTCTCCGCGATCCAGGCTGCCACCTCCTGGGCTTGGTGCCACAGGGAATCCGAACGCCGGAAGAGCACGATGCCTTCGGACGCCGCGGGCACGGCATGCATGGTTTTGGCCACGCGGTGACGATTGTTCTCGATCAGCCAGGATGAGTGACGCACAATGGACCGGCTTGAGCGGTAATTGGTTGTCAGGGTGCAGTCTTTGGCGTTGGCGAAGCGCTCTGGAAATTCGAGAATATGACGGATATCGGCGCCGCGCCAGCCGTAGATCATCTGATCGTCGTCTCCAACCACGAAGAGATTGTTTTGTGGCATGGCGAGGAGCTGCATCATCATCAGTTGGGCGCGGTTGAGATCCTGGAACTCATCCACCAGAACATATTCGAAGCGGCGCTGCATCTCATGACGCAGTCCCGGTCGATCCAGCAGCAAGCGCAGCGCCCAGTAGATCATGTCGTCAAAATTGCAGAATTTATGTTGCTGTTGCAGCTGCAGAAACGCGGTGTAGACTGGCGCAAAGGGCAGAGATTTTTCTTCCACTTCAACAGACATCTCTTCAAGGGGCAAGAGGTCCATTTTGCACTGCGTCAAGGCGGTGATGAAGGGTTCCAGCAGATCCTGATTGCGCCGCGGCGGCAGTTTATAGTACTTTTCGACGGCTAGCTGTACCAATCTCCGCAACTGCGCCTCTTCCTCCTGGGCGTTATATGTCCAGCCCAGAGTGAGGCGGATCAGTTCATAGCCCAAACCGTGGAATGTGCGCACCACCACGCCGCCGTGATGTAACCGGCGCGCCACTGGCACGCCGCGATTGTTCAGGCGCGCTGCCATCTCGTCAGCGGCTTTTTTATTGAAGGCCAGCGCGAGGATGGATTCCGGCGTTGTGCCTGTGTTGACAAGATGAATGATGCGATTGGTGAGGGTCTTGGTTTTGCCCGATCCGGCGGGCGCGAGAACCCGTATCGGGCCGGCGCCGTGCAGCACGGCATTCTTCTGGCTTTCATCGAGGTCTGCGTCGATTTTATATTGGCGCGGCGCTGTTTCTTCGCGCTCGGCGTGGGGGGGGTGCGGAGCATGCCAGAGCATGCGCACGTGTTCGAGATAGACCTCCGCCCAGATTTGCTCGAGGGATTCATGCAAGGCATCGCTGCATACCCGGCCCTCATAGGCTTCCCTGGGCAGCTCAGAGAGGAAGGAGACGGGTTTCTGTCTCTGTTGAAAGGGTTGGATGCAGTGATTGAACAGATAATCCAGATGCGGTTTCAACCTGGCAAGTGGCAGATCCTGAAAGATCAAGAGATGCTGCGGACGATCCCCCGATTTCAGTTTACGTTTGCCGGGTTGGGATGTCCTGACGGCCAGGACCGGGACGCCCGCGCTGAGGCAGGCGTCCCGCAGGGCGTGAAATTCCTGGAGATTGTGCGCAAAACCGGTGTATCCCGCTGCGGGCATGGCTCCTGCTGCAATTTGAGCTATATAGTCTGCAAGTTTCATGGCGCAATCACCCGGGCAGCATTATGCAGCTGATCATTCAGGCTTACGCAGCGTCCACAATTTGTCGAGATGCTTTTCCAGTGCGGGTCCCAGTTTGGCAAAATCATCGGTCAGTTCGGGCTCGTTATCAAGGATCACGAAAGGCACCTGGTGGCCCTTGATGGGCAGATAATCCTTGTGCCCGGCGATGACCTGGTCCCAGTCGATGGTCTGATAGAGCCGTTCCATCTTTTCGTCGGGCAGGCCGTGTTCGAGGATGCTGTCGGGACGTGCCGGATTGAAGCGGCGGCGATTTTTGCGCTTCGATTCCTCGTAACTGACGTTGATGTAGAGGATGGCGGCGCGTTGCAGCACTTCATCCGACAGATGTTCGAAGGCGGAGCGGTAACCGCCGTGTTCACTGCCGCGGGAGAATTCGATCAGCGTGGTGTGCTCGGCGTGGTAATCGTTATAGCCGCGCTGGTGTTTTTTATATTCCATGCAGATGCGCTCGATGAGCAGATCCCATTGATACTGGTAGAGGAAATAGCCGCCCTGGTCAGTGTGGATGCGGGGCTGGTGCATGATTTTTTCCAGGATGGCATCTTCCTCGAACCAGGTCCACAGCATGGGAAAATCATCGATCATGTCGATCATGCCAATGTGAAAGCGTTCGACGCGTTCAATGGGCGATGTCTTGGTGAGGAAATCCATGACCTCTGATTTTCCGGAAGCGGGCCGGCCGAGCAGGATTAAAATATCAAAATGATTGCGCGCCATATCATCTCCTCAAGTTGGGGTTATCAGTGACTTTTTCGTCTGGCATCGGGAAAAGCATGCCATATTTTGATGGCCAGAATCAGACCCAGGATCGCGAAGGGGATGAGGAAGGGCGGCCAGTGGTCCCAATTCTGACTGGTGAGAAAACCGAGCGACAGGGATTGCAGGCCGGTGCCGAGATAGACAAAGCCGTCGATCAAACCGACGGCGGTGGCTGCGCCCCTTTGGCCGCCGAAATCCATGGTAGATGTGCCCGACAGCATGCCGTGTACGCCGATGACGCAGAGGGACATGAACACGACGATAAAGCCGAGGATATAGGCCCGTGTGTCAGCTTGTGCGCCCTGAACCACGGCGATATCCTTGACCTGGATGTGCAGGGATTCGGTTTTGTTTTTATATTTGTTGAAGCGCTCATAATCGGCCAGTTTGATGTCAGCAATTTTGGAGGCGGTGAGTGTTGCGGCATCGGCCGCCGATATTTTCCAGGTCAGGCTGTCCACTTTTATGATGGCATATTTCTGCGAAACCTGTGCTTCGATTTGTGCGAGGGAGACCGGTTTCACCTCGGCAAATTTTGCGATCTGTTTTGGCTGGATGGTGAGAATGAGATTGTCTTTCACGGTGCTGTTGGTATTCACGACAAAGGGCCACATGGCCAGGGTGCTGATGAGCATCAGTCCATAGAGGAGGGCGGCCACAGGTCCGCGGCGCGAGCCAAAGACTTTGTCCGAAATCCATCCGGCGAAGAGGCCGCCGAAGACGCCTGCCAGCATCAGCAGCAGACCCCAGTTGGCGTTGATGAAAAAATTGCGCGGATAGCCCATGTCCGCTGTGAAGATCAGATACCAGTGCATGATGCCGTTACGCATGACGCCGGAGCACAATTCGATCACGGCGATGGTGATGAGGATTTTATTGGTCAGTACTTTGAGGATGATTTCGCGGGTGGAGAAATGGCGATCCGATTCGGCACTGGTGGCATCGCCGGTGTTAAAGTCGGCAAATCCGGCGCCCGAGGGCTTGTCCTTGAGGACGAATATATCAAGCAGGGTGAAGATGCCGAGGATGATGGCCGGCAGGAAAAAGACCCACCAGGTCTGGTCGATGCCCGTGCCGGTGTCGATGGCGAGCAGGCTGCGCAGTCCCTGCTGCACCCAGCCGAGATTCTTGGGATTGGATACGGTGGCGTCAACGATGAGCTGGCCCCAGTCAAAAGCAAAGTAAAGACCCAGGGATATGAGGATGCCGAAGATACCGCCAAAGATGCCGCGTTCGCGGATATGGAACCAGTTGGCATTGACTTTGACGATGGCGACGGCGCCAAAGCTCTGAAAGTACATGTTGGCGGCATAGAGGATGGAGAACCACAACACCAGATTAAAATGGAGGTTGCTGGTGAGCAGGAGATAGGTCAGAACCCCCATGCAGATGTTCATGACAGCCGCGCCGGTTGAACCAATGAGCATGGCGCGCTTGCCGCCGATGCGGTCGGTGAGCGGGCCGTTGAGGAGAAAGGCAAAGGCGTAGGTGATGGTGCCGGCGCCGAAGATGGCGCCAAAGTCGGCTTTGGTCATCAGCTCGCCCAGGGCGTTTTTCGAGACGGTCAGATTGTAGCGCGCCATATATAAAAAGGCATAAGTCAGTCCCAGGGGGAACCAGTTCAGGAAACGGCGCAGGCGATAGGCCTGGGTGTGCACAGGTTTGCCATCTATGAGTTCCATGTGAAGCCTCTGTTATGTGAATGGTTAGAACTGGATATGCGGTGTTTAATATAAGAAGTGCGTTTCAGGATGTCAAGAAGTATAAGGAGGCGGAGAAGAGTTTTTTGTTTGGGAAGGCCTGTAAAAAGAGAAAGCCCGGCAAGCCGGGCTTTCCCCTGTGAGGAGACGGTCGGGATTCACAACAAGGTGGAATCCGACTTTGGGGGGGGATTTTTTATATCAAAAGATATAGTTCGTTTAGTGGTCTCGTTCTGCTGTTTGTTATACAATATCCATGCCAATTTTGCCGAAAAAAGAATAAAAATTACTAACTCATGTTATTATGTAAGTTATCAGCATAAAATAAGCGCACTGCGAATGCTGATGTGGCTTGCGGGTGACAAAATCTGGTGATATGACCATTTATTACCCCACAAGTTGGTGATATCACCATATTGAAGCTGCAGAGAAAAAAAAAGTGTGAACGTCGTAATTCACACTTTTTTGTTGGTGCCGAAGGTGGGAGTTGAACCCACACGGGCGTATGCCCACACGGCCCTGAACCGTGCGCGTCTGCCAGTTTCACCACTTCGGCGATCATTTAGCATATAAATATAAAGATTTTTCAATTTTTTGTCAAGTGAATTATCATAATCTTTGCCAAAACCGGCTGGTATTGCATCTAACAGGCTTGCTTTTTTGCAGGAAATATCGTAATTTATAACTTGTTCATTTGACCTGAATGATGCATCGCTGCGCGGCGCACGAGAAAAAATCAGAACTGGCGTGATCACCTGGCGGCTGGAAGCAGGCATCGGGAAATCGGGCCGGTGATGATCTTCGGAGGCCAGCGGATAGAGAGTGATGCTCTTGGCGTCCCCGGCGGTTTGTAAATGGATCAGGTTGGCATAAGGAATCGTGCATCGTGGCAAAACATACAAATCAACAACCCGTGATGGTCAATCGCAAGGCCTATCACGACTATGAAATATTGGAGAAATTTGAAGCTGGTTTCGTGCTCGCCGGCACCGAAGTCAAGTCGATCCGCGCCGGCCGCGTCAGTTTCCGCGACAGTTACGTCAAGGTGATCAACGCTGAACTCTGGCTGGTCAGTCTGCACATCAGCGAATATGATCACGGCAGCGCCTGGAACCATGACCCGGACCGGCCGCGCAAACTGCTGCTGCATCACCGCGAAATCCGCCGTCTCATCGGTAAAATTGAAGAGCAGGGATTGACCCTGGTGCCGCTCTCCATCTATTTCAAAAAAGGATACGCCAAAGTCGAGCTCGGACTGGCCCGCGGCCGCAAACTCTTCGACAAACGCCACGAAATCGCCAAGCGCGATGTCAATCGCGATGTGCAGCGGGAATTGAAAAATAAACTGCGACTATAGGCCTGAATAATTCCCGACCATAAAGTTCACGAAGAAAATAACCTGATAAACACATTAAATAATTAAAATTAGTAAACTATCCTTCGTGGTCTTCGAGGTGTTGTTCATTTCCGATATTTGAATGATATAGCCTACTATTAATTTAATTTTTAAAGCTATTTGTAGTGTAGTTTATAAATATTGCTAAAATTATCACTTTGGTGTCAATCATTAAGATAGCCATCTTTGTGTCTCTGCGCCTCTGTGGTTTTTGACAAGGTGGCCGGCTCTAAAAGCGAACAAGCAATGGAGAAAATAAGCGTGATCCAGGGAAATGTATATCAGGAAATGGGGCGGCGGGGGTTCATACAGCAGGTGACCGATCCAGAACCGCTGCAGGATATGTTGCAAAAGGAAGCGGTGACCTGCTATGTCGGCTTTGATCCCACGGCGGACAGCCTGCATGTGGGCCATCTCATGGCCATCATGGGCATGTCGCAGCTGCAGCGCCACGGTCACCGTCCCATCGCCATCATCGGCGGCGGCACCGCCATGGTGGGCGATCCCACCGGCAAGACCGAGATGCGCAAAATGCTCACCCGCGAGCAGATCGTCGCCAATGGGGAAAAATTCAAGGTGCAATTCAGCCGTTACCTCGATTTCGGCCCGGACAAAGCCCTGATGGTGGATAATTATGACTGGCTGGGTGAGTTGAAGTATATCGAATTCCTCCGCGATATCGGCCGCCATTTCAGCGTCAATCGCATGTTGACCTACGAGACCTATAAAATGCGGCTGGAAAAGGGGTTGTCGTTCCTGGAATTCAATTACCAGCTGCTGCAGGCCTATGATTTTCTCATGCTGTTCAAAACCCACGGCTGCCGTTTGCAGATGGGCGGCGATGACCAGTGGGCCAACATCCTCGCGGGCGCGGATCTGATCCGCCGCGTGGAAGAGTGTGATGCCTATGGATTGACCTTTCCGCTCCTGACCACAGCCGCGGGCAAGAAGATGGGCAAAACCGAGTCGGGCGCGGTGTGGCTCGATCCGGAAAAAACGTCGCCCTATGAGTATTACCAGTACTGGTACAACAGCGACGATCGCGATGTGGCGCGTTTTCTCGGTTTTTTCACCTATCTGCCCATGGAGGAGATCGAAACAGTGAAGGAGTTGCAGGGCGCAGATCTCAACAGCGCCAAGGTTGTGCTCGCCTACGAGGCGACGTGCATCACGCATGGTGAAACGGCGGCGCAGGAGGCGATGCGCGCAGCGGCAGCGGCTTTCGGTTGCAGAGAGATCCCTGCTGCATTGTTGCCCTCCAGTTCGGTGCCGCGCGGGGCTGTGACTGGAAATGAAGCAGCGATGCCTGGCAGTGACCTGACACCCGCGCAACTGGCAGCGGCGCCCAGACTGGTCGATGTGATGGCGGAACTGGGGCTGGTCGCATCCAAAGGGGATGCGCGGCGGCTGATTCAGGGCGGCGGCGTCTATCTCAACAACGAACGCGTTGATGACATTAATTTCAGCCTCAGTATGGCCCTGGTGCAGGAGGGGCGTATCGTGCTGCGTCTGGGGAAGAAGCGGTTCCATCAACTGGTGATCAGGTAGGGATGTTTGTTCGGATAATAGGGATAACTAAATAAATTTATATGAATTAAACAGACAATAAATTTTTCCGGGCGAAAAAAAAGATAAAAAAAATCACCCCAAAGTTAAAAAACCCTTGCTTTTTCATAAAAAAGCCTTATATTATGTCCCATTTTGCGCGATAATTTTTCAAAAAGAGGTGTCACGCAAAAAAAGTTCTTAAAAATGAAAAAAGTACTTGACTGGAATCGAAAAGTTTCGTACTTTATATGGCTGGAAACGAAACAACGAAATTTCAGCCGAAAAGTAGCAAAATTGTTCTTTGAAAATAGCGTGCAAGGCTCTATCGTCGATTCAAGGTCAGGTTAAACTTGATTGAAATAGATTAACATATTACAATGAAGAGTTTGATCCTGGCTCAGGACGAACGCTGGCGGCGTGCCTAACACATGCAAGTCCAGGAGAATTGGTTTCTTCGGATTCCATAGTAAACTGGCGAACGGGTGAGTAACACGTAAGTAACCTGCCCTAGGGACGGGGATAACACTGCTAACGCGGTGCTAATACCGGATAATGCAGCGGATCCGCATGGATATGTTGTTAAAGCTGGCCTCTTCATGAAAGCTAGCACCTTAGGATGGACTTGCGTCCCATTAGTTAGTTGGCGGGGTAACGGCCCACCAAGACCGCGATGGGTAGCCGGCCTGAGAGGGTGACCGGCCACACTGGGACTGAGATACGGCCCAGACTCCTACGGGAGGCAGCAGTGAGGAATATTGCGCAATGGCCGAAAGGCTGACGCAGCAACGCCGCGTGAGGGATGAAGTACTTTGGTATGTAAACCTCTGTTAGAAGGGACGAACAAGCGATTGTCGAACAGGCAGTCGCTTTGACGGTACCTTCAGAGAAAGCCCCGGCTAACTCCGTGCCAGCAGCCGCGGTAACACGGGGGGGGCAAGCGTTGTCCGGAATTATTGGGCGTAAAGGGCGCGTAGGTGGGATAGCAAGTCTGGGGTGCAAACTTATGGCTTAACTGTAAGCTTGCCCTGGATACTACTATTCTTGAGTTCGGGAGAGGGAAGTGGAATTCCTGGTGTAGCGGTGAAATGCGTAGATATCAGGAAGAACACCGGTGGCGAAGGCGGCTTCCTGGCCCGATACTGACACTGAGGCGCGAAAGTGCGGGGAGCAAACAGGATTAGATACCCTGGTAGTCCGCACAGTAAACGTTGGACACTAGGTGTTGGTCTTTATGAGATCAGCGCCGCAGCTAACGCATTAAGTGTCCCGCCTGGGGAGTACGACCGCAAGGTTGAAACTCAAAGGAATTGACGGGGGCCCGCACAAGCGGTGGAGCATGTGGTTTAATTCGATGCAACGCGAAAAACCTTACCTGGGCTTGAACTGTGGTCGCAAACTCATGAAAGTGAGTCCTCCTTCGGGACGGCCATAGAGGTGCTGCATGGCTGTCGTCAGCTCGTGCCGTGAGGTGTTGGGTTAAGTCCCGCAACGAGCGCAACCCTTGCCCTTAGTTGCCAACAGGTTATGCTGGGAACTCTAAGGGGACTGCCCCAGACAATGGGGAGGAAGGTGGGGACGACGTCAAGTCATCATGGCCCTTACGTCCAGGGCTACACACGTGCTACAATGGTCGGTACAACGGGAAGCAATACCGCGAGGTGGAGCAAATCCTGAAAACCGGCCTCAGTTCAGATTGCAGTCTGCAACTCGACTGCATGAAGTCGGAATCGCTAGTAATCGCGGATCAGCATGCCGCGGTGAATACGTTCCCGGGCCTTGTACACACCGCCCGTCACGCCATGGAAGCCGGTAGCACCCAAAGCCGGTGGCCCAACCTTCGGGAGGGAGCCGTCTAAGGTGAGATCGGTGACTGGGGCGAAGTCGTAACAAGGTAGCCGTATCGGAAGGTGCGGCTGGATCACCTCCTTTCTATGGAGAATCGCTTGCATTCACGGTGCAAGCAGATCTCGAAACCTTGATCTTGATAGACTTTGGGCCTGCACGCTATTTTTTTTATTCTCTTAAAGATTCGAATCAGCATTCGGGCTTCGAATCTTTATCGTCTAGGGCCAATCCTGCGATCCCTGCACGGGCCCACTCACCATGGGCCTATAGCTCAGTTTGGTTAGAGCGCACGCCTGATAAGCGTGAGGTCAGTGGTTCAATTCCACTTAGGCCCACACGTGCCTGGCGCTGTCCCGATGCCGCGGACAGAAGCGTTTCTCTGGCCAACTCGGGGCTATAGCTCAGCTGGGAGAGCGCCTGGTTTGCAACCAGGAGGCCACCGGTTCGATCCCGGTTAGCTCCACACGAGCAACAGACGATACCCTGGAGCACTCTAGTGAACAGCGCTAAAAGCGCTGCATGGTGCGAATCCATACTGCTCCGCTACGCAAGAAGTTTTTGCGTTGTTCTTTGACAATTTGAAATGTAACGATCGTGGTAACAAAGGCATATAACCTTAGAAATACCAGATGGATTTAATAACCATCTGCTGTGGACCATAGATGTTTGGTTAAGTTACTAAGGGCTTATGACGGATGCCTTGGCACGAGAAGGCGATGAAGGACGTGGTAAGCTGCGATAAGCCTCGGGTAGGTGCAAACAACCTTAGACCCGGGGATTTCCGAATGGGGCAACCCCGTATGGGTAATGCCGTACGACTCCCTGCTGAATATATAGGCAGGGTAGAGCTAACGAGGGGAAGTGAAACATCTCAGTACCCTCAGGAAGAGAAAGCAATTGCGATTCCCCGAGTAGCGGCGAGCGAAAAGGGAACAGCCTAAACCTGTTTTATGTCAAGCCTGGCCGCGTTGTAGAACAGGTGTTGCGGGGCTTTGAGTGATCGTTGGCTAGAACGGTCAAGCAGTAAAAAAATCAGATGTTAGACGAAAGATTCTGGAAAGAATCTACCAAAGACGGTGATAGTCCAGTAGTCGAAAATGTCTGGTCTGCTTTCAAAGTTCCCAAGTACCGCGGGACACGTGGAATCTTGCGGGAAGCCGGGAGGACCATCTTCCAAGGCTAAATACTCTCTCGTGACCGATAGTGAACTAGTACCGTGAGGGAAAGGTGAAAAGAACCGGGGAACCGGAGTGAAATAGTACCTGAAATCATAAGCCTACAAGCAGTCGGAGTCTGTCTTCGGACGGATGACGGCGTGCCTTTTGTTTAATGAGCTGGCGAGTTACTCGTATGTTGCGAGGTTAAGGTGTTCAGCACCGCAGCCGTAGCGAAAGCAAGTCTGAATAGGGCGATTAGTAACATGCGGTAGACGCGAAACCGGGTGATCTATGCATGGCCAGGATGAAGCGAATGTAAAAGTTCGTGGAGGTCCGAACCCACCAAAGTTGAAAATTTGGGGGATGAGCTGTGCATAGGGGTGAAAGGCTAATCAAACTCGGTGATAGCTCGTTCTCCCCGAAATAACTTTAGGGTTAGCCTCGTATTAGAGTGTTGGAGGTAGAGCACTGAATGGAATAGGGCTCTTACAAGGGTACCAACCCCAATCAAACTCCGAATTCCAACACCTCGATGTACGGGAGTTAGGGAGTGGGGGATAAGCTTCATTCCCAAGAGGGAAACAACCCAGACCGACAATTAAGGCCCTTAAGTGCAGACTAAGTGTAAAAGGATGTGGTGTTGCATAGACAACTAGGATGTTGGCTTAGAAGCAGCCATCATTTAAAGAGTGCGTAATTGCTCACTAGTCAAGTGGTACTGCGCCGACAATAATTGGGGCTCAAGTCTGCCGCCGAAATTACGGGATTCTCTTCGGAGGATCGGTAGGGGAGCGTTCTATATTAGGTCGAAGCTCAAGTGTGAACTTGGGTGGACGAAATAGAAGCGATTATGCCAGCATGAGTAGCGAGAAACTCTGTGAGAAACAGAGTCACCGAAAATCTAAGGTTTCCTGAGTAAAGTTAATCTTCTCAGGGTTAGTCGGACCCTAAGCCGAGGCCGAAAGGCGTAGGTGATGGAAAACAGGTTTAATATTCCTGTACCACCGATGAATCGATTAAGACACTATGGGGTGACGCAGAAGTGAAAGGTCAGCCGGACTCTGGATTGCCGGTCTAAGTGCGTAGGAGGATCGAGCAGGTAAATCCGCTCGGTCTCAACTCCGAGACACGAATGGGAGGGCCTAGCCCACTAACTGACCCTAAGCAGGCTGCCAAGAAAAACCTCTATGTGAGATTCATAGGTGTCCGTACCGCAAACCGACACAGGTAGATGGGGAGAATATCCTAAGGTGCTCGAGTGAGCGTTAGTCAAGGAACTAGGCAAAATAGCTCCGTAACTTCGGAAGAAGGAGTGCCTCAAGTAAGTGATATTGTACAAATGGAGCTGAAAGAGGCCGCAGAGAATTGGCCTGGGCGACTGTTTACTAAAAACACATGTCTCTGCTAAGCCGTAAGGCGATGTATAGGGACTGATACCTGCCCGGTGCTGGAAGGTTAAGGGGATGGGTCATTGGGAGTAATCCTGAGAAGCTCAGAACTGAAGCCCCAGTAAACGGCGGCCGTAACTATAACGGTCCTAAGGTAGCGAAATTCCTTGTCGGGTAAGTTCCGACCTGCACGAATGGTATAACGACTTGGGCGCTGTCTTGACTAGCGGCTCGGCGAAATTGTAGCACCGGTGAAGATGCCGGTTACCCACGACGGGACGGGAAGACCCCGTGAACCTTTACTATAACTTAGCATTGAGTTTTGACATTGCATGTGTAGGATAGGTGGGAGACGTTGAAGCGGCCACGCTAGTGGTCGTGGAGTCAACCTTGAAATACCACCCTTGTACTGTTGAAATTCTAACCTCGACCCGTGAATCCGGGCCAGGGACATTGTTTGGTGGGTAGTTTGACTGGGGCGGTCGCCTCCCAAAATGTAACGGAGGCTCCCAAAGGTTTCCTCAGCACGGTCGGTAATCGTGCGCAGAGTGTAAAGGCATAAGGAAGCTTAACTGTGAGACAAACAAGTCGAGCAGATGCGAAAGCAGGGCTTAGTGATCCGGCGGTTGAAAGTGGAATTGCCGTCGCTCAAAGGATAAAAGGTACTCCGGGGATAACAGGCTTATCGGGTCCAAGAGTTCACATCGACGACCCGGTTTGGCACCTCGATGTCGGCTCATCGCATCCTGGGGCTGGATAAGGTCCCAAGGGTTTGGCTGTTCGCCAATTAAAGCGGTACGTGAGCTGGGTTTAGAACGTCGCGAGACAGTTCGGTCCCTATCTGTCGTGGGCGTAGGATATTTGAGGGAAGCTGCTCCTAGTACGAGAGGACCGGAGTGGACGAACCTCTAGTGCACCAGTTGTCGTTCCAACGGCATGGCTGGGTAGCCAAGTTCGGTCTGGATAAGCGCTGAAAGCATCTAAGCGCGAAGCCATTCCCAAGATTAGATATCCCTGCCGCAAGGCACTAAAGACTCCTTGTAGATTACGAGGTTGATAGGCCACAGGTGTACGCACAGTAATGTGTTCAGCCGAGTGGTACTAATAAGTCGTGCGGCTTAACCAAACTTTTATATCTTCAGCAGGTGGTTATTAGATCCTATCGTTCATTTCAAATTGTTGATATTCCGGTGATCATAGCGTAGGTGTCACACCCGATCCCATTCCGAACTCGGAAGTTAAGCCCTACAGCGCCGATGGTACTATATGGGAAACTGTATGGGAGAGTAGGTAGTCGCCGGATTTTATTTTCAAGCCCTGATTCCTGCGATCAGGGCTTTTTTTTTGCCCCCTCCGTTGCTGCATCCAGACTGTTGTGCCTGCAACATGCCTGACGCCATCCCTGTGCAAACCAATCTGACGCTCATCCACTTAGGACCTGTTGGCACATACCCGCTGTATGAACGCCTGCGCTGCTTTTGCTGGCGTCGCTCAAGAATACCGCTGCAGCGAAATCCCTCTCCGCGGACTGCCATCGGCCTTGATAGTTGCGGCTTCCTTCTGAATCCTATCATTTAAGCAAAATCCGCGCGGACTCACGAGATGCGGCCAACTGTCCGTGTGCGCAAAAAAAGAAAAGCCCTCGGGAATCATCCCCAGGGCTTTATCTTTACCGTACAGAAAAAATCATTCTACAGGCGCGCCTCCGCCCGCTGCCGCAATGGTTCCGAAATGAGCCATGAGCAAATCATGTATCCTGGCAAACGATTTCACCAGTTCATCCGCTTCCTGTGGCGTAAAATTATTCAATAAGCGCTCGAACATCGTAACCACATCGCGCTGACGTTGTTGCATGACCTCCACGCCGGGCTCCGTCAATTTGATACCCACCTGACGCCGATCCACTTCCTCACTGTGCTTTTCCACCAACCCCAACTGCAGCAAACGGTTGACCAGTTCGGTGCAGGTCGAAGGGGCCAGCGTCAACTTCTCACACAACTCGGAAACAGTTAGATGACCATGGACCGATAGCAGTATCAAAGTCTGATATTGCCGCATCGTCACCTGCGAACCGCTCTCGTGATGACGATTGAGACTGTGAAAAGCGCCCATGATCCGCGGCGCCAACTCGGCGAGTTTGCTCGCCTGCTCTCTGCTTGATTCAGGTCCGTGCGACATCCAATAACCTCCCATTATACATGATGGATCCGATGTTCCTGTCTTGTTTTGGCAGCGCTGATTTTGCCAGGTGACGCTGCCATGACCAACTTGCACCGAATCGCGTGTTTCAAAAAAAATAACATCAACCTGTATATGAGCCTGACAAGGCCAAAGTAATACTTTGTATAAACGAAATATACACGCGCACGGTTTTAAAATCAAGCAAAATATCTTTGAGCTGCCTGGGATCGTCGCAGAATATTTACTTGCTTTTTTCATCCCTTTTGAATAGGTTAAAATCTTGAAAAGAATATTTCACATGGAGGTCATGTGGCAAAGTTGCGCGTAGGTGTGATATTTGGCGGTCGTTCCGGCGAACATGAGGTGTCCCTGGTATCCGCGACATCGGTCATAAAGGCTTTGAATCCTGATAAATATGAAATTATACCCATCGCCATCAGCAAAAGCGGACGCTGGTCCGTGGGCGAAGGGGTGCTGCAGCGCCTCAAGTCGCATCAGGAAGGCACGCCGGTCCTGCTGGATGCCGATCCGGCGGATCACCGTCTCTATGTTCGCAATGATTCGGGCGCATTTATCCCGGATCTCAGCCTGGATGTTATTTTCCCGGTGCTGCACGGCCCGTTCGGCGAGGACGGCACCATCCAGGGCCTGTTCGAATTGATGGACATCCCCTATGTGGGATGCGGCGTCCTGGGTTCTGCCATGGCCATGGACAAGATCATCCAGAAACATATCTGCCGCCAGCAGGGCATACCCACCGTCGATTTTCTCTGGTTTCGCGATGTGGATTGGCGCGAAAACGGCCAGGCGCCGCTGCGGCCGTCGCTGCCGGATCAACTGGCCAATCGCAGCCGGAAACAGATCGTTGCCACTTTGATGGAAAAACTGGGATTGCCGCTATTCATCAAACCGCCCAATCTCGGCTCCAGCCTGGGCATCAACAAGGCGCACGACGAGCGCGAAATTTACAATGCCATCGAGGATGCCCTGCAATACGACCGCAAGGTGCTGGTGGAAAAAGCCGTGCCCAATCCGCGTGAGATCGAATTGAGCGTGCTCGGCAATGAATATCCAAGGGTCTCCGTCGCCAGTGAAATCTACCCCAGCAACGAATTCTACGATTATGATGCCAAATATGTCGACGGCAAAAGCAGGTCCGTCATACCGGCTGACTTGTCTCCGCAGCAGCTGCAGTCGCTGCAGGATACGGCCGTCAAAGCCTACATCGCCACCGAGATCGAGGGCATGGCGCGCGCCGATTTTCTCATGGAGCGCGACACAGGTGCCTTCTATCTGAGCGAACTGAATACCATACCCGGGTTCACCCGGATCAGCATGTATCCCAAGATGTGGGAAGCGTCGGGATTGTCCTACAGCGATTTGCTGGATGAGCTGATCACCCTGGCTTTGCAACGCCAGAAGCGCCGCCGCACCCTGCGCACCAGCTATCAGCCGAAAAAAGAATGGTATACTGAAGAATAACGCATCTAACCTGAATTATATTCACCGCCAAGGACGCAGAGGTACGCAAAGAAAAGAAAAACATAAAAATAGCATTGATAACAACTTTGATGGCTGAGATGAAATTTTAGTCAAAAATCTTTCGATAATTATGATAAAAATGGTTCAGCGGTCTTGGCGCGCTCGGCGGTTTATTCCATTACTCCGGAAATCTTGGTGTTTTTAGCAAAATTTTAACGCAATAATTCTAATCATGAGAGAAAATAGCTTGTTTGTTGCAGCCTTTAGGCTGTTTTAGGAATAGAACAGGTGAAGTGAACAGAGGATGGTTTATGAAAAAATATGTATTATTTTTGCTTTGTATGCTGGCTTCCCTGGCAGTCGCTGAAAAAAGAGCCTTCCAGATCAACGATCTCTACGCGCTGAAATCCATCAGCGATTTGCAAATTTCGCCCGATGGCAAGCGCCTCGCCTTCACCGTCACCAGCAGCGATCTCGCCAAAGCCGAACGCAACAGCGACATCTGGATGATGAATCTGGATGGCAGCAATTTGCAGCAGATGACCCGTGACAAGGCGGCGGATTTCCATCCGCGCTGGTCGCCCGACGGCCAGCAGCTGCTGTTCCTCTCCAGCCGCAGCGGCAGCGTCCAGGTCTGGCTCTTGCCCGTCCACGGCGGCGAGGCGCACTGCGAGACAGACCTCGCCATTGATCTGGATGACCTCGAATGGATGACCGATGGCAGCGGTTTCGTCTTCACCAGCCATGTCTTTCCCGAGTGCGGCGCAGATGACGGTTGCACGGAAAAAAATTTGCAAAAACTGAACGAGGGCCCTGTCCAGGCGCACCTCGCCGACCGCTTGTTTTTCCGCCACTGGAGCAGCTGGCGCGACGGCCGCGTCATCCACACCTTTCGCTACTCACTCAAGGACAAAAAACTCATTGATCTGACCCCGGGCAACCTCGATCAGCCCGCGAATGCCGGCGCCTCCGGCACCGCCGGCTATGACCTGTCGCCCGATGGCGCAGAACTGGCCCTCGCTGTCAATCCGGATGGCGATGATTACGCCACCACGGACAAGGACATCCATCTCATCTCCCTGGCGGACAACCGCCGCGAAAACATCACGACGGATAACACCGCCTACGACGGCGGGCCGCGCTATTCGCCCGATGGCCGCTACATCGCCTGGCTCTGCCAGCTTGTGCCCATCAATGAAGCGGATCGCATGCGCCTCGCCGTCTATGACCGCCAGTCGCGTCAGCGCACCATCCTCACGGAATCCCTCGACCATCCGGTGAACGCCTTCCAGTGGGCGCCGGACAGCCGCAGCCTCTTTTTCACCGCCGATGTGAAGGGCCATGTGCCCCTGTATCAGGTGGACCTGGCTGCGAAAACAGTGCGGCAAATTGTCGACCTGAAATCCATCAGCGCCTTCACCATTGCTGTAGATGGCAAAACCGCCGTCATGACCCGCACCAGCGTCGGCGAACCCGCCGAGATATGGGCCGTCAATCTGCCCAAGGGCGACAACGTGCGCAGGTTGTCTTCCTTCAATCAAACGGTGGCAGAAGAGGTAGATATCCGCCCCGCCGAAGAGCTGTGGATTCCTTCGCCAACCGGGAGAAAAATTCATACCTTTGTGGTCAAGCCCCATGATTTCGATCCTGCGAAAAAATATCCGCTGATCATCAACGTCCATGGCGGGCCGCAGATGCAGTGGGCGGACGCCTTTCGCGGCGACTGGCAGGTCTATCCCGGCGCCGGCTATATCGTCGCTTTTCCCAATCCCCACGGTTCAACCGGCTACGGACAGGATTTCACCCTGGCCATTTCCAAGGATTGGGCGGGCAAAGTCTACCAGGACGTCATGGCGGTGACCGACTCTCTCTCCAGGCTCGCCTGCGTCGATGCGGAACGCATGGGCGCCATGGGCTGGTCCTATGGCGGCTACATGATGATGTGGCTGGAAGGACAGACGACACGCTTCAAGGCCATCGCCGCCATGATGGGCATTTACAATCTGCCCGCCTTTTACGGCACCACCGAAGAGCTGTGGTTCCCGGAGTTTGATCTCGGCGGAACGCCATGGACTTCGGATCTCTATGAAAAATTTTCACCCCATCAGGGAGTTCAAAATTTCAAAACACCCTGTCTGGTGATCACCGGCGAGAAGGACTTTCGCGTCTCTTACACCCAGAGTCTGGAATTTTTCACCGCGCTGCAGAAGCAGCAGGTGCCGTCGCGGCTGATCGTGTTCAAGAACGATGGCCACTGGCCCGATGGATTAAAGTCCATGCCGCTCTATTATGCGGCGCATCTGGACTGGTTTCACCGCTATCTTGGTGGTGAGCCATCTCCTTATGACATTGAGAAGCTGGTGCGCAATCAGATTTTCCAGGAATGAACCGGTTATTTATCAGGTGAGGTGTCGGGATGGAACAGCAAATGCAACTGATTCTCAAGACACTGGCGGACATTCACATCGGTGTGGATAAGTACAAGCGCGGCCAGTGTGATGACGGCAAACGGATCTTGAACAGCTCGTTGCACGTTTTGAACCAGGCGAGTCAGAATCCGGACTGGCGAGCCTTTTTCACCGATTTGAACGCCTATTTCGCGACGCTGGAAATGGCGGATTTGGGATATGTGGAGCATATCGCCTCTGCCGAGGCGGGGTTCCTCAAGCGCTATGGTCTGCGCGGACCGGATGTGGTCCGTTTGGCCCAGTTCTACCGCCAGCAGCGCGCTCTGACAAAACCGGAGGCGGTTTTTCAGCTTTTCAGCGATCCGGCCAGGCTGGTGCACTCCCTGAAGAGCCAGCTTGACGACATTCTCAAGGGGATCGATGCGAGCCGGTCGCTGCCGCGGCGGCTCAAAAAAAAGGCCCGGCAAGTGTTGACCAGTCCGGCGACGCATTTTGTGGCCGGCACCATGATGATTTTGGGGAATATGTTCTGGCTGAAGAATGTGCAGCCATCCATTTCCGTGGGCATTGTGTTTATCGGCAGCGCGGTGAAGGCTAAAAAGAGCGAATGAAGGGGAGGATCACAGTGTCTTTTGGCGGGGCATGTTGCCCCGTTTGTGAATGATGCCGCAGGCGCTAAGAGATGCTTGCAAGCATGACAGAAACGCAAAAATACACCCCGATGTCATTTTGTAAAGAACTTTTACGGCCGGCGGCACAATTCGCCGTTTGTGCCGTGCCGCGTGGTGCCAAAAGTCTATTGTCTGTTTCTCCCGCAGAGTCGTAGAGATGCTGTGTTAAAGCTGGCTCATTTTTCTCTTGCATCCTGGTACGAGTTGGTTTTTCTCGCCGCAACGCCTTGCGATTATAATCCATCCCCTGTTTTTAATCCTGATGCAAATCCCTTCTGTCAGGTTTCAACAGTGCAAATAGTCGCGCAGATGGCGGCACAGGGACTCCTCGGCGTCGGCGTGCAGCCAATGCGATCCTTCGGGAATGGTCACCAGTTCCGCCGCCGGGAAAAGGGCGCGGATGGCCGCCTCGTCCTCATCGAGGATATAATCGCTACGGCCGCCGCGGACAAAGAGGGCGGGTTTTACAAACTGGCGTTCCGATTCGATCGCCGCAAAAATCTCATCGAGATGATCACGCAGGCTGTGCACGTTGATCCGCCAGCGAAAACCATGGTCCGTGCGTTGCAGGTTTTTAAGAATGAAAAGCCGCACCATGGGAGCTGGAATCACCGCCGCAAATGCCTCCTCAATCCCGGCGCGCGTCGTGAACCGGCTCAGGTCGAGCGCCAGCATGAAATCGAGCACCCGTTCGAAAAAGGGATGGTGATAGGCGCGGGGCGCGATATCGACGATCACCAGTTTTTCAATCCGTTCGGGGTAATGGAGGGCATGGCACATCGCCGCCTTGCCGCCCATGGAGTGACCGATGACGCGCACCTCCCCGAGATCGTGCTCCCGGATAAAATCCTCCAGATCCTCTGCAAGGATCCGGTAGTTGAATTCCGCGGCATGCGGCGACTGGCCGTGGTTACGCTGATCCAATAGATAGACGGTGTGATTCCGGGCGATGCGGCCGGCAATGGTCAGCCAGTTGTCTGACATTCCGAAGAGGCCGTGCAGGATGATCAGCGGCCTGCCGTCGCCGACTTTTCGATAGGCAAGTTTCATGGTTCTGGGCCCTCGTTTTTGGTGCGTTCAAGGACAAAATAGCAATCAACGAGACCAGATTCAAGCACAAATTCCAGCGAGGTTAAGAAAAGTTGTATGATTTGTCCCGACAGGATTTGCAGGGTAATGCGGAACCCCGCCCCGGCCTCTAAAAAAGTTGCCCTTCTCCTCCCGGTTTTGTATATTGCATCATCATAAGCAGGAGAAAATCGCCTTGCCGCATCGCGATGACATTTTTCACGTTTTCAAAATGGCCATGCAAGTTGAGGCCGCTGTGGCGGAAGGGAGCCACTTGCTTGTTGCGGTCTCCGGCGGACTGGATTCTGTCGTGATGCTGCATCTGCTGCGGCGTCTGGCCGCTGAGTTTCCCCTGCACATCGAGGTCGCCCATTTCAACCATCAGCTGCGCGATGAAGCCGCCGATATGGATGAACAGTTTGTCAAGGAGTTATGTGCAGGCTGGCACTGCCCCTTTCATGCCGGACGCGGCGATGTAAGATCCTATGCCCGGGATCACCATCTCAGCATCGAAACCGCGGCGCGGGAGATGCGTTATGCATTCCTGCACCAGTGTGCAAAAGAAAGCCGGTGCGAATTCATCCTCACGGCACACCATGCGGATGATCAGGCGGAAACGGTCCTCGATCGCTTCGTCAAGGGCGCAGCGCTGCACGGCCTGACGGGTATTCCCTTCCGCAACGGCCCCATTTTGCGCCCCATGCTGCAAATCGAACGTGGGGCCATCGAAGACTATGCCCAAAAAGAGCAGCTTGATTATCGCACGGATGCCAGCAATGACGATATGCGCTATCACCGCAACCGCATCCGCCATGATCTGCTGCCGCATCTGAAACAATATAATCCCCAGGTCGTGGAAGGAGTGAACCGGCTCGCGCGCAATTTGCGTGAGGCGGAGGCGTATCTTGAACATGAAGCAGAACAGGCGCTGCAGCTTTGTCTTGTGCAGTGCGATCGCGAAAAAATTATTCTTGAAACAAAGGCATTTTTATCGTACTTTAATATTTTACAGAAATATATGCTCTTGATTTGCTGGCGTCTTTCAGGTGAGGATTCACGCCCTTTCAGCGATGAGCACTGGCACGCTTTTTTTGATTTTCTTCGCGCCGGACGCCGGGACCGGCCTTTGCGGCTGGGGAATATGCAAGTATGGCTTTTGCGCGGACGTCTCGTACTGCTACGGCGTTCAGATGAGCCCTGTGAAGTGCGGCTGGATGAAATTCCGGGTCATTACGCTCTGTGGAGCGGTTTCGAATTTGAAATAAAACCGTCCGAACAGCCGTTAGATCAGATAGAACAGAATCAGGATCAGTGTACGGTTTGGGTTGATGCCGATCGCTTGAACGAGCGCTGCTGGTTGCGGGTGCCCCGCCGCGGAGATCAATTCCAGCCGCTCAAGATGTCCGGTCAGAAGCGTGTCAGCCAGGTGCTGGCGGAAAAACACATTCCGCCCTATGATCGCAGCGTGATTCCGCTTTTCCTGAGTGGAGAAGAAATCGTCTGGGTCTGCGGGGTACGGCTGGATGATCGTTTTCGCGTCACAACTCACAGCAAGCATGTCTATCAGTTAAGGGTGGAAAGAAATCTTGAATCAGAGATCTGAATTTGAAAAAGTGGTTTACGACGGCGGCTTTCGCACGCTGCTCAGCCAGGATGAGATTGGTCAGCGCATTCGTGAGATGGGGGCGCAGATCACTGAAGATTATCGCGGCCTTCAGCCCATTATGATTGGCGTCCTCAATGGCGCTTTCCTGTTCATGGCGGATTTGATCCGTCACGTCGAGATCGATCTGGAGGTGGATTTCATCAAAATCTCCAGCTATGGCGATGCCAAAGTCTCTTCCGGGGAAGTGAAGATGCTCAAGGACATCAACGCGCAGATCCAGGGGCGCCATGTTCTGCTGGTGGAGGATATCGTTGATACCGGGCTGTCGATTCGTTTCCTGCATGAGAAATTTATGGCCGTGAAACCTGCTTCGCTCAAGTTCGTATCTTTATTAATCAAGCGGGAAAATGTCAAAACGGATATCCCCATCGATTATGTCGGTTTTGAGATACCCAATGAATTTGTCATAGGTTATGGATTGGATTATAAACAGATATTGCGCAATTTACCCGCCGTTTATGTCATGGAATAACTTGAGGTATACACCTTGATACAGAAAAACAATGAACAATTTGGCTTGATGAAAATGGATCCGCAGCCGCCCAACCGTCCGGACAATAATCGCCGTCCCCCGCGGCAGCCCTTGCGCCAACCCGAGGGTCCGCAGTGGAGCCGGGTGATCCGTCCTTTGCTGATCTGGATCGGATTGATCGTTCTGGCGCTGGTGCTGTCGCAGCAATTTTCGCCAACGCGCGTCAAGGAGACGCTGGTGACGTACGATGTTTTCATGAGCTATCTCCAGGCCGGCAAAGTGGAATCGATTGTGGTTGAAGATACGATCCTGCGCGGAAAATTGACGCAGGACGCAGTCGAAAAGGGCACGGCGGATATTCGTTTGGTTCTGCCGCCGCGCATCAGCGCGGAGACTTTTGAAACCTGGCGCCGGGATTACAAGGTGCAACTGCAGTTCAAGGAGGGGGGACCCAGCATCTGGAGTTCTCTGGTTTACATTCTTCCCTGGATCTTGTTCATTGGCATTTGGATTTATTTCATGCGCCGCATGCAAGGCGCCAATAACAAGGGGATATTTGCCTTTGGCAAGTCCAAGGCGCGCATGTGGACCGAAAATCAGACGCGCATCACCTTCGCGGATGTGGCCGGCGCTGACGAAGCCAAGCAGGAGCTGCAGGAGATCATCGAATTCCTGCGCGAGCCGGAAAAATTCCAGCGTCTTGGTGGCAAGATACCCAAAGGCGCGCTGCTCTTGGGTCCTCCGGGAACCGGGAAAACGCTGCTGGCCAAAGCCGTGGCCGGTGAAGCCGGCGTGCCCTTCTTCAGCATGTCGGGCGCTGATTTTGTCGAGATGTTCGTCGGCGTCGGCGCTTCGCGTGTGCGCGATCTCTTTGATCAGGGCAAGCGCAACGCACCGTGCATCATTTTCATCGATGAACTGGATGCGGTCGGCCGCCACCGTGGCGCCGGACTGGGCGGGGGACATGATGAGCGCGAACAAACCTTGAATCAGCTGTTGGTGGAGATGGATGGTTTTGACAGTAACGAAGGCGTCATTCTCATCGCCGCCACCAACCGTCCCGACGTACTTGATTCGGCGCTGCTGCGCCCCGGACGTTTCGACCGCCAGATCGTGGTGGATCGTCCCGATGTGCGCGGCCGCGAGGGCATTCTCAAAGTACATACCAAAAAGATCCCGATGTCCAAGCACGTCAATCTCAATATTCTGGCCAAAGGCACGCCGGGTTTCTCGGGCGCCGATCTGGCCAATATGGTGAATGAAGCCGCTTTGCTGGCGGCGCGCAAAAACAAGGAGAGCGTCGAAGCCGTCGATTTCGAAGAGGCCAAGGACAAGGTGATGATGGGCATCGAGCGCAAAAGCCTGCTCATCAGCGATGATGAGAAACGCAGCACCGCTTACCATGAGGCGGGTCATGTGCTGGTCGGCAAGCTGACGCCGGAATCGGATCCGGTGCATAAGGTCACCATCATCCCGCGCGGACGCGCGCTGGGCGCGACGACGACGCTGCCCCTGGACGAAAAGCACAACTACAGCCGCACCTACTGCCTGGCCATGATGCGGCAGCTGCTGGGCGGACGCGCCGCTGAGAAACTGATCCTCAATGAAATGACGACCGGGGCGGGGGATGATATCAAACGCGTCACCGAACTGGCGCGCAAGATGGTGTGCGAGTGGGGCATGAGCGAAAAGCTCGGGCCTTTGACCTTCGGGGAAAAGCAGGAAGAGATTTTTCTCGGCCGTGAGATCGCGCAGCATCGCGATTACAGCGAAGAGACCGCGCGGCTGATAGACAAGGAAATTCGTCAGCTGGTGGAAACCGCCGCTGCGGATGTCGAGGCCATGCTCAAGAAACATATTGATCTGCTGCACGCCATCGCCCTGGCGCTGCTCGAACGCGAAATGCTCGATGGCGAGGAAATTGAAAAGATCATGCAGGGCAAAAAGCTGCCGCGCAGCAAGAAAAACAACGCGGCGGCCAAGCCGGCGCGCCGGAAAAAATCGGTCAAGGAATAAACAGATTGATGTCTGCGCCGCTTCACCATAGATATGTTTTGCGATGTGTGGACCGCAAGCTGGAATTGGGCGGCCGCACCCGGATCATGGGCATCCTGAACGTCACACCCGATTCCTTTTCCGACGGCGGACGTTTTTTTAGCTGCGACGATGCCCTGCGCCAGGCGGAACAGTTGATCGCCGAAGGCGCGGATGTGCTGGATATCGGCGGCGAATCCACGCGCCCCGGCGCCCTGCCTGTGGATCTGGAGGAAGAGATACGCCGGGTAGTGCCTGTGATCGAAGCGCTCTGCAAACGCTTTGATATACTCCTTTCTGTGGATACCTGCAAATCCGTGGTCGCCCACGCCGCCCTGGAGCACGGCGCTCGCATCATCAATGACATCAGCGGTCTCACTTTTGACGCCAAAATGGCGCAGGTGGCAGCTCAGAGCGGCGCCGCAGTGGTCATCATGCACATCAAAGGCACGCCGCGGGACATGCAGCAGAATCCCCTTTATGAGGACGTCACGGGCGAAATCCATGATTTTCTGGCGCGGCAGATGTCGTATGCGCAGGAGCAGGGCATTCAGGCCGACCAGATTGTTCTGGATCCGGGCATCGGCTTTGGCAAGCGCCTCGAAGATAATTACACCCTGTTGCGCGAACTGGCGCGGTTTCACGATCTCGGCGCGCCGCTGCTGCTCGGACCTTCGCGAAAATCCTTCATCGGCAAGGTGCTCGACGCAGCAACGGATGACCGTCTGGAAGGGACAGCCGCGGCGGTCACCGCCGCCATATTAAACGGCGCTCACATGATTCGTGTACATGATGTCCGGATTATGAAACGCGTTGCACGCATCTCCGATGCCATTCGGGGAATTCTCTCTTAACTGAATTTCTAACATGTCGCTGACCCTTTTCAAAATAGGTTTTCTGCCTGTATCGGTGATGGACATCGTCGACATCATCGTCATGTCTTATATTCTTTTCAAAGTCTATAATTTCATTCGCGGGTCGCGCGGCGCGCAGATGCTCGTGGGATTGATCATCATTTTGCTTTTTTCCGTGGTGACGCCGGTACTGCAGATGCGGGGGATCAGCTGGATCTTTCAAAATTTGCGCACCGTGTGGCTGGTGGCTTTTGTCATCCTGTTTCAGCCTGAACTGCGACGCATTTTAATATCGGTTGGACAGAGCCGCGTCATTCGTTATTTTGTCAAGGTCAGCGGCAATAAAGTCATAGATGAAGTTGTGGAAGCGACCGAGCAATTGCAGCAGCGTGGCTATGGCGCCCTGCTGGTCATGGGACGCGAAGCCGGCTTGAAAAACGTCACCGAATCCGGCGTCCGTATGCAGGCGGAGATATCAGCCGCCTTGATTATCTCCATCTTTAATCCCCGATCACCCCTTCATGATGGCGCGGTCGTCATCCAGAACGACCTCATCGATTCCGCCAAGTGCATTCTGCCGCTGACGGAAAATGCGAACGCCGACGCAACCTATGGCACCCGGCACCGGGCGGCGATCGGACTCTCGGAAGAGAGCGATGCCCTCATCATCGTCGTTTCTGAAGAAACCGGACGGGTTTCACTGGCGGTAAACGGTGAACTCAATTACGATCTCAGTCTTGAGCAGCTCCGCCATCAACTCTATCAGGCTTTCAGTCCGACGTTTTCCAAAGTGATTTGACCAGGATTGACTTATGCGAATCATGACCCCGGCAGGAATAGTCATTTTCTGTCTGATGCTGCTGCCTGTGCAGGCGCAGGAATCAGGCACCATGGCGGTTGTCAGCGGCGAGGTGACCAGGGATCACCGTCCCCTGCTGTGGAAAAATCGCGAGAGCGATGTCCGTGAAAACGAAGTGGCGTTTTTTCATGGACCGCGTTATGATTTTATCGCGATCATCGATCGCAATGATACGGCCAGGGTGTGGATGGGATTGAATACCGCCGGATTTGCGATTGTGCAAACAGAGGCTTTGGGACTGGACAGCAGTGCGACGGCCCGGAATGGTCAGTTCATCAAGCAGGCGCTGGGGAGATGCGGCCGGGTGGATGATCTCGAAGGGTTGCTCACTGCCTACGCCGATTCGAGCAGAGCCTGCTGCGCAAACTTTGCCAGCCTCGATGCCTTTGGAAGTGCCGCTTTGTTCGAAGTCATCTTGCGCCAGCTGGTGCGTTTGACCCCTTCGGATTCAACCCTTGGCGCGCCTGGCGTATTGGTGCGCACCGATTTTGTCCTGACCGGCCCTGGCGGCAGCCGCGGCGGTGTCTGGAAATATCAGCGCGCACGGGAACTCTTGCAAATCCGGGCGCGGTCTGGCGAAATCGATGTCCCTTTTGTACTGCAGAGCGTGGCGCGCGATCTGGCCAGCGAGGAGGTCGATCCGTATCCGTTGCCCTTCACCGGAATTGTGGGCGGTGCTCCGCAAGGATTTGTGCCAACGCGGACTACCCTCAACAGTTCTCGCACGGTCTCTTGCGCGGTGATTCAGGGGGTGCGGCCGGGGGAAGATCCGCGTCTGGCAACGTTATGGGTCATTCTGGGGGAGCCCGTCAGCGGCATCGCATTACC
This sequence comes from Candidatus Zhuqueibacterota bacterium, assembly GCA_963169875.1. GTDB lineage: Bacteria > Zhuqueibacterota > Zhuqueibacteria > Residuimicrobiales > Residuimicrobiaceae > UBA2214. The sequence goes on from CAUJEL010000001.1 coordinate 27,161, forward strand.
CCTGTGGCCGGCCAGTGGCAAGATCCCCGAAGCGTATGATGGCAAAGATGGTTCTGACCTCAATCAAACCCTGCTGCGCAATCGCGGGCGCTTTTATCCCAAAAAGAGCTGGCCGCAACACCTCGATACCTCGGCTTTGCTGCGCGGCCGCCGCAGCTGGCTGACGTTCATGACGGAGTTTGAGAACGACGTTTATTCTACCACTGCATCTGTTCTGCAGAAATGGCGCCGCAGCCGTCCCGATACCCGGGAGATGGCACAACTGCAATATCAGTTCAGTCGATCCCTGCTGCGCGCCCTGTGATAAGGCGTGAGATAGCCTCAACCCCGAACCCGCTGCTCCAAAATTCTGCTTTTTTACGATCCTTCAGCGTTTCTGAATATCATTGGGGACCATGCGATGTCCGTCTGTTGCCCTGATTTTTTTCCACGCAGCACCTCATAGTGCTAGTCCCCAAAATATCCTGGCATGCCATTTTTCGCAGTTCCGTCTTTAGACGGATCTATCAGCCGGTTGTATCCGCGACCATGGACGATTGCTTTTTTATAAAGTCCGGCATTATTGTCATTCATCAGAAAATTACGTCATGTTCCATTTGTGAATTTGATTCATTTTTTGTATTTTTTAGCCACACCAATAATGGGATATCGCTTATGAAGAATGATTACGATTACATCATCGTGGGTTCCGGTTTTGGCGGCAGCGTCGCAGCGCTGCGCCTGGCGGAAAAAGGCTATCGCGTGGCGGTCATCGAACGCGGCCGTCGTTTTGCAGCGGAGGATTATGCCACGACCAATTGGCAGTTGCACAGGTGGTTGTGGAATCCGGCACTCTTTTGCACGGGCATTCAGGAACTGACCTTTTTGCGCGAGGCCATGATCCTGAGCGGTGCCGGCGTCGGTGGCGGCAGTCTGGTTTATGCCGCTGTTCTCCTGGAACCGCCCGCCGCCTTTTACCAGGATCCGCAATGGGCCGGCATGAAAGATTGGCAGAAAACCCTGCAGCCGTTTTATCAACTGGCGCGCAAGATGCTCGGCGTTGCCCCCAATCCAAAATCCTGGCGCAGCGATGAACTCTTGCGAGAATATGCGCAGGATATCGGGCGGCTGGACCATTTCCGTCCCACCGAAGTGGGCGTTTATTTCGGCGATCCTGATGCCGAAACCCCGGATCCCTATTTCAATGGCGCAGGTCCCGCGCGCCGCGGCTGCGACCATTCCGGCCGCTGCATGGTGGGCTGCCGCACCGGCGGCAAAAATTCACTGGACCGCAACTACCTCTATCTCGCTGAAAAATTGGGCGCGACGATCATAGCCGGGACCACCGTGACCCTGATCGAAAGGCCATCAGAAGACGGGTACCGTCTCACCATGAAGCCCTCGTGGGGCTGGCCGCGGCCGGCGAGACAATTGACGGCCAAAGGCGTGGTGCTGGCCGCGGGCGCTCTGGGCAGCAACCGCCTCCTCATGCATTGCAAGCACAAAGGCACGCTGCCAAAAATTTCATCGCAACTGGGCCAGACGGTGCGCACCAACAGTGAAATTTTGCTCGGCGTGCAAAGCAGGGATGGGGAAAATCGCTTCTGCGATGGCATCGCCATCACTTCCAGCCTCTTCGTCGATGAACATACCCACATCGAGCCGGTGCGCTATCCCGAAGGATCGGATGCGATGTTCTGGCTCTCCGGCCTCCTCACCGATGGGGGGTCGCGCTGGGTGCGGCCGCTGCGATTTTTCAAACAGTGTTTGCGTCATCCCATCGAAGCATTAAAAAATATCTATCCATTCGGCTGGGCGCGCAAGACCATGATCCTGCTGGTGATGCAGACTTTCGACAACAAAATGGCTTTCGCCTACAAGCGCCGTTGGCTCATGCCCTGGCGGCGGCGCCTGGGCAGCAGTGGCGCCAACAGCACCATTCCCACTTATATCCCGCAAGCCAACACAGCGGCCCGGGCCATTGCTGAGAAAATCAACGGCACCGCCAAAAGCGCCATGCCCGAAGTGCTCTTCAATATGCCGCTGACCGCCCACATCATGGGGGGATGCGTCATCGGTAAAGATGCGGATCACGGGGTGATCGATGATAAATGCCAGGTGTTCGGCTATGATGATATGTATGTCGTCGATGGCGCGGCCATCCCGGCTAACCTTGGCGTCAATCCCAGCCTGACCATCACCGCGCTGGCCGAATACGCCATGAGCCGGATTCCAGCAACCACTGAAAGGGGATGAACGCGTGCAACCTTCCATTTTGCAGGAAACAGAATTTGTAACGTTTTTGAGAAGCATCAATCCGGGCAGCGAAAAAGTGCTGGCGGAGGTCCCGGCGCTGGACATTCCCGGCATCGACCGGGTCATCGCGACCGCAAGGTCGTCCTGGCCGTCGTGGAAGAGCCAATCGATCAAGGAAAGGCAAAAGCTTCTGGCAGCTGTTCAGTATCTTTTAGAGGATCGCAAGCAGCAGATTGCAGAATTGATTGCCATGGAGCAGGGCAAACCTGTGGCTGAAGCCATATCAGCGGAGATCGTGCCTTGTCTGGCGATTCTCAAATATCTGCATCGAAACGCACATAAAATCTTGCGATCCGAACGCATTCATCATGAAATGATCCTTTTCGCTCACAAGCAGAGCTATTATCGTTGGGAACCTTATGGCGTCGTCGGGGTTATTTCCCCCTGGAACTTTCCCTTCTCAGTGCCCTTGCCGCAAATCGCGGCAGCGCTGGTGACCGGCAATACTGTGGTATTCAAACCATCGCCACAGGCGATCCTGGTCGCGCAAGCCATTGTCTCCCTGTTTCAGGATGCGGGTTTTCCCGATGAGGTGGTGCAGTTGGCGCCTGTTGCGGATGCGGACGCCCCCTATTTCGCTTCGCATCCGGGCATCGATAAAATTCTTTTCACCGGCAGCACCGCGGTCGGCAAGAAGGTCATGGCTGAGGCGGCGGAGAGCGTCAAATCCGTGGTTCTGGAGCTGGGCGGCAAAGATGCCGCCATTGTCGCCGCGGATGCGGATATTCGCCGCGCTGCCAAAGGGATTGTGTGGGGTGCGCTGTTCGGTTCCGGCCAGGTCTGCGCATCGGTGGAGCGCGTTTATGTCGAAAAGGCCGTTGCTGATCAGTTCATAAAAGCATGCCTGGACGAAATCGCGCAAATTAAAGTGGGTGATCCGTTGGATGCGAATACGGACATGGGCCCGCTCAGCAATCTGCAGCAATTGGAAAAAGTCCTGCTGCACATCGACGACGCCGTGGCCAAGGGTGCGCGTTTATTATACGGCGGCAAACGTCTGGATGGACCCGGCTATTTTTTGCTGCCTGCATTGCTCGTTGACGTGGATCATACCATGAAGGTGATGTGGGAGGAGACGTTTGGCCCGGTATTGGCGATCATGGTGGTGGATGATGTGGAGACGGCGATAGGCATGGCCAATGACAGCATCTACGGTCTGACCGCTTTTGGCTGGACGCGCAGTCGCCGCCTCGCCGGCAGACTGATGGAAGAATTACAGGCGGGTACGGTGATGATCAATGATGCCACATCGACCTGGGGGGAACCCCTGGCGCCCTGGACGGGCTTGAAGCAGAGCGGCCTTGGGCATACGCGGTCACCCTATGGTTTACTGGAAATGGTTCAGCTCAAGTATGTCAGTTATGATGCGGGACGCAATCGCAGCAACCTTTGGTGGTTTCCATATGGAGGCACGGCCAAAGAAATCATGACGCACGCGACCGGTCTCCTGTACGCCAGGGAAATCAGGGAGCGGTTAAGAGCTTTGTTCAGGTTATTGACATTCAAGCGGTTCATTCTGAGCATGCATTGGCCCGCGGTGATAAAAAAGCTACACAAACTGTATTAAAAATAAAAAGGGGTGGTTCGAAAAAGAACCACCCCCGCCTCACACCTATAAATGCTACTGTTATTCCTCCTGCCACTCTTCCAGAAAAGATTCTCCTGTGAGTTCTTCGATCTTTTTGACCAGCTTTTCCATGTTGACCTTGACCACGCGGCCGGTTTTGATGTTTTTAGAGTAATAGATCCATTCACCGGTGAGTTCATCATGCGGCGATATCTGCGTACTGTTGCCCTGATCGTCAAGGGCATAGAGTTCGCCGCCGTTTGAATAGATGCCGGATTCATTAGCAGTTGGATCCACCTTGCCGCCCACGTCGTGTAACATCACCGCTCCAGCCACATTGAGCTTGTAGCGCGGCGACGCAATTCCGATGCCCACATTACCATTGCTTTCTGCACCAGTGACCACCAGTCGATGATGCAAAATATTGAAGGGAGAACCGGGCACCCATTCGCGAACCGCAAACAGATCCTGCGTGCTCGTGGTTTGCCCATCTTCAACCAGCAATTTATAGGTTGGCGTCGAAGTTCCGATGCCGACATTTCCATAGGGCATGACGATGTTTTTGTCTACCGTTGGCCCGAGCGTGAAGAAGCTGTGAATTTCGAGATCGTCGTTATCATTGGTTCGGAGCGTGGCGCCGGTTGGTCCCTGGCCAGAGAATGATGAATAAAGCCCAATGGTTGGTCCCACTGCATTGAAAACTGTTAAATCAACAGGAGGGGTACTTGTGCCAACCCCGACGCGTCCTTTTTCGTAGTAGATGTCCGATCCGTTCTGCGACCACAGGCTGGTGCCCGAACCCTGTGCGGTGAGGGAGAGCCAACTTGCGCCATCGAATCCCTCAAAATCGCTGCCGGTCCAGCGCATGGTGCCTGCATTAAAGGTCGTGGTGGAGGTGGTCATGCCGATGCGCACGGCGCCATCGACATCCAGTTTTTCCAAGGGGGCTGTGGTGCCGATGCCGACTTTGGCCAATGTACCGTTCTGACGTTGCATGATGATGTTGCCATAGGAGTAGGGTGGCATGGTGTCTCCGGTGCGGCCGCCATCCAGATAGAGGTCGCCGCCCTGCCCGCTGGTGCCGAAACCGACACCTCGTCCAGCGTGAATATAGAGATCATAGCCTTTGCCGGCATCGGGACGGGTGACGGCATAGAGCTGTGGCCCTGTGCCTGCTACAAGGTGATCACCCAGCGCAATGTTGCCGCGGACGTGGAGGTTTTCCTGCGGATCGGTGGTTCCGATACCGAGGCGGCCGGTGCTGGTGAGCCGCATGCGTTCGGTGGGTGTTGATCCATTCGAAAAGATCATTTCATCGTAGCGGCTGCCGATGCGGCCGTCTTCGAGGCCATCACCGCCGACGAAGGTGAGGGCTGCTCCGCCGCTGTTGATGCCGTGATTTTCCAGGCGCAGTACTTCGAGGATGGTGCCATCGAGGGCGCCGCGGACATGGAGGTTGGCGCCGGGCGCCGAGATGCCGACGCCGACGCGGCCGTCGCTGTAGTAGGTGTCATTGCCGTTTTCGAGCCAGAGCGAAGAGCCGCCGCCGCTGGTGAGGGAGACCCAGCTGCCGCCAAGACATCCCTCAAAATCGAGTCCGGTGTACCGGATGGTGCCGTTGAAGGGTCCACCGAAGAGGGTCTCGTTGTTGTTGCCGAGGATCAGCGCGCCGCCGATTTCCATTTTTTCGCGCGGCATGGAGGTTCCGATGCCGACCTTGCCGCCATCCTCTTCGGTAAGAAGGATGTCTTGATAAGTGAAGGATGTGCTGAATTCGTCGCGCGCATAGATGTGGAGATCACTGTTGGCGTTGATCATGAATTGGGCGCCGATGGAGGAGAACGGCGGATTGAGAGATCTGTAGAGGCCCAGGGCGGGCGTGCCGTCCTTGACCACCGAGAGCTGTTCGCGCGGGACCAGGGTGCCGATGCCTGTTTTTGAAGTGGTGACGATATTCTGCGGCACGATCGGTCCTGCGGGACTGGACTGCAGTTGTGTGACAATTTCCAGATCGTTATTGGTATTGATGGAAAAGATGGCGCCATTGGGCGTGCCATCCATGAAGCCGCTGAGCAGGCTCAAGTAGCCGGTCTTGTCGCTGCCCATGACGGTGAGTTGATGGCTCAGCTGCGACGTGCCGACGCCGACTTTGCCGTCGCTGTAATGAATGCCATCGGTGACATCAAGCCATTGACTGGCGCCACCCGCGCCCGCTGTCAGCGATACCCAGCCGCTCGGGATGTACCCTTCGAAATCAGTGCCATTGTAGCGGATGGTGCCGGGCAGATAGCCGGTGTAGGCGGAAGCAACATTCTGCAGGCGCATGGCCCCTGCGATGTCCAGTTTGGCCTGGGGATCCGATGTGCCAATGCCGACGCGGGCTGCCATCCCAGTGGCGCTTGCCATTACGACATGACCGTAATTGTAGATGGGCATGGGATCTCCCTGGCGGCCGCCTTCCAGGTAGAGATTGCCGCCAAAACTGCTGGTGCCAAATCCCATGCCTTTTCCGGCTCTGATGGTGAGGCTGTAGCCCAGTCCTTCATCTTCGCGATCGCTGACATAAATCATGCGATCGCTGGCTTCCTTGAGCCGGTTGCTGAGGATGATGTCGCCCATGACGTCCAGCTTATCCTGAGGCGCGAAAGGCCCGATGCCAACCGCTCCGTCCTGAGTCACAGTCATCAGCGTATTATCTTCTGAATTTTTGATGAGCATTTGCGCTGACGCCAGTGATGCCAGACAGAGGATGAAAACAACAAATCGTAGTCTTTTGAACATGTCAAGCTCCTCCCAAAAAGACCATTTTAGAGTTAAGTTTGAAATATTTAAAGGGATTTTACCTTTTGCGCACATTGAACGTGTCACATAACTATGTCATTTTACCTGATTGCGTAACTTAAAATACTACCTTTTTTAAGAAGGAACAGTATAATTTCAATAATAATAACATATCTTTTTTCACCCTATCCCTTCATTTGCAATTTTTAGGCCAGTTGTGAATGTTGAAAATGGAAATTGCAAACGCAGTGATTGGTGTTTAACTGCAAAATGTGTATCTTTATGTAATTTAATTTAAAGCGGAGAAGAACGGATGATCGATACACGCGCACGGGCATTAATATTCGATTGCGATGGCACACTGGTGGACTCGATGCCCCTTCATATTGCGGCATGGTGTGAGACCTTTGAAAGGCATGGCTTGCACATTGTTGCGAAGGACATTGATGATTTTGCGGGCAAGCCCAGCGAAGAGGTGGCGCGCTGCATTGCCCGGCGTTATCAAAAAGAACTGAATGTTCGCAGTATAGCGGATGAAAAAAATGAAAGGGTCACGGCGCAATTGGCGCACGTGAAACCCATCGAGCCTGTGGTGAGAATCGTGCGAGAATACACGGGCAGACTGCCTATGGCAGTGGTGAGCGGCAGCCGCCGCAATATTGTTGACATGGAGCTGCGGGCTGTCGGTCTATTGCCTAGTTTTGCGGTGATCATCACACCCGAGGACGGGTATCCGAGCAAACCGTCACCGGTTCCATTTTTGGCGGCTGCGCGTTTTTTGCAGGTGCAACCCGAATTTTGCCAGGTTTTTGAGGATGGTGAATCGGGATTACAGGGCGCCCGGGCAGCCGGCATGATAGCGACCGATATTCGCGCCTGGTGAGGGAATAACCGCTGACCTTACACGCCCGGTTGGGACAAAAGCCATTGCAAAGTTATCAGCGACTTGCCGTCTTCCATTTGATGATCAGCGAGCATGCGCCGGATTTCGTCCCAGCTTTTAACTTCGACTTTAATATCTTCATGTTCATGGGGTAATCCTCCACCGGCATGGTTGCGTTTTGCCAGTCGGATGTCTGCGGCGAACAGATAGATGCGTTCAGAAAAGGCGCCCGGGCTGGGGTAAATTTTACCCAATGGGATGAGATCCCCGATTTGAATGGCATACCCTGTTTCCTCTTCTACTTCACGCACGGCGGTGCTTTCGGGTGTTTCGCCGTGGTCGATGACGCCGGCGACGATTTCCAGGGGCCAGCCTTGCTCAGGGTCAACACTATAAACCGGAAAACGAAATTGCCGCACCAGAAGAACGGTCCGGTCCGCAGTGTTAAAAATCAGCACGGCGACAGCATCACCGCGATGGACCACGAGCCGGTGCACAGGTTCGCTCAGGGTGCCATCAAATTTTTCAAACTGCACTTCGACCTGACGCAGCGAGATAAAGCCCGTGAATAGATCACGCATCGTTAGAATTTTGGCTCTCACACAGTTCCTTTCACTAGTGCGCATTAAATTACAGAGAGATTCGGACAAATGCAACAATTATGCATGGAAGGTGTGGACAAAGGGATCCTGTAGAAAGTTAAGCCTTGCATTTCATCCATAACAATTCGTATCTTTTGGAGCTGAAATTTAACTTAACTTTCAAGGTCCTATGAACAGCGATTATACGTTTCCGTTTCAAAACAACATGATATACAACAATCCCGACAAGCGCAAGATCGCAGAAGATATGCTGGAGCGCTACACGGGATCTGATCTGGGCGATTTTCAGAAAAACATCATTCTCACCAATTTTCAAAAATATTTACATGTTTTTAGTGAACGTTCCTCAGCGGACCTGCAACATGGCTCCGCGTTTTCCGCGGTGCACAGTCCCAAGGATAACATCAGCATGGTGGATTTTAAAATCGGTGCGCCGACGGCCGCCCTGATCATCGAAATGCTGAGTGTGGTCGAGCCTCAGGCGGTTCTCTTCCTCGGCATGTGCGGCGGACTGCATCGTTCTCTCAAAGTGGGCGACTTTATTCTGCCGATGGCGGCCATTCGCGATGAAGGAGTCAGCGGGCACTTTATCCCGCCACAGGTGCCTTCTCTGCCGACTTTCAAAATACAAAAATTTATCAGTTCGATCATCGTCGAACATCAACTGGATTATCGCACCGGGGTGGTCCATACCACGGATTACCGCTTCTGGGAATTTGACGATACCTTCAAGCGCATCCTTTATGAAGAACGGGCCATCGCCATTGACATGGAGTGCTCATCCCTGTTTTCTGTCGGATTCGTCAGCAAGGTGCCCATCGGTGCGTTGCTGCTGGTTTCCGATTTGCCGCTGCAAAAAGGGGGGATAAAAACCAAGGAATCCTCCAAACAGGTATTCGCCGCTTTCACAGAGAAGCATATCCAGATCGGCATTGAATCAATGATCGAAATTCAGAAGCGTGGTGAGCACATCCGCCACTATCGTTGGTAGAAATTTTCTCACTGGATCTTGCATTATCCATATTGCCAGAACGATCAAGGAGAGCTTATGTTGAATTTGCAAACACGTTACTTACAGCTGGATTTGAAAAATCCCATCATAGTCGCCAGCAGCGGTTTGACCAAATCCGTTGAAAAAATAATCGCCTGTGAAGAGGCAGGGGCCGCTGCTGTGGTCGTCAAAAGCCTTTTCGAAGAGACCCTGATACAGGAAGAATGGGGAGCCTCCGGACATCCAGAGGTCTATGAGTATCTCGAAGCCGAACTCGGCAAGCAATATGGCCCGCGCGATTACTGCGCCCTGCTTGAAGCGGCCAAGAAAAAGGTTTCCATACCGGTCATCGCGAGCATCAATTGCGTGTCCGACAAGTGGTGGCCCGATTATGCCAGGCAGATGGAAGCCTCGGGCGCCGATGCGCTGGAACTGAATGTTTATACTCTGCCAACCGACCCGGCCCAACGGCCCGGGCAGGCGGATCAGATTTATCTCGATATCCTCAGCGCGGTCAAAGCGAAAGTCAAAATCCCGGTGGCGCTAAAAGTCGGCCATTATTTTTCCAATCTCACCCATCTGGCCTCGTCCTTGAGCGCGGCTGGTTTGGATGGTCTGGTTTTATTTAACCGCTTTGCTGATCTGGATATGGACGTTGAAAAAATGCAGCTGCAAACCACATTCACATTCAGCCATGACCAGGAATACTACGAGGCATTGCGCTGGATTGCCCTGCTCTCCGGCAAGGTGCCGTGCGATTTTGCCGCCACCACCGGAATCCATCGCGGTACCGATGTGATCAAAATGCTGCTGGCTGGCGCCCGGGCGGTGCAAATTGCCTCCGCAATATACCAGAATGGGGTTGGGCAAATCGCGACCATACTCGGAGAGATTGAAGCGTGGATGAAACGGCACAACTGCACCCAGCTTTCTGATAGCATCGGACGCTTGAGTTTCGTCAACAGCCAGACGCCGGAAATTTACCTGCGCTCCCAGTTCATGGAGAAAATCCGGGGGTGGGAATAGTACCTCAGGTAGGTATTGACAAAGGCAAAAATATGTTGTAAATTAAAGGCTTAATTTTATCATACACCAAGCCATGGATTTTGTCTTGTCTACCTATCTCTATTTATCCATTTTCCCGGAATCACTGATCGCCTCGATGCTGCCGCCGGAGGAGTTCGGGGTTTATTTTGCGCTGGGCACCAGCAAACAGTCCCGCGGTCAGGCGGCCTTCATCGAAGTCGATCAGCGTATGCGCAGTGATTTTTTCCCGCTCGAAGATATCGAACAGCGCTGTCAGCCCCATGTCGACGGTCAGCCGAAACGGTCGGTCTATCTGTCAATCTACCGCGTTCTGGAGCATATCCCCCTGGCGGCTCTGAAAAGTCTCTATCTGGTCACCGACGCCGGCAAAGTGCTCGAACTGCAAAAGACAGACTATGTGCCCGAGGAGCAACGGCAGCTGCATCTTTACCAGGAATTGTGTCCGGTGACGCCAAGAGTGGCCAGTCTGTTCAATCCGGTTGAATTCTGCCGTTTTGTCACCAATCGCGAGTTCCCGGTTTCGGTTCCCAAATTATTCTTCATGGAAATGGTCCTTCATGATCTGGCGATTGATCCCTTGCTGGCTTCAGCCGACGATCTTGACTATGCCAATATTGAACATCTACGCGCCTGCCTCACCGGCCTGGTGCAGCATCCGGAAAAGCCCGCCAAAACCGTCAACAGAACCATGCAGCGTGAAATCGCCTACGATCTGATCAAAAATGGTTTTTTTATTGGCGATCAGGAACAATTCTGCTACTATCCTTTTCCATCGCCCCGCGAACTGGAGGAAAAGCACTATGAGTGGTGGCGATCGGCCCAGGATCTGACCTATTGGGATTACAAATAAAAAAGGCGATTTTTAAATCGCCTTTTTTATTTCCGCCAAAAGTCCGGCGCAAAAAGAACAATGACAGTATAAATCTCGAGCCGGCCCAGCAGCATAAAAAATGTGAGCAGCCACTTGCCAGCCCAGGGCACATGGGCATAATGGTCCGTGGGACCCACAAGCCCCAGACCGGGACCGACATTTCCCAAGGTGGCTGCGACACTGGAAAATGCCGTGATGGTATCGAGCCCGAGCAGCGCCATGCAGATGGAGCCGGAAACAAAAATGATCAGATAAATGATGAAAAAAGCCAGGATTCTGGTCACCACGTCGGTGGACACCACCCGGCCGCCAAGGCGCACGGGGATCAGGGCATTGGGATGAAGCAGTTTGCTTATTTCCGTCACCCCATGCTTCAGTACGACCATGATGCGGATGATTTTTATGGACCCGCCGGTTGATCCCGCACAACCCCCAATGAACATCAGCAAAACCATAATGAGTTGCCCCGCGTGTCCCCAGTGCTCAAAATCATCGGTAACAAAGCCGGTCGTGGTGATAATAGATACCACTTGAAAGGCCGCGGAGCGCAGGGCAGCGCCTATGTGCACGTTCGTCGTTGCATAGACGATGGCGGCGACGATGAGGATGGTGATGAGCGTGAACTGGAGGTAGAAGCGAAATTCCCGATCGAGCCGGTAAGAATCCCTTTTGCCGCTGAGGAAGCGGTAATGGAGACTGAAATTAGTCCCCGCGATGAACATAAAGAGGATGATGATGGCTTCGATATAGAGACTGTCGTAGTGGGCGACGCTGTGGTTTTTGGTGGAAAAGCCTCCGGTGGCCATGGTGCCGAAGGTATGGCACAGCGCATCAAAGAGCGACATGCCGCCCAATAACAGCAGCACTGTTTCGAGGACGGAGAGGAGAAGGTAGACGCCCCAAAGTATCTTGGCGGTTTCCGTGATGCGCGGACTGAGCCGGTCTTTGGTGGGACCGGGGACTTCGGCCTTGAAAAGCTGCATGCCGCCGACACCGAGCAAGGGGAGTATGGCTATCGACAGAACCACAAAGCCCATGCCCCCGATCCAATGGGTCATGCTGCGCCAGAACAGCAAACCATGCGGCAACGCTTCGATATTGACCAGAATGGTGGCGCCCGTGGTGCTAAAACCGGACATGGTCTCGAAAAACGCATCCGTGTACGCGGGAATGGCGCCGGAAAGGACAAACGGCAAAGCGCCAAACGCGGTCAATGCACTCCAGGAGCAGACGACCACGGCAAAGCCATCACGTAATTTAAGTTCCGCTTGACCGCGTGTGAAGAAAAAAAACAGTCCGCCGCAGAGGAAGCAGAGTGCAACGGTGATCAGGAGGGACCACAAATCTTCTCCGCCGTAATAGAGCGAAAAGCCGACCGCTGTGAGCATCGATACACCCTCGAAAACGATCAGCAGAGCGACAATGTGGAGAATGGCACGAGTGTTCATGGTATATATCGGGCCTTAGCGATTGGCAAAAATCTTTTCGACGCGCCCGACCGATGCCGGCGTGGTGAACACAATCAAGGAATCCCCGGCCTGAAGCACCGTATCCCCAATGGGCACGATGACCTGGCCATTGCGGCTGATGATCCCCACCATGCCATGATGATCCAGGTTGATGGTTTTTATTTTACGCCCGCTGACTTTGGATTTGCCGGTGATCTCGATCTTGATCACTTCAGCTTCGATGCCGGGAAGGCTGGCCAGAGAGGTGATGTTGCCGCGCCGGATGTAGCGCAGGATGGCGTTGGCGGTCAGGGTTTGCGTATCCACCGCAGCGTCTACCCCGATGGAGGCCATGATGGGCAGATAATCCGGACGACTCACCAGGGCGAGACAGCGCCGCACACCCAGATGCTTCGCCATCAGGCAGGAAATGATGTTGGTCTCCTCATCATTGGTTACCGCGATATAACTGTCCATTTCCATGATCCCTTCCACAGCCAGGAGATCCAGATCGGTGCCGTCACCGACGATGACGAGGGTGCGATGCAATTCCTCCGCAATGAGCAGGCTCTTGTCACGGTTGGATTCCACCAACTTGACGGTGATGTCTTTGTCCTGCTCCAGCTCGGCTGCCACCATGCGGCCAACCCGTCCGCCGCCCAGGATCATGACTTTTTCGATCTTGTCCTCACTTTTTCCCAGCACGCTGAGCAGCTGCGGCACCAGTTCCGATTTGGTGATGAAGAAGAGTTGATCACCGCGCACAATGCGATCATCACCGCCAGGAATGAGGGTTTTGTTGGTACGGAATATGGCAACGGCGCGGAAGAGCAAATCGGGGTTTTCGCTGTCGATCTCTTTGAGGGTTTTGTTGATGACCGGTGAGGAAAGGTCCAGACGGACGCCGATCAATTGTACTTTGCCATCTTCAAATTCGATGACATCGGTGGCTGCCGAGCGTTTCGTCAACCATACCAGCTCCCGCGCCGTCTCCCGTTCCGGGTGAATGATAAAATCGATGCCCAATTCTTCTTTTCCGAGCAAGGCATTATCCTGGCTGAACTCAGGATTGCGCAGCCGGGCGATTTTTATTTTCACGTTCGCTTTTGCGGCGGCCAGGCAAGCGAGTATGTTGACCTCATCGTTGGGACTGACGGCGACCATCATGTCGCAGTCGCGTAATCCAGACTTCAGAAGCAGGGAAGGAGAAGCCCCATCCCCTTCTATGACCAGGGCATCCAAGGTATCCATAGCCCGGCGGCAGGCTGTATTGTCTTTTTCGATAACCGTTACATCATGATCTTCGGAACTGAGATATTCGCAGATATGGGTGCCGACCTGGCCGGCACCGATGATGATTACTTTCATGCTTGCTATTACACCCTGAAATTTGATTGCGTGAATCCAGGCTTCCTCTCACCGCCTGTTTTATTGCCGGGAATAAATTAAACTTTATTTTACCCATTTGCAAGATGAATATCACCGGCTTGGGCCAGCCTGGGATAACTGCTGTCCGCTTCCGGTGCTCACTTCTTGCCGCGATGATACGGCTCGGGGCAGCTTCACCATGCAGCACTACCTGCCGCATCCCTATTGGGCAGGTTCTCAGCGCAAAAAGATCAAAGCCACACCCGCCACGGCGATACAGGTACCCATCACAGCCCGCAACGATGGACGGGTTCCACGGATGATCCACACCAATGGGATGACGAGAATCGGCACGGTCGCCAAAAGCGTCGCGGCTATGCCAGCCTCCGTATATTTGACGGCCGCATTGGCCAGCCAAACGCCAATGAACGGTCCGATGATGGAAGCAATGATGATGAACTGTACGGACTTGCGGTCGTGGAACACACCTGGTATGGGCTTGAGCTTGCCCAACATAAGCATTACCAGCCACATGACCAGCGTGGCCGGCAGCATGCGCAGAAGGGTGGCATCGAGGGTGCCGATTTCTGTCCGGAATCCGTATTTTGCCAGGATCACGCCGACGCCTTGCCCCAACGCCGCAATAACACCCAGGATGATACCTTGCATCTTGGAGCCATGGCTGGGTTCATGTTCCGTTTCATTGACGACCCAAATGATGCCGCCGATGGTGAGAAAAATGCCGGCTATGGCCAATGCGTTCAGTTTTTCGTCCAGGAAGAGCCAGGCGAAGAGCGTGGTGATCACCGGTGCCAGTGATAACATCAGCGTGGCCAGCCGCGGACCCAGGATTACCAGACAGACAAAGAGCGCCGCATCGCCCAGAGCCAGTCCGATCACACCGCTCAAGCCGAGCCAGAAGTGCTGATCGGTTGTGGCGTGAATCGGGTAGAGTGTTCCGGTCTGGATGAAAAAAGTCAGACAGAGCAGCAGTGACGCCAACAGCAATCTCAGCAGATTGGTGTTCATGGCGCCGATGCGCTTACCCGTGGTTTCGAAGAGGATGGCGGTTGTACTCCATAAAGCCGCTGCCACCAGGGCGGCGATTTCACCTTGATAGGGCAATGAATAACTCCTTTCCGGAAGTTTTGATGGCAAATATAGAGAAAAAAAGTCGCTTTTAAAAACTATATTTAGCCTGTTCCATTCATAAACCGCCGGGCGCGCCGAGGCCGCCGAGCTATTTTTATTATAATTAATGAAAATTTATTGATTTAATTTTGATCTCAGTCATTAAAGTTGTTATCAATGCCATCTTTATGTTTTTCTATTCTTTGCGTACCTCTGCGTCCTCGTATGTGAATAATTCAGGTTAGCAGCCCCATAAAAAAAAGCCCGGCGGTCTGGCCTCCGGGCTTTGCGGTCACACCCGTGATCCACGGTCAATAAATATAAAAAACCTTCACTTCTTTGGAGGTCAGCGCGGCAGTGAGACTCAGCCGGTTATTGCCGGCTTCGTGTTCGCGGCGCTGCTGTTCCAGGATATCCAGAATCTTGTAGGTCTTGCTCTCCGAAACCTGCACATCGACGCTGACGGAGGTCTTTGTTTCGCCATGATTGATGAGGAAGAGGAGGTAGCCTTTTTCTGTGCTTCGCATCCGGATCTCCACCGGCGTCTCCTTGACGCCATCGAGGTCACTGGTATAGGGCCGTTGAATGCCCGCCCATTTGCTCAGCGCCAGCAGCAACTTTTCATTATTGGCGTTTGCTTTCTGATGATTGGCCATGCCCAGGAACGTGCCGATGAAAAGCGTCTCGCCTTTGCCATAACGATTGGAGATGAGGCAGGGGGTGCCGTCGCTGAAATGCGCCAGGACTTTTCCGGTCTGCGCCGCGGTCAGTTCCAGGGATTCGGCAAAATTGGCGCCGTAGAGCGTATCGCCGGGCGCAAGATCATCGATGACCGGATGGGAGATGGTCTTGATGATCATGGGCACCCGCTCGCCCATTTGCACCGACGTTTCTTTACCGCCGAAAATCTGTTCCAATCCCATGCCCGGGATGATTGGTGTGGCAAATCCGCGCTCATCGTTCCACGCCATGCGCGCCTCGGAGACGACGAAGCCTCCGGCGGCAACATACTTTTTCAATCCATCGGCCGCTTTTTGGGTGAACATCAGAGGATAGGGCACAATAACAAGGCGGAAGGCGCTGAGATCGTCATTCTCGAGATCGCGGCGATGGATGAAATCGACCGGAATGTTTTGCTCTGTGAAGAACCGATAATAACCCAGCAGCGATTGCAAATGCATGTCGGTGGTCACCGTGCGCTGCTCGCCGCCGACCATCTGCGCCAGCGGATTATAGACAATGGCGATCTGTGCCGCAACCGCTTTGGAATGCAACAGCAGATCCATGTTTTCCGTGATGATCCGCGCCGTTTTCCCCGCGGCGATGGCCCGCTCCGTGGTGGTGCCATCGAGGTTGATCAAGCCATAGCCGCCCGATTCATAGCCGGAGGACATGGGATAATAGGCATAGATGTTGATCGCTTTGGCGCCTTTGGCCACCGCGGACCACATCCAGATGCGATGATCCTCAGGCGTGATGGGATTGCCAATGTTTAATCCATATGTGCCTTTGCCCGCCTGGAGTTCTCCCACATAAAAACCGCCGTTCTTGCGGTTGGCGCTGCGGGAAAAATCCACGGCCACCTGAAACTTCCACGTCTCCCAATGGGTGCTGGGATGGCTGTGTTTTGGATACAAAGACGTGCCATAATAATCGATCTGTTCGGCCATGAGAAAATCATCCGTGGCGCCCAGTCCGACATAGGGAGAGTAGAAAATTGATGGCACCGCCGCATGCGAGGTGATGACATGGGTTTTGTCGGCGAGCCGGATGGCATCATAGCGCAGCCGCAGATCGTTGGCCAGTTTTTCGTAGATGAAATTTTTCCAGTCGATAAAGTCGGTGTAACTGAGGATGGTGCCGAACCGCGGCGCCGTCACTTCACGCCAATCACCAAAGTTGCGATACCAGGCCTGATTCAAGGCGTCCAGTGTGGCGTATTTTTTCTGCAGCCACTGCTGGAAGGCGGACATGGTATGCGGGCAGTAGCAAAAGGAGGCATTGGGCACCCAGTTGACATAGGCCCAGTTGATGATATGGGGTTCGCTCCAGAGATCCCAACCATGGAAATTGGGGTACTGATTGGCGACGCGGGCGGTGGCGGTGTAGAAATTCAGGACCGCTGCACGCACGCCGGCATGGTCGGTACAACAGCCGGGCGCGGCCTGCGGCACTACTTTATCTCCGCTCTGAGCTTCAAAGAGTCCGTCGGGAAATTGTTTCGCCACCCAGTCGGGCGCGGAATCCACGTATAACTGGATGATGACGCGCAAGTCCAGTTCCCGGGCGAGCTCGCAGAGCAGTTGCAGATTTTCGAAATGGTATTCGCCCTGTCTGGGTTCACAGTGGGCCCATTCAACCCAGGTGCGCACCGTGTTGAAACCGAGGGATTTGATTTGCGCCAAATCCTTGCGCCATGCTTCACGCGACGCGGGGGTGATGGTGGACAGCATCGGGGCGCGGGCCGGACCGCCGGAGTACCAGGTGGAGACCGGGAAAAAAGTGGATTCGGGCCGGAGGGGGAGCTGTGAAAAAGCCAGAGAGACGCCTAAAAGGATAACGCCTGCGAGATACGTTTTCATGATTGCCTCCTTGAAAAATCGGTGCAAAATAACGATTTTTAGGCAGAATCGCAATGGCAATCCTGTCGAATAGGTAATAAAAAAGGCTTTTCTCCCTTGGAAGAAAAGCCGGTTTATCCTGATGATTCACTGTCAGGAATGCAGAGATACGCAAAGAAAATAAAAACAGAAATCTGGCAGCAACAGCGGTTTTTATGACTGAGAATATTTACATTAAAGCTTGTTCTATCATCCCAACCAGAACAGCTCGACGCGCCCGGCGGTTAATGAATCAAACAGGTTAATACCTGAATTGCGTGATCAATCAGGCCTCATGGGCATGAGGATCATGATGAACTGTACCGTCATCGCTGTGGTCGCGTTCGCGGCTGTGCAGATCGGCAAACATGCGGCGCATGTCGCGCACACCGCCGATGGTGAACCAGACGAAAACAACGGTGGAAATGACAACGCCGATGATCAGGTACGTATACCAGAAACGCATCCATGCGGTGTCAGAAAGCTGCGTGGTTAAACTCAGTATGGTGCCAACAACAAAAACAATGAACCACAGGAAGGTCCATGCATAGGTGGCGATGTATATGATCTTATCGCCACGGGTGAAGAGCTTGCCCATGCCCAGCATTTTGAGTCCGCGCGCCGGTTCCGCCATGGCTGCGGTCTGATCCTCTTTAACCTGGTATTTGCCGCGGTGCAGCAGTTTATCCATATTAAATTCCTGTTTTTTGCCCAACAGGGAGACGGCAATGTAAACCAGG
>CAUJEL010000002.1 GCA_963169875.1 Candidatus Zhuqueibacterota bacterium
TCGTCATGAACTCGCAGGAAGAACTCAAAGTGGCCTTTGAGGAATTCCATGCCGGCACCTTTATCAAGCACAAGCCCTGACGAAATTCAACGCGCTCGACATCATCTGTTACAGGCCGGATGGCGCCCGCTTACCGGCCTATCCTTCTTCCAATCTGCGCATTGACCGCCCCTTCACCTTCACGCGTTCCAATCTGGTGGCGTATCTGAGTGTCTGGAATGCCAAACATCGTACAAACATCGCCGCCCATTATTGGGACGAAACGAAGAAGACCGCTATCATTTATCAATACAAGGGTTTGTCCATCATCGGGTTGGAGTATGAGTTTTGAAGAAAAAAACGTATCCGGGAGTCAAACCGGTTTATGGGGCGACAGCTACGCCATACGTCTGCTGATCTGCATGGACATAAAAAAATATCCGCCGGCGTTCAATGCATGGATCGAACCGGCGGATTTGCCGTGAACCCCGACTCCCTGGCTTAAGTTCAGCAGAGTCGAGAGAGGGTAATGACGATCTAAAGTGGCCCCAAATAGAAAATAGAGGCATTAGTGACGTCACTCTCCGCGCGTATCACAGTATCAAAATCCAGATCGTTCGAATTCACGCAAATAGCGACATATTCTCCTTCCTGACCAACAAAAGCTGCCGAGACCTGAACAGGAACATGAGATGAATATCCATTCGAGTTTGAATTACCGCTTTGGGCGACAACATTGCTCAGATTAGTTAATTCACTAACTTCCGTGTTTTTAGTAACAAAGGCGGTGATAAAATTGTCTGTTTCCAAATGTTGGCAGGAAACGGTTGCTATGAGCAGATAAATGCCAGAGGCCGGCAGAAAAAAGCACTTGTTGACCGCATCATAAAGGTTGCCCTTGTTCCAGCTTCGCGAAGTACCCGCTGCATCCAGATCGACTTTATAGAGGTTGAATTGCGGTTGCCCTGAAAAGCTCTGTGCAACGGTTTGCACCGCCTTGGCGCTGTAGCGATACAAGGCATCCTGCCAGGTAGCATTACCAGCCGCATCTGTAGCCACCAGGACTTTGCCCTCGGCAGGATTATTGCCACTGATTTGTACAGTATTGGAACGGGATTTCCCCGCCGTATGCAGCCTGGCGGTTGCATCCGGCGTTGTCGTACCGATCCCGACAACGCCATCCGGGGTGACATGCATGACGGGCTGCCCGGTGCTCGCTTTTAACTGCAGCTGCGCCCATAGCATAGCCGGCAGGCAAAGAAATACGATAATAAACATCGAGGCCAGATAGCTGCTTTTGCGGTACATAATACCTCCTTTTAGATCCATGAAATTTATAATATTTTTTGCAAATCCTGTGCCATTAAATTCAAGATTCAACCGAAAAAACAACACTTAATTCATATATTATCAAAGACGCTGATTATTTTAAGCATGAGAACTGTCGTTCTTTTGTAACAGGCTGACACATGAAAGTGCCAAACCGATTGATTGTGCTGCTGCAGATTCATTGGTTTGTCCTTCCAGCCAACCTTCGCGAACACATGATCTGATGTTGCAGGCGTACGTATGCACATGTCGCTGAGTTGATCATAAAACATCTCGTCATAAGCATACATTCCCGAGCGTGTTCCTTCATCATTCAGAAATGTACAATGGTAAGGTACCATTCATCACAGCAAGGTATGTACAGATGGCCGAAGCAGCTTCCAACCGCCGCTAAAGGAAGAGGCTTAGTGGGGAACCCTTCGCACCGACTTTGCCAACTCCATGAACATTCAAACAGCGAGCGTTCGTAGGCCCGCTCTGACCGGCATCCGTGACGTCAAAAAAATACAAGCCAATTCTTGCAATCGAATTGCCATCGCACGTCCCTCCCGGATCGGAATAATGAGCCATAATTGCTGGTTAAGTAGAACTACGCCCCATGTGTTGCCGGGATTTCATTTTAAAGGGCTCAAAAGATGAAAAATACAATCTATATCATGGGCGCCACAGCGCTTATCTTGATTTCCTCCCTGGCTGCGGCTCAGGACGGCGGCAAGCTGCTGCGCGCTGTTTCGGGCGCGGACGGCGTTTTCGAAACCGTGCAGATCAATAACCACACCGTCTATCGATCCACCCCCGCCGGCGGCGGAAGCTGGCAGTATTATATGTATTTCCAGTGCGATGAGCAGGTGCGCGACCGCACCATCTATATCGAAGTCCAGTACCTCGACTACGGATTCGGTTACCTGCGTATGGAATTCAATTCCATCTATAATCCCTATGACAGCGGATTCGAGGCTTTTCAAAATTACCTCCAGGATTCGCGACAGCTCCGCACCGCGGTGTTTCTCCTTCCCCGCGCTGATTTCCAAAATGCACAAAATATGGCCGCGGATGTACGGCTCTCCAGCGACGGCACCCTGCAGATGCATATCGTCTCGATGCGATGGTTTTCAGATCCGACCGCGTTGTATCAGAAATACGCCGAGGACTGGATGTCGCCTTACTCCGGGCCGGTCATTCCCGCTGCGGAGCGCGTCGACGCCACCACCCTCCTTGGCAAGGTGATCGCCGGCTATCAGGGGTGGTTTCGCACCGCCGGCGATCCCAGCGGATCCGGCTGGGTGCACTATCACCGCGGCAGTTTCAATGACCCCACGGTGGAGATGTGGCCGGACATGCTCGAACACAGCGCCGAAGAACGATACCCCGTTCCCGGATGGACCCATCCCGATGGCCGTCCCGCCTGGCTCTTCAGCTCCGCCAACAAAAAGACGGTGCTGCGTCATTTCCAGTGGATGCAGGCCTATGGCATCGACGGCGTCGCCGTGCAGCGCTTCGGCGTTTCTGTGAGCAAGCAGCACGTCAAGGAGACTTTTCGCATCCCCGGTTATGTGCGCGAAGCCGCCAATCGCACCGGCCGCACTTACTACATCATGTACGACCTCTCGGGCATGAATACCGCCACCCTGGTGGATCTCATCCGCGATGACTGGCAATTTCTCGTCGATTCGCTCAAAATCACCGCGGACGAACGCTACCTGCATCACAACGGCAAGCCGGTGGTCGGCATCTTTGGCTTCTTTTCCGACCGCTTCAGCGCCGCCAAGGCCCACGAAATACTCGATATCTTTGAACTGCCGGGGCGCTATACCGCCTTCACGGTCAACTCGGGCCAATGGTGGTGGCGCACCGACACCGCGCCGGGCTGGGCGGATGTCTTCAAGCGTATGGATTCCTATTTCGCCTGGAACGTCGGACACTACGGCGGCGAATATGCTTATACAGGCTACTGGGCCGCTGACAAGGCCGCCCTGGAAGCCGCCGGAGGGCTCTATATCACCCTGATCTATCCCGGATTCGCCTGGGACAATCTGCAAAATTTCGCGCCGGGCACCTCCTACAAGCCGCGGCTGAAGGGAAAATTCCTGTGGCAGCAGTTTCTCGACGCCAAACGGCTCAAGGCGCAATCCGTTTACCTCGCCATGTTCGATGAGATCGACGAGGGCACGGCGATCTTTAAAGTGATCAATGATCCGCCGGTGAATCACTATTTTGCCGGTTATGAGGGATTGCCATCCGATTTTTATCTGCTCATGGCCGGATATGGCACGCGCATGATGCGGGATGAGGTCGGCATACCGGGGGGCACGCCGGATTTTGCGCCACAGACCCAACCTTCCATTCCGGAAATTTTGACGCCGGCAACCGGTCAGGTGCTCAAGCCGGGCGCCGTCATCACCTGGACCCATGCACACCATCTTTCCGGCATCGCGGGGTACGAGTTCCAGGTGAATCGCGGCGCCGTGGTCACCGCTCCCGATACCTTTACAACACTCTCTCTTTCATCCGGTGAACACAAGATCAGAGTCCGGGCGATCAACGCCTTGGCCAATCGTGGCGGCTGGTCGGAGGAGATCTCCTTCACCGCCACGGATAAATACGATCTGACCTTCATCGTGCAGGTGCCGCAGACATCTCCGGATACCAGCCCCATTTACCTGGCCGGCAATTTCAATGGCTGGACACCCGGGCCGGGGGAGAATGGACTGCCGCTGCAGCGGATCTCTGCGCACGAGTGGTCTGTCACTGTGCCGTTCGCACAGGGCACGGCCATCGAATATAAATACACCCGCGGCGACTGGGCGCGCGTTGAAAAAGACTCGCTCGGCGCTGAGGTCGCCAATCGCACCTATACCACCACTTTCGCAGATGCAGTGATCAGGGATGTGGTGCAGCGCTGGGCGGACGTCCCATTATCCGTGGCTGAGCGGGCCGCTGTGCCGGGACAATACCGTCTCCATCAGAATTACCCCAATCCGTTCAATGCGGCCACCACCCTCTCCTTCGAGCTGGGAAAAGAGGCTCAGGTGACCCTGCGCATCTACGACATCAGCGGCGCCGAGCGCCTGACCGTTTTGCAGGAGTCGTTGCAGTCAGCGGGCCATCATGAAGTGGTGGTGGATGCCTCGGACTGGAGCAGCGGGGTCTATTTCGTCCGCCTGCAGGCGGATCGTCGTGATGCGATGATCAAGATGCTTCTGGTCAAGTGAGCGGCACCCTGCAGCATCCGCAATTCCCTTGACTGTTTGCTGAATTGTATTACATTTTAGATTATAATCAGCCTTCGCTGCGAGCGGGCTGGCACCCGAACCAGACCAGGGCAGGCTTCTGCGGTGGGGATGGCTCAGCGCCGCGATCACACAGCCCAGGGGCTCATTTGGATTTAGAAACAGAACTATTATCGGCATCTGAAGCCTTAAAAAAGGCCATGTTTGACTGCGATTCGGTTACGCTCGAAAAACTGATTGCGCAGGATTATCGAGGTTTTGACCCGCAAGGCCAGGCTCAGGACAAGCACCTGATTCTGCAAGCCTATCGTCCGGGCGGCGTCAAGCTGCATGCCTACGATGTCGAGGAACTTGAAACACGAATCATAGAATCCGTTGGAATCATTATGGGCAAAGGACGGATCCAGGGGCAATATGGGGAATACCGTTTTGAGCATTTTGTGAGATTTGTGGATGTCTATGTACAAAGGGACGGATATTGGCAGTTGTACTATTCGCAAGTGACGCCTTTGCCGGATGCAGAGAGCAAATAGAGGATGATCGCCATTGCGGCCTCTGCGATCCCTGCGTTTCAAAACATATCGCTCATTCCACAGAATCGATGCAGGACCGCCATTTTGATTACCTGCGAACAATCGAACTGCTGCGACAGCAAGTCAATCCACCCACGGTGACCATGAGCGGGAGAAAAATATCAAATCGTCCTCTATCGTACGTGCGCGCCCATCGGCGCCTTTTCTCTGCCCATTTTTTCCCTGTCACCTGGATGAGATGAGAATGCATGAAAATCCCCAACCCGATTTATTCTCTGTTTTTGCCGGCACTTTTGCTCCTCCTCACTCCGGCAAATTTCTGCCATGCCCAGCAGGACGGCGATCCCATAGGCACCTAGCGCCGCCGCTTCAATTCTTCGACATCATTTTTTAACGTCTTGAGCACTTCGAGCAGATAAACAGACATTTTATCGTAGTGAATACCTTCAGGTTTGCCATTTTGATAATAGACCAAATCTTTTAGACCCAGCGCATCAAACTCCTCTGCAATATAGCCCAGACTGGACTGGTCCTGACCTTTATAGTTGAATGTGACCGGGCGGGCATCCAGAATGGCGTCAAATTTTGTTTGAAAGGTCCTGATATTTTCTTTGATTTTTTCTGATGAGGTATTGATCACCAATTGCCCGTTGTTACATTGCACCGGCACGCCGGAGCCAGCGGTCAGATCTGCCCAAACCGTGCCGGCGACATCGAATTTACCGCGGGGCAAGGTGGTTCCAATTCCCATAGAGCTCTGGAAATAGGATTTTGCTGCTCCACTCACATATAAATTGTAATCGTTTGGTCCGTTCAAGCCGCTGGCAAAATGGCCAGCCATGGTACGACTGTTTGCCGGAAAGGCGAATCCTTGATGTACATAACCTTCAACGGCGCGAAAATCCCGAGTACCACCTTCAGCCACAGGCAATTGGCTGTCACTGGCCATGGAACCGGCTACTGCATAGCGATTGTTGGACTCGTCCCAAACAACAGCAGTCAGGGCTTTGCGCCATTTGCCTGGATTGAGCTGGATCGAAGATGGAACCGATACAACCAAACCCCTCTCGACCACATCTCCCGCTCCTTCATTGTTGGTCTGAATCACCGCACCCACATAGCTCGGAATCCCCCAAAATGTGGAAAAAAAACGCGCCCCATCCGCTTGCAGCAGGGCAGAAATTTGCGATGGATCGGTCTTGCCAATTCCAACCCGGCCGTCCTGAGTTACGATCATCAATGGAGACTGGGCACTGTTTTTCACCACCATCTGGGCCAGGCTGTTCGAAACACTCATCACTACCAGAATCACTAACGCAAGTTTCCATCTCATGTTCATAAATTACTCCTTTACGATGACTTTTTACTATTTATCATGTTGGTATTACCCGATGCAGACAGCTTTTAAGGTCTGCTGTAATTACCACATCCCTGTTACAGGGGAGAAAAAAGGGCCTCTTTCCGGCGCATCCTGTCAGAGGAACGCTGGAATTGCACTGGATCGTTGCTTACCCGCTATAAAATCCAATAACGCGCGTTTTTCAAAACTTGCCGAGTATCAAATAGCGCCAATTGCTTGTTTGCAATATTAATGCCATAAAAAATGGAATTTGAAAAGATACCAGGTATTAAGTCGCACAAAAACATCTAAAGATTGTCTGGGAATCTGCTTCTA
>CAUJEL010000003.1 GCA_963169875.1 Candidatus Zhuqueibacterota bacterium
TGGCAAAAAACAGCAGGATGTATTGCGTCTGCCGGAAGATGAGGCTGAAGAGGAAGACGAAAACCGCCACGCCCGCAATGGACATCCGCAGGTATTTAATGTGTTGCTCAGGCGAGAGGGTTCTTTTACGCAGCGGGCGAATCACATCCTGCACAAAGATGCTGCCCCAGGAATGCATGTAGGATTCCAGGGTGCTGACCGATGCCATGAGCATCACCGCGGTTAACGCTCCCATGAGGCCGCGCGGCAAGAGCTGGGTGAGCACGACCGGGACGGTGAGCTGGCTCTGCATGATTTTATCGCCGGCGCCTTCCAGCGTGGATTTGATGCCTGCGATGCGGCCGGCAAAATCGGGATGGTTCATGAACACGTAAGCGCAGACCGGAATGAAGAGCAGAAAAATGACCTGGGGGATGCCGCGCCAGTTGGAGAGCACGCCGGCCATTTTGGCCTCATGGGCGTTGCGCGCCGAACTGTTGAATCCCTGTGTACCCTGCCACGAGAGCACGCTGTAGATGGCGCCGAATACGCCGATGAGGAAAAACCAGAAATTGAAATCCTTGGCCTGGCTGGTCTGATAGGGATTGATCAGCGACGCGTCTGCAGGTGCATGCTGCAAGCCGGTGAGCAGCTGATCAAAGGTGAAGAGGCGGAAGAAGAAGATGATAAGAATGACAAAGACCAGGTTGACAAAAACGCCCTGAATAAAGTCTGTGATGATGACCGCCACCTGGCCGCCGGCGAAGACAAAATAGAGGGAGATGCCGAGGAGGATGAGCATGATCATTACAAAGGTGGAGATTTCCAGGCCGAACAGCAAAAAGGTGGGGGGGAGGCCGCAGAAGTAGATGAAGAAGCGTGCCTCCACGGCCGGAAAGATGCCGAAATTGATGATGCCGGCAGCGACGCCGAGGAGTCCGGTGAAGACGCGAAAGCTGCGGCTGTAGCGCATCTCAAAGAATTGCGCCATGGTCATGGCTCTGGTTTCGCGGAAACGGTAAACGACCCATCCGGATACGGTGATAAAGAGCACGACGACGCCCATGGTGAAGCCCCACCAGGTCATGGGAAATCCGGCCATGAAATTCATCTCGAAATTGGCGACCACCGTGATGGCGCCGAGGGCGGCGATACTCTGCGAGACACTGATGAGATAGCGTCCGGCGGTGCGGCCCGCTGAGAGATAATCGGCAACGCTGCGCATGAAAACGCGGCTGGTCAAAACGCTGAAAAAGATGAATCCCATCACAACGATGACGATTCCCCAATCCAGTCCGGATAGATTCATGAGACCTTCCTTTCGATCGCGCCTTGCGGCTGGAGTACGCTTCAGGAAATTGGCTGGTGAGATGTAAAATACGCAGTTGTTAGTTTTTTGTCAAGAAAAATTATCAGAAAATGACTGTAAATCGAACCAACGTGCCAGGCACAGGGAACTCCAGGCACAGGGAACTCCAGGCACGAGAAATCCAGGGCACGCGCTCCCCCGGTATGAGCCCCGCCTGGCACACAAACACCCCTGGCGCGAGTAACTTCTGGCTTGAGAAACTGCTGGTGCAGGAACCCGCTGGCGCGAGAAAATCCCGGCATCAGCCCGCCGGCACAAAAACACCCCTGGCGCAGGACCCCCTGTCGCGAGAAACCCCAGGGCCGCAATGCAGCCCCGGGGTTTCTCATAGAAAGAACCTGGCATGATGAACCGTTATTTGAGCAGCAGCATCTTTTTGGTGCCGTTAAAACTGCGGCTGCTGAAACGATAGTAATACACACCCGTACCTGCCTGGTGTCCGAGATCATCACGGCCATCCCAGGTGATCTCATAATACCCTGCGTTCAGCTTGTCATCCACCAGCGTGCGAACCTGTTGTCCCACCAGATTATAAACCACCAGCTTTACCTTATCCGTCCGGGGGATCTGGAAGCGAATCTGCGTCGCCGGATTGAATGGATTGGGATAATTCTGTTCCAGGATAAATTGCTCCGGCAAATGCAGGAGGGTCTGTACCGGACCATGGCGCGTCCGCAGTCCATCCCTGCTGATGTCCTCCAGCAGGTAGAAATAGCGTTCTCCGGCAACGGCCCCCGTGTCCACAAAGGCATATCGGCCATCTGCGCGGCTCGTGATCATTTCTCCGTTAATCCGCGTGAAGGGGCCATTGACATGGGTGCCACGCAGCAGGTCAAAGCCGGCATTATCCACCTCATGGGTGGTCGACCAGTTGATGTGTACGCCTTGATAGGGATCTGCATCGGCTGCAAAAGTTGCCAGTTCAATGGCGTCCACCAAAGCGTGCCAGGTCGGAGATTGCACCGATTTCACCCCGTCGGATGCCACGACCCAGATAAACCGCGAGCCCTTGCCATAGTCCGTGCTTTTCATCTCGAATCGCGGCCCGCTCCCCTTCGCTTCTCCATCAACATACCAGGTGAAGGTGATGGGATCGTTATCATAGTCTATGGCCGCACAGGTGAAGAGCTTCTGATCCGGATAGGTGAGCGCTATGAGGCCAGGTGTCGGAAAAAGGGACGTGAAGACCGGTGTCGAATCGCCAATGACGTTCACCAGCAACGAGTCGATGTCATAGCCGCCGCGGCTGTCATGGACGCGCAGATTTATTTTGTAGATACCCTTTTGACGCACGTTCGGTTTCCAGGTGAAGACGTGGCTGTAGGATGAATCGAACGTGGCATTGGCGACCGCTGGTGTCATCTTGAGCGAATAATGCAGCTGATCGCCATCCGTATCCTGCGCTTTTACCGCCATCATATAGGTTTTGTTGTATTCAATGCGCAACTCCGGACCGGGCAGATCCACAAACGTCGGATAATTATTGAGAACGCCGATTGCGGTGAATTGGACCGGACTATTATAGAGTCCCAGTTTAAACGCCATCAACGTATTGGTCTTTGGCGTTGGCGCAATCACCCAGCGGCTGGTGGCGATTCCTGAATCGTTTGTCGCCACAGCCGGATCCAGCACTGAGCCGCTGTTGTTCAGCGTGGTGAACTGCATCGCGACCTCTGGAACCGGATTGCCATATTGGTCGGTCACGCGGACGGCAACCGGATACATCAATTGGCGGCCAACCGTCATCGATTGATAATCATTGGCATGCTTGTGCAATCGGTACGCCACATCGGGTTTGACCGTGATATGAAACGCGAGATCGGATCCAACCAAAGCCGGAGAGGACGCCAGATAGATATATTCCCCGCTCCGGGTTGGCAGACTGGGCTGCAGCGCTGCAATGCCATTGACATCAGTTTTGACCGAATCCACCAGCTTTTGGCCACTGCCAAGCTGATCGGCCAGCCGGAAAAATACGGTGACCCGGGTGACGCCATTGCCGAATTCATCGACGATTTTTGTTTGCAGAGGGGTTGCGAGTTGTTTGCCTGCAATGCCCTCGAGCCGGTCCTCTCCGATCAATTCGAGCTTGGCCGGTGATTTGCCCTGTGCATAAGCGACAAAATTTGTCGTCAATGCAGAGCCTGTCAAATTCGCGGTGATAAGCTGGGGTGGATTGCCCGCACGAGTACCCAAACGATACCGTGCGGAAGCCATTCCATAATGATTCGTTGTGACCGGATTGGTGGAGATGATAACGCCATCGTTCTCCAGTGCTGTGAAGCGGATGGAAGCATGCGCAATGGGACGATAGGCGCTGTCCAGCACCCGTACCAGCAACGGTTTTTCGAGTTCCGCCCCGGCGATGCCGTTTTGCGCATCCCCATCATATTTTTCCACAAAAGCGGCAACACCATTGACCACGGTCGCGGCGAAAACAACCTGACTGTTTTTCAAATTGGCATGACTGCTGGTGGCATAGACCACCGTCGGTACACCAACCTGGTTTCCGACCACGAGATGACACACGGCGAGGCCGGACGAATCGCTTTGCGTGGCAAAAGTGGGGAGTCCGGATTCCAGCAGATATCCTCCACCGCTGCTGATGGCGAATGCTACCGGAACATGGGCAACAGGATTCTGATTCACATCAGTCACCAGAACGGCCAGTGAATCCTGTAATACGGTTCCGGCGTTGCAGGTGAGTCCGTTGCCGGCATAGCCGCTCATGCGGACCGGCGGACCTGGCAGGAAAGTGACTATTGCACAGCAAATCTCGACGCCGGGGTTTCCGGTCACTTGCGCAGCGATGCGGATCTGCCCAGCGCGATTGCAGCGTACCCGGCCATTGACGCGTCCTTGGGCGTCACTATACTGGGAAGGCTGGTCAAATGTCAATCCCTGATCCGAGGAGGAAAAGACCACCTGTTTGCCGGCTACCGGGTTGGCAAACGCATCCTTTAAAACGACCGAAATCTGGCTGCTCTGCAGATTATCCGCCAAAATGGAATCAGTGGCTGTAATGGTGCTTTTTTGTGCATCGGGTGTGCCGGCGGTCACGGAAGCCTTGATTTCAAGGGGAGAATTCTCCAGCGCCCCCGCGGTGATGTGCAAGGTGTTGATGTTGCTGCCGATGGTTGTACCGAGTATCCATGACGCCACGGCCTCTCCATCGGCTGCCGTATTGATCGTGATCCATTTATTCCCCGTTGATTCAATCCAACTCAGGGTGTCGGTCGTGCTGAATTGCACGGGATGTCCGCTCACCGGTTGATTTTGGTCGTTCACGGCGCGAACGCGTACCGTCAGGGTACTGCCCGCGTTCCCTGAAACTGCGCTGGGTGTTATCGACAGGAGTCGTTTGGCCGGACTCGGCAACCCTTCGACATAAAAGTCCACGGGAGATCCGTACAAAGCCTGCCCTTTGAACAGCGCTGTGGCACGCACGTGATTGGGGCCGCGCAGGGGGCTCAGCAGATAATGGACCGCTGCGAACCCGTCCGGGTCGGTTTTAACGACCATGCTGGTGCTCGTATCCGCGAGGCTGTGTACGAAGAGTTTACCCTGCTGGCCCGCGGTCGCCGGATACATGGCTGCGAAGGTGACCGGATGATCGGGCACGGGGTTTCCCAACTGGTCCTTGATCTGGATCCGCAGCGCCCGGGCCAGGGGTTGGTGAATAACGCCGGTATCACGCTCCGCAGAGGTGCGGATCACAGTGACCGGATCTAACGCATAGGTTACCGCCTTGAACACCCGCGGAGATCCGCGCAAGGGACTGTTTTGGTACTGCGCGGTGACCGTTAACAGGTTGGTATCGGGCCGGTCGCCCACGGTCCAGAAACCGGCGGCAACGCCGAGGTTGTTGGTGCGAATGGTCAATGTATCCTGGGCTGTGGAGGTCGAAGCGCTGCGGATTTTCCCCTGACCACGGCTGCTGCTGAAAAGAAGCGGTTGATTTTCGATGAGGTTCCCGGCCATGTCCTTGACCACCACATAGGCGGTGTATTCGCTTTGAACCCGTCCGGACCACAGGCTGTCTCCGGCAAATGCCATGAGATCCGGATCGCCGGGCAACGTCGAAGCTTTGAAATCGACAGGCGAAATTTCCGGGTGATCGCGCACCGTGACGCGTACAATGTTGTTATTGACGCCTGCCTGTGAACCGACGCGAAGCAGCGCAAAAGCCTGGCCCGAAGCGTCACTGAGACGGTCGATGCTCGTTTCATTGCCGAACCGGCCACCGCCCGAAATAATGCTAAAATTGACGATGACACTTTGCTGACTGGGATTGCCATAGATATCACGTACCTGCACGGTGAAAGGAATTCCCAGCGTACTCAGTACTTTGGCGCTTTGGTCTGTATCTCCGCCAACTTTGGCCAGTTGCCGCGGTGCGCCGGCAATCACATTGCCGCTGAAAATGATCGGACTCCCTGTCAGCTGTTGGGCACTGTTGAGTCTGGCTGAAGAGACAGCAATGAGGTTTTCCATGCTGGAATTGGTCCCCATACGGTACTGCACGGTCGCCAATCCTCCGCCATTGCTGAGCACTTCTGCGTAGGTATCGCCATTGCTGAAGGTGCCATTGCCTTTGGTGATGGCAAAGGCCACTTTGTGGCCGCTTTTGGCATTACCGTGCGCATCTTTGATGGCCACGCT
>CAUJEL010000004.1 GCA_963169875.1 Candidatus Zhuqueibacterota bacterium
GCATTTTGCACACACTATGCGTGGCACGCGTGCCGTCAAGTAGGCTTGATGCTGGAAAAAGTCTAAATGTCGCCAGGTTCTGGTGTTGGTATCATGTACCGCACAACCTAACTTTGCACATTCAGGACAGCTAAAATGAGACCCACGCTTGAAATCAATCGTCAGGTCCAGGCGCCGATTAGTGGGGTCAAATTTGACATCTGATACATGCCAGGGCTCTTCAAGACCGAGCGCTAAACTAAAGAGGTCTGCTGTTGCCATATAATTCCTTTCTGATGTCTTGTTTGCATTGCTCATCAAAAAGAAATTTACTAAAAATACTAGAATTTTACCCACTCAATGTTGTCGAGAACCTATTAATTTGGCTGATCCAGTGATTTCCAATCCTCAATATATTGAAATATTTGTCAAATGACAAGAAATTAGCTGTACGCCGCCATGAATTTCCGTGGGAAAAACGATATCTTGCATTTATGCACGGGTTCTTGTATATTAGCGCTAAAATGAAACCATCCGGGCTGGCACAACGTAAAAGATACTATTTGAAAGGATACAAAAATATATGAGCACGCGCCCCGCTTCTTTTTTGGCCTGCCTGTGCATTTTCGGCTTTTTAAATTTTGGCAGCGATGCACCACCACAGTCATCGTTGCAGGCGATCGATCCGCTCGAAATCGAGCAGCACCTCCGTTTCCTCGCCGCGGATTCCATGCTCGGACGCAATACGCCCAGTCCCGAATTGGAAGAAGCCGCAGAGTATATCGCCCGTTATTTTTCTTCCCTTGGCATTAAACCAGTCAGGGATAACTATCTGCAAACATTTGCCCTCAATCAGATATTCCTGGGGGACAGTAACGCCTGCCAAATAATCGCGGCCGGCGGCCTCAAGCGGGATTATGCGATTAAAAAAGAATTTATGCCCTACGAAATGACGGCCAACAAGACGGCGGCCGGGGAAATCGTCTTCGCTGGCTATGGCATTTCCGCACCCGAACTCAATTACGATGATTATAAGGATATAGACGCCAGGGGCAAAATTGTCTTTGTCCTCAAGCGCGGTCCACGCCAAAAGGACACCGCCAGTCCTTTTTTTGCGCAAAAGGATGTGAGTTTCAACCGGGTCGATGAAAAGATCAAAACCGCCATTGAAAAGGGCGCAGCCGGCATCCTGCTGGTGACCGACCCGCTCCACAATCGCATGCTGACCCCGCGCGGTTTTCCATGGCCCAATTTGTACAAGGGATTCCCGCCCGAGGCGGTCCCCGTTACTCTGGCGAAAACAGAAATGGACAAAATTCCCGCTGTCCAGGTGGGTGAAGAGGCCATCGAACAGTTGTTCGGCAGCGTGGCGGCGTTGAAAAAATTGCAGCACGACATCGACAGCACCATGACGCCGCGCTCTTTCAAAATTGACGGCGCATATGCCACCTTGCAGACGCAAACCCGGCAAAAAGTCATGTACACCAGCAACGTCATCGGCTGGATCGAAGGCGCGGATGCGAAATTGAAAGAAGAGGTCGTGGTCATCGGCGGACACTATGATCACGTCGGCTACCGTAAAAACACGCCGGCCGGCCAGGACAGCGTGTTTAACGGCGCCGATGATAATGCCTCTGGAACAGTTGGCATGATGACCGTGGCCAAAGCCTTCGCGACGGCCGGCAAAGCGCCCAAACGCAGCGTGGTGTTCATCGCCTTCGCGGGTGAAGAGAAAGGTTTGTTCGGATCGACCCATTATGTGGCCGACCCCCTGTTCCCATTGGAAAAAACCGTGGCCATGCTCAACCTCGACATGATCGGGCGCAATCACATCGATTCGCTCAGCATCACCGGCACGCGATCGAGCAAAGAACTGGCGCAGCATCTGTTCAAGGCCAACAAGGATGTGGGCTTCAAACTCGATACGTCCAATGATAAATATTTACGCGGCGGCAGCGATCATGCCCCTTTTGTCCGTAAGGATATCCCCGTGCTTTTTTATTTTGCCGGAGATCATGAAGACTATCATAAAATCAGCGATGAAGCAGCCAAAATCAATTACCCCAAAGTGGCGCGGACTTCAGAACTCTGCTTCAGAACCGCCTGGAGGGCGGCCAACAATTCCAAACGGCCCATTTTTATCGATGTGACCAAATCCAACACCAAATAAACAGGGAGACTGTCATGAAAAAAAGTATCGTCCTATTCACCCTTCTTCTTGTGGCCCTTGCCATGGCGCAGGAACCAACCGTCCTGGCCTACAAATTTAATCCCGGCACAACCTATACCTACGGCTTGACAGATAGCACCAATATGGTACAGGAGATGGGCGGACGAGAGATGATCACCAACGCAACAGTGAGCGGAAAATTGGCCATCGCTTCGCAGTCCGTCAACGAAAAAGGGGAATCAACCTGCTGGGTTTCCTTCTCCGAGCTGTCCACCAAGATAAAAAATGCCATGATGGATACGACCATCGTCCTGGATGAACTCCTGGGGAAACGCAACGAAATCGTTTATGCGGCCAATGGAAAGCCGCTGCAGATTACGGTGCTGGATTCCTTGCCGAAAATGGGACAGATGATGCGCATGGGGATGAGCCCCGACGCGATGCTGAAACGGATTTTTGCCAGAATGCCCGAACAAGCGGTTGCCATCGGCGGCACCTGGAAAGAGACGGAAACGGACTCGATGAAACAGGGCGGACTCGATATCGTCATCACACCCGATGTGACGTATACGGTCAAGTCCGTTGAAGAAGTCGCCGGTCATTCCTGCTTTAAAATCGAATTTGCCGGCACCAACGCCATGACGGGCAAGGGGAGTCAGATGGGCGCCGAGATTTTTCTGGAGGGCGAAGGCAATATCCAGGGTTGGCTCTATTTTGCGCCCGGGGAAGGCCTGCTGCTTTCGATCGATGCTTCCACAGATCAGGAACAGACGATCGCCATCAGCGGTGCGGCCAATATGACCATCGCGCAAACAGTGGCCAAGAAAACAAAGCTGAATTATATTCCCTGAAAAAAGCGATAAATTTATAACTTTACAATACGTTGTCAAGCTGCAGTGTTTGTAGTTCCGGCCATATCCGGTGTAATTCCCGCCTGGCCGGAACTACAAACGTTTCCTGTTAAAGGAGAATCCGCTTTGCGAAAATTTTCGATTTCAAGCACTTTTCTCTTTGGTCTTTATCTTCTTTTCACCGCTCTGATTTCTGCTCTGGATGCCCGGGAAAAAATCACCGCCGCTGAGTATCAGCAGCGCCGCGACAAGGTGGTCTCACTGATGGACAACCAGTCTGTTGCCCTGCTCAGCAGCGGGACAACCAAAGCGCGCGCCGGCGATCTCAATTTTCCATTTTATCCTGACCCCAATTTTTATTACCTCACCGGCTGCAAAGATGCGGGCGCTTTTCTGCTGCTGGCACCCCAGGGGATAAAAATAGAGGGCGCCGCGGCAACCCAGGTCCTGTTCCTGGCAAGCGGATATAATGCTTACACGGGTGATTTGCGCGGCGAAGTGCCTGTTCTGGACAGCTCCGGCGCCATGGTCATCGCGGATAAGAAGCACTTCGATGAGATCCGCCATCAGGTGCTCTCACGGGCCGATGCCCTGTATGTGCCTGCCTGGCCGCAGGGTTTTCTCCATGATCCCATTTCCGACAAACGTTTTTTCATCGAACGCGAAGCCAAAAAGGCCATCAAGGAAAAATATTCGCAACTGCCGATTAAATCCATTTCCGCTCCGCTGGCGCAGATGCGCCAGCTCAAATCGGAACAGGAAATCGCGCTGCTGAAACAGGCGGCCTCCATCACCAGCCGCGCCTTGTGTGAAGTGATGCGCAGCGCCGAAACGGGCATGTATGAATACGATCTCCAGGCGATTCTCGAATATGCGTTCAAACGGCTGGGCGCAGAAGACGTTGGTTTCAACAGCATCGTTGGATCCGGTCCGAATGCCATCATCCTCCATTACGATAAAAACCGCCGCTGCATTGAGGCGGGTGAATTGGTGTTGATGGATGTGGGCGCGCAATATGAAGGATATGGTGCGGACATCACCCGCACGTTTCCCGTCAGCGGCCGTTTTTCTCCCGCACAGCGGGAGCTGTACGAAATTGTCCTCCGCGCCAACCGCGAAGCCATCCAGATCATGAAGCCGGGCGTGCCGTTCAAAGAGGTGGAAGCCAAAGCGGCTGCGGTGGTTGCCGATGGTTTGCAGAAGTTGGGGATCATCCCGGAGGCGAAAGCGGTTAAAAATTATCTGCCGCACGGCGTCAGCCACCACATCGGTCTGGAGACCCATGATGCCGGCGAATACAAACTGCTGCAAGCGGGCATGGTCATCACCATGGAGCCTGGCATTTATATACCGGTTGAGAGTACGGACGTGGATGTCAAATACCGCGGGATCGGCATTCGTATTGAGGATGATATTCTCATCACTCCCAATGGACACGAGGTGATCACCGATGAGGTGCCGCGTACGATAGCAGAGATTGAAAAATTGATGAAAGAAAAAGGTCTGGGACAAATACGGATCAGATGATGGACGAATACCGGCTGCATCAACAAATAAAATTCATCCTGGAGATCGATAAACTCAAACAGGTGCTGCGGCAGACCTATGTGCTGCAGGAGAGGCGCCGCGAGAATTCCGCGGAACACAGCTGGCAGTTGGCGCTCATGGCCACGTTGCTTGCCGAATACTGCACCGCGCCGGTGGACGTGCTGCACGTAATCCGCATGGTGCTGGTGCACGACATCGTCGAGATCGATGCCGGCGATACCTATTGCTACGGCGATCAGTCCGGCAAGAGCGACAGGGAGGAGGCCGCGGCGCAGCGATTGTTCGGCCTCCTGCCGCACGATCAGGCCGAAGAGATGGCGGCGTTGTGGCGCGAATTCGAGGCGCGTGAGACCATGGAGGCGCGCTACGCCGCGGCGTTGGACCGGCTCATGCCCATGCTCCTCAACTATCACACAGAAGGCCAATCATGGCGGGAACATGGCGTGAGCAAAGACCAGGTCATCGCCCGCAACCAGCATATCGCCGAAGCCGCGCCGGAGTTGTGGACGTTCGCACGTAATATGATTGAAGATGCCGTGCGAAGAGGGTATCTGCTGCCCTAGTGTGATCTGCTCATAAACCGCCAAGCCGTTTCTTTTATGAGGATACAACAAGTTTTTATTGAAATACTATCCCGGTTTTACAAGCTGCTGTCGATGCTGTTTTGCTGTTTTCTTTTCTTTGCGATACTCTGCGTCCCAGGCGGTGTATAATTCAGGCTGGATAATTTTGTTGATTTTATTTGTTTCTTTTATTACTTTCAAAAATAATCCAGACTACCCCGGTTTTTCAACAGATGCACCTGCCGTTTGTAAACTTTTCTGATCGATCTCACTTGGACGACACCTTTTAAGAACGCTGAATCTTGGGTGTCGTTTATCTTTTTAGGCTGGGGCATAAGGATATAAGCCAATAAGGGCTAATGGTATAACGTAATAGGGATAAAAAATGGAAAAGATCAGAGTTGCGGTTTTGGGCGCCACCGGCATGGTGGGACAATATTTTCTGCATCTGTTGCGCGATCATCCCGATTTCGAGGTCGCCGCTGTCTGCGCCAGCGAGGCGCGCATCGGCCAACCCCTCCTGGAAGCCAGGGCCCTGCATCCGGCGGGCATTCCGGTGCAGATGGCGCACTTGCACTTTTCCGCACTGGATGCCAGGTCGCTTGCCGATCTCGGCGTGGACATCGCTTTCTCCGGCCTGCCGGCGGATATCGCCCGCGGCATTGAGATGGACCTGGCCAACCGCGGCATTCACGTTTTTTCCAATGCCAGCTCTTATCGCATGGATCCATCAGTGCCCATCCTGATCCCGGAAATCAATGCCCCTCATCTGGAACTGGTTGAGCGGCAGCTGCAACAGCGCAAGGGATTCATCATCACCAACGCCAATTGCACGACCACCGGGTTGGCCATTTCGTTGCTGCCCCTTCTCCCGTTTGGCATAAAACGGTTGATCGTCGCCAGCTATCAGGCAGTCTCCGGCGCGGGATATCCCGGCATTCCCGCCATGGATATCAGCGGCAACGTCATCCCCTACATTGACGGCGAAGAACCCAAGGTGCGCAAAGAGTGCGGTAAAATTTTTGCAAAAGTCGGACCCGACGGCCTGGAACCCGCGGAGTGGCAGGTTTATGCGCACTGCATCCGCGTACCCACACTGGTCGGGCATCTGGTCTCAACGCATGTTGAATTGTCTGAATCCCTGCTTCCTGAAAAAGTCCGGGCGCTTTTTGATGATTTCCAGGCGCCCGCTGATGTGGCGGGACTGCCCACGGCGCCGCTGAAACCGATCATTATGGCAGCAGAACGCAACCGTCCGCAGCCGATGCGGGATGTTGATGCCGGTGGACCGGCCCGGGCCGCGGGTATGGCTGTCACGGTGGGCCGCCTGGAGGTCGAGGGCAATATTGTTCGTTTCGTCAATCTGGCTAATAACCTCGTGCGCGGTGCAGCCGGCGGTTCGGTGCTCAATGCGGAATTGTGCTTGCGCAAGGGATTGATTGGACGTTAGCGCGTCGGAGTATTGGAAGTGATGAGATAGCGAGAGGTTGAAGGATGATTGTCTTGAAAATTGGTGGTTCATCTTTACGCAGTCTGGATTCCCTGAAGCAGGTGACCAGCATCATTGCTGCCATGCCTGAGCGCGAAAAAATCGTCGTCCTGTCGGCGGTCAGCGGTGTGACCAACCATCTGATTCGCAGCGCCCAGGAGGCGGTGCAAACAGAACGGAAAATTGCCGGATTGCTGGATTATCTCGAGGTCCTGCATCGCGAATTGATCGTTGGTTCCATTCAGGATCCTGAGATTCGCCACCATGCCCTGGATGAAACAGCCTATCTTCTGTCGCGTCTGGAAAAACTGTTGTACGGCGTCGCCTATACCGGCGAATGCAGCCGCCGCATGCGGGATCTCATCTTGTCTGTGGGAGAGCGGCTGGCCGTGCAGCTCCTCGCCGCCAACCTTAATGATCGTGGCGTTGAAGGTATCGCCATGGACGCGGACAAGATCGACATCATCGCCAGCGGCGAGTTTGCCAATGGCAATGCGGAACTGGAACTCACGGCGCGCCTTCTGCCGCAGCACTTGCTCGATCCGCTGCACCGTGGTGCTGTTCCCGTCATCACCGGCTTTTTCGGACGCACGGAACAGGGGCATACCATCACCTTCGGCCGCGGTGGCACTGACTATAGCGCCGCCATCGTCGCCTATGCGATGGATGCCGAGGAGTTGCAGATTTGGAAAGACGTGGATGGCTTTCTCACTGCCGATCCCGAAGTGGTGCCGGACCCCGATCCCCTCAATTACCTGGCCTATGAAGAGGCGGCTGAGCTTTCCTATTTTGGCGCCGCCATCCTGCACCCGCGCACCGTCGAACCCATCGCCAAGAAGGGCATTCCCGCGGTCATCAAAAACACCTACAAACCCGAGGCGCCGGGTACGCGCATCGGCCCCGAACGCCACCTGCATCAGGAGATCATCAAAAGCGTGGTGGCCAACCGCAAGATCGGTATGCTAAGGTTGCACGGCGCCAGCCTCGGCCAGCAGGTGGGATTTCTTAAACTGGCGGTGTCGGCCCTCAGCGACGCGGATATCAATATCATCTCGGTCATCACCGCGCAAACCGCGGTCAACTTGCTGCTCAACAAGGCGGATGTCGAGCGCAGCGCTGCGCGTATTGCGGAACTGCAAATCCCGTATCTCGATCATATCGAACCGGTCACGGATGTGGCATTGATTGGCGTGGTGGGGGAGGGGATCGCGGAGACCAGGGGATTGGCGGCGCGCGTCTTCACTGCGGTGGCCCAGGCAGGCACTAATGTGGAGATGATCGCTTCCGGCGCTTCACGGGTGACGCAGTATTTCATCATCAAGGAGAGCCAGATCGAATCCACCGTGCAGGCGATCCATCAGGCTTTTTTCCGGAAAAAGAGGTGACTGATTCATCGATCGCCCAAGGAATCCTTCCTCTGAAGGCTTCTATATGCTCTGCTCCCCCTGTCATGGTGTAACCATCTTTTAGCATCCGCGGCAGATTTCGGCGAAGACGCTAAAAGATCCCTGCAAGGATGACATTTGGGAAATATAAACTCAACCGCATGGGGAACTCTATCATGGTGTTGATTCTCTGTGTCTTCAGGTCTTTGTGGTGAGAAAAAAATCCCAGAGCCACAGAGGCTTAATCAGTTGTAAAATGTCTTAATCCAGCCATCCCTCAAAATATGCCACATGAGCCTCACAGCGGCAGTGCTTGTTCCAGGGTTCCGGGCAACGGCGGATGAGCCCGATTTTTTCCTCCCCTTTCTGCCTGTCATAAGGCCCCTGCACGCGAACACTGGTTTCCCCACAAAAACGATCGTGACAGATTTCCAGGAAACAGGTCTGGCAAGTGTCGCAAAAAAACCATGACTCGGTCATCTCATCGCCCATGACACTGCCGGAAATCGAAGCGATGGCGCTGCGCTGTTCGAATTCTTTTTTGCAGTCGGGACAGGCAGGCATTGTTATCACTCCTTTTGCAAATGTGCCAGCCGAGCCCGATACAGCCGCGCATCCTCCGCTTCAAAGCAGCAGAAAATCACCGACTCGGGTGTAGCGTGTTTCCCCAACCAATCGCAAACCGCGGCCACGGCAATATGGCAGGCTTCTTCCTTGGGATACCCATAGATGCCGGTGGAGATGCAGGGGAAGGCGATGCTTTTCAATCCATGTTTGCTGGCAAGTTTCAACGATTCGGTGTAACAGGAGCGCAATTCCCGGTCTTCGCCGTGTCCGCCACCACCATAGACCGGTCCGACGCTGTGGATGACATGCCGGGCTGGCAGGTTGTATCCTCCGGTGAGGCGTGCCTGGCCCGTCGGACAACCGCGCAGGGTGATGCATTCCGCCAGCAGGCCGGGTCCGGCAGCACGATGGATGGCGCCGTCCACGCCACCGCCGCCGCGCAGCGAAGAATTGGCCGCATTGACGATGGCGTCGACATCGAGCCGGGTGATATCGCCTTGCCAGACAGAAATTCTGGAGTTCGCATTGGCTGGCATTTTTACTGCCCTTGATTGGGTGCACACAATATGTCAGACTCATTCGCGGGTGCAGGCAAATAGCACCAGTACAACGATAGATCGGACACACGGGAGCAATATAATTTTTTATGGCGCTATTAGCAAGCAGATTGTATCCCCGGATTCTTGTAAATTGGCCGTAGTGATTGCATACCCGCATTTCAAGGGTGTAATGACTGAGGAGTTCATTCATCGTTGCCACCTGATCAGGGGTATACCTGCGCGATGGTTGACTTGCATAACAGATGCTTCGTGCCTTCAAGTTTTTGTGGTGAGCCCATAAATTACGGAACCGCGGAGTTTGGCAGGATTCTTGCAAAATGAAAACTGGAAAATTAAATCTGAATGTACAATATGGGAGGCGCTATTGTAAAATATTGTAATTAAAGGAACAGAAAGTGACCGGAAAATTCTATCATGAAAAAAAAGAACGGAGAGGAGAATAGAACTATGACATGGAGTCAACAAACTGTGACAAAGGGGCGTACACGATTGTACCTGCTGACTCTGACAGTTTGCCTGAGTCTGTTTGCATCGACCAGCGCCTTTGCGCAATTGAGAATCAGAAACAGCGCAGGTACTGAAATAATACGGGCGAGTCAGTCGGGGTCCTTGAGTGTCGGCACGACCAGCGCCAATGCCAAAATGACCGTGGCGGGCAATGGGATCATCGGCAGCGGCATGGCAAGTGCCACACCACCGTCGAATGGTCTGATCGTGGAAGGCAGAACGCTCATTGGCACCGCTTCAAGTTCCTATTCGCACAAAATGATAGTGATCGATAGTCCGAACTATGCGGCGGGTATTTATACAGAAGTAGGTCCTGCAGCGGGAGATGGTGCCGATGGGGAAGCCATCACTGCTTAGGCATTCGCACCTGCTACAGACATAGCAGCTGACCCATCCGTACGCATCGGTGTAGATGGTGCCCTGATCGCAGTCGGCGGTCCAGTGGCGCAGGGATTGATGGGTTATTATTGGGGCGGTTATGGTGATACGTATCCCGCCATGGCGTGCGCCGTTTATGCCGGTCTTTTTGCATATAATGCCGGCTGGAGTCAATCGATACGTTCTGCGCGGCGTGCGGCCTTGTTTGTCAACTCCGATGATCACGACCCCGCAGATCCGGAAGGACAGGATTGGGCGATCTGGCAGCAAGGCGCAAAAAATTATTTGCATGGTTATACCGGAATCGGCACGCAGGATATCGGAACAGCCGGAGCTTATTATCATTTGACGGTCAACGGGCTGGCCCGAAAACTGGGCGGCGGCTCATGGGCCACCTTTTCCGATCTTCGCCTCAAGGACATTCAGGGCGCTTTTACGCCGGGCCTCGATGCCATCACCAAGCTCTCACCAATACGATTCCATTATAAAAAAGACAACGCTCTGGGATTGGCAGCTGAAGAGGAGTTTGTCGGCCTGGCAGCCCAGGAAGTTTCCAAGGTCATACCCGAAGCGGTCCGGGAGGCGGAGCACGGATATCTCATTCTCAATAACGATCCCGTCATTATGGCTTTGATTAATTCGGTCAAGGAATTAAAAGCTGAAAATGATGAGCTGAAAAGCCGGATGAAAAAACTGGAAAACCGCTGATTTACCTCACCTGTACCTGATTTTAAGCCGGATGGTTCGCCGAATCCATCCGGCATTTTTTTGCACCAATCGCTGATCGGGCCATGGACACTTATTCCCCTGTTACCTGATTCCTTCATTTCCCCGTCATTTTCCGGTTGTTTTTCCTGTCCTGAATCAGTAATTTACCACCCAGTGATCGGCAGGAGATGCTTAAAATTCTTCAGGAATAACAAATCATAAGGGGTTGACCATGAAACGCTTTTTCAGGTTGATCGTTTTAGTGTCCATCACTTTCATGATCCATTTTTCCCAGGCCCAGGATTTCATGATGCAGGGCTGGTACTGGGATTATCCCAAAACGGCCAGCGGCAAACTCTGGGCGGACACCCTGGCCGACAAAGCCGAGGCGCTCGCCGATGCGGGATTCACCTATCTCTGGCTGCCGCCCCTGTCCCGCGCCGCCTCCGGCGCCGTCAGCAATGGCTATGATCCCAAGGATTTGTACGACCTCGGCGAGTACGGCCTCGGCGCCACCGGATTCGGGACGCGCTCCGATGTCGATGCGCTGATCACCACGCTCAATGATCACGGCATCCAAGCGGTGGCCGATGTCGTTCTCAATCACCGCGATGGCGGTAAACCCGAAAGCAATCCCGCCGTCGCCGGATGGGTTCGCAATATGAACTGGACCAAGATCAACAATGGCGATCAACCATACCCCTCGGACCGTTTTCGCCTCATCCTCACCCTGGGCGGCGGCAGTGGACGCGGCGCCGGCACCTACTGGTTCAAGTTTGGCTCCAAATCGCAGCACGCCAATTTCTACAATTTCCCCTACAAAGTCTACATGGAGACCAAAACCGTCGGTTATCAGGGGTTGACGCCCGATAGCGAATCCGAACCCAACGGCGGCGGCGGCTGCGGCGAGGGCAACAACACCATTCGCCTCGGCGTGGATATGAACGCCAGCATCGACGGACTCGGCTGCAAGATCGACGAATTCGCTTTGACTCTGAATAGCGGTGATTTTAATGCGGCCGGCGATACCCTCTTCATCTACCTGGGCAACCGCAATGTCACCGGACTGGGCAGCTATTCCGATCATACCGCGCTGGAACTCTATTA
This sequence comes from Candidatus Zhuqueibacterota bacterium, assembly GCA_963169875.1. Classification (GTDB taxonomy): domain Bacteria; phylum Zhuqueibacterota; class Zhuqueibacteria; order Residuimicrobiales; family Residuimicrobiaceae; genus UBA2214. The sequence goes on from CAUJEL010000004.1 coordinate 11,813, forward strand.
CAGCGGCGGGGGCGGCAACATCGAAGGCGCCCTGGTTTATCAGACCTGGACCGATTTCACCACCATGCCCAGCGGCAGCGGCGCCATGAATTATCTGAATTTCAAACCCAACGGCAGCGCAACTCAGCTCTCCGGCGACTGGGACGCCATGTACTTTTTCTACGACTATGACCAATATGCAGTCAGCACCCGGACCGCGCTCTTTGACTGGACACGCTGGCTGTGGAACGATGCCGGCATCCGCGGCTTGCGCATGGATGCGGTCAAGCACTTCCCCTACGCCTTTGTCGGCGATCTGCTCGATCATCTGCACGACAACGGCATCGATCCTGGCATGGTGGTGGGCGAATTCTATGACGGCAACAGCGCCACCTTGAAGGGCTGGGTCGACAATGTTATGGCCAACATGGACGCTGATACCAAAGCCGCCATTCAACCGCGCATTTTTGATTTTTCGTTGCGCTCCGCCCTGGAAGCCGCCTCGGATCAGTTCGGCTATGATGTGCGCAATGTTTTCAACGCCAGCATGGTGGATGCGCAGGGCGCCAGCGGCTTCAACGCCGTGACATTCACCGATAATCACGATTTTCGCGACAGCGGCCAGCCCATTGATAATGATCCCATTCTCGCTTACGCCTATATTCTCACCAACAACCAGGTCGGCATGCCCTGCGTCTATTACCATGATTATTACAAACGCGGACTCCAGGAAAAAATTGACGATCTCATGTATCTGCACCGGCACTATATCTATGGCGCCACGCAGCGCGATTATCTCAGCCGCTTCAGTACGCCCTACTCGCAAAGTTTCACTTCCGGATATGCCAGCACAACCTTGATCTATCAATTGAGCGGCGGCGTAGCCGGCAAGGATGTCATTGTCGCCATTAATTACGCCGGCGAGCCTCTGCTCGTCACACAGCAGGTCAACACCACGACGATGGGTTTGGCAGTGGGAGATACATTGACCGATATGCTGGGCAATTCCTTAACGGGGATGCCTCAGGTGCAGGCGGACGGCACCGTTCAATTACAATTGCCCGCGCGCAGCTATTCGGTGTGGGTCAAAGGCGGAGAAATGTACCGGATCAAACTCGAGGCAAAAGTGCTGCTCGAAGGTCCCTATGATTCGTCGCTTCACGCGATGAGCACCCATTTGACCGCTTCCATGCCCACCCAATCCCCGTACCCGGAGGACCCCTGTACGGTCTCTTCCATTCCAGCCGATGTGACGGACTGGGTGCTGGTGCAGCTGCGCAGCGATCCCGCGGGCCCGGCCCTGGCCTCCACCAGCGCCTTGTTGCGCAACGACGGCCGCTTGCTATCCAATGAAGACGGCACGACGGCTCTTAGACTGCTTGCCGCGCCAGGCACCTATTACCCGGTCATCGTACACCGCAATCATGTCGCAGCCCTGTGCTCGTCGATCGTGATCAAGAGAATGCCGACACCCCTGCGCGATTTCACCATGGGCGCCAACCATTATTACGGGACGGATACGGTCGTGGAACTGGAACCGGGGATCTGGGGCCTGTGGTGCGGAGATATGGACCAGGATCATGATGTGGATGTATCCGATTATGCGTCCTGGCTTTCCTCTTCCCGGTCTGGCGATAGCGGATATCAGAGCGGCGATTTCAATCTGGATGGCCACGTGACCACGCTTGATTACACCAAGTGGTTTGAGAACGCACGGGCGGGCGCTGCCTCGCCCATGCCATAAAAAGACAAGCCCCGGGTGTCGCAGAAATTGCAGCACCCGGGGCTTTTTTGTTTAACGCGGGCGGACACTCGGTCCCGTTCGCGCCGGAATGATTCCTGCTTTTTTTCTTTCAATTCTGTCATCTGACCATATTTTATTGCCTGCAGTTTGCTCCTGCCAGAGGGGAACGCAGGAACTCATGGGGACAGCCTGCCGCGCTGAAAATTTAACTTTTCCGTCGTAAAAATCAAAAAAGAGCGGTGTTGATCCTGTTCAGTGCATCGTTCAATTTTCTTAAAACCAGCCGCAGATAAGGCGGAGGTAATTTCCGCTTCCGAGAACGAGCGCATCCCATATGGAGCAAATCCTCTTTTATCCAAATCCTCGTCAACAGTGAACGTGAGGACGAAAAGTCCTTTAGGCCGTAAAACACGGTAGACTTGTTCAAATCCTTGCACAAGATCTTTCCAATAAAAGATCGAATTCACCGAGCTGATCTTATTAAAAGTGCCGTCATCATAGGGCAGTTTTTCCACACAGCCCAACACGAGTTCAAGCCGTCCCTGCAAGATTGCCTTGTGAAATCTCTTTTGTGCACCCTTCACCATGGCGCTGGAGGTGTCGATGCCGGCAATCGGCCCCTGGGTGACGATTGCCAGCATTTTGGCGAGCATATAGCCGCCGCCAAAGCCGATATCCAGGACGCTGTCCTGCGATTCCAGGCGCAGCGATTTCAGGGTGCTGTCATTGAGCACGGCATTGTGCCGGTTCCACAACGGTCCTAGGAGAAAGCGCCCAAACAGGCCATGTGGGTGAACCATCTGTTTTGCGAGAAATGATTTTATCAAAGCGACCTCATACAGTGGGTGCACTGTTCTGGCAGACTTCCACGACAAGCTGCAGTAACTTTGCGTCGGGATATTTTTTCTTCACGAAGGACCTCTGGGCCAGCACATTCAAGAATTGCTGATACCGATTAGGCAAGCGTATAAAATTTGAACAGGGCTGCATTAGGCCGCCGGGTTTGGGCGGCCTCCACTTCATGAACACGTACGCAAGGAGAGCGCGGGTTCAATGACCGCACCCTCCAGTTGACTTTTCGCTATCTGATCAACGCCATCTTGCCGTGGCGGATATCCAATCCGGCCTGCAGCGAGTAAAAATAGACGCCGCTGCTGAGCGCCAGACCGCGGTCATCGCTGCCGTTCCATTGGAAACGGTAGTAGCCGGGCGCGGAGGATTTAATCTGCATGGATCTGACCTGGCGTCCCAGGGCGTCATGGATGTGCAGAGTCACGACCTGACCGGCCAGGTGTGGCGGAATGGAGAAGCGAATCTCGGTCGCCGCATTGAAGGGATTGGGAAAATTATTCTCCAGCTCAAAGCTGAGCGGCAGCGCGGCGTCGGTGTTGGCGTCGACGCCGGTGTATCCGGACATGGTGAAATTCGCATCGGTAATTTTGGTCCCGGAGTTGAGCGTATAGTACTTCATGGCCGGCGCGGCAATGGCCCCGGCTTTATAAATGCCGACGCGCCATTTGCCATCCTTGAGACCTGTAAAATTAAACTTGCCCTCGGCGTTGGTGTATTGGTAAAAATAGGTGTTGTAAAAAATGGGCTGCTCTTCGACGGCCATGACATAGATGCCCGGCGCCGCAAGACCGGCCGGACCGGTGATGACGCCGCTGATGCTGTTGGGCCCCTGTTCAAGTTCAAACACAAAATCCTTGACCACGGTATCGCCGGCGGCTACGGCAAAGTTGGTGTGCGCAACCGGGGGATCGATGGGCGTGTGCCCGACCGAGTAGGCGGTGAGTTGCTGGATGGTCGCCGGTTTGACGCCGACCGTATAATAGCCATTCCAGTCGCTGATGGATTTGCCGTTGAAATTTATCCCGCTCACCGGATCGGTGTAAACCGCATCGATTTCAGCGCGCATGATCGGCCTTCCGGCGAAGGTGCAGCGGCCTCTAATGAAGGCATTGTATTTTTTCATGGTTATGTCGGCTGTGGCCGATCCATTCAAAGGCGGTTTCGGGAACTGAATGGAAGGCTCCTCATAGTACTGCGACAGATGCATGTAATTGGAAAGATAGAAATGACTGACCGAAAGGTCGCAGGGGCTGTTGTCCACACCGAGTGTATATTCGCCGTTCTGGTTCGTTTCGGTCATCAAAAAGCCCAGGGAACAGAAGAGGGTGAGAGCGGACACGGGTTTGCCATCTTCGGTCAGCACTTTGCCGGTGATCATGTACGGATGTTTCTGCAAGGCAAAATTGCGCGTGACCAGTTGATTCTCCGGCACCACGACACCCATGGCCTGGGTGGTTTTATAAGCCCCGGTTCCATGCCCGGCGCCGTCGACATAGACGTCCCAGGTGCCTGGCGTGAGCGGGAACACATAATTCCCGAGACTGTCACTGATCGTCGACGAAAATTCGAATTCAGTGGGTCCGAGCTGGCGGCCGACGCTCAGACGCAGACCCGCCACCGGTGCGCCGGAAGCCGCATCGGTGAGTTTACCGGCAATGCCAGGGGCTTGCGCCTCGATGTTGAGGTGCAGCTTGAGCAGGCCAAAAGTGCCATCTTCATCTTTCATGAAAATGAAAACCAATCCGCGCGGCCACAACATGGCTTGCTTGCCAATCAACGGAAACGTGATCTTGAGAAGACCATCAGCCGCACCTTCATCTCCCATCACAGACGCAAAAGGTTGTGTTGGATCGACGATCCAACCGATACCGTCAGTGACGTAGCCCCAACGCCAGTTCCACGAGTAATCGACTTCGTCGAACTGCCCGTTTTCGTTATAATCCGCGTAAATACCTCCTTCGAGCACAGCGCCGGGCCGTGAAAGCGTGCCGGTTATTTGCAGGATATACGGCAAAGAGGTGACTGTTTCCTCGGTTTTTCCGTTGATCCTGAAATTGCTGATGGCCAGCAGCTGCAGCGGCAGTAACAGGCATGAAATCAGTAACCACTTTTTCATTTTTCCTCCCAGAATTTAACCTTATGGAATGTGTGGCTGAATTTTATAATTTAATACTGAAAAAGCACTGCAAGCAACAAATTTCTTAATTTTATTACTTTTTTTTCGGCCTTCAGCGTTGATAAAGCGCCGCTACCGGGTCGATGAACAGGTAGCCCCGGCGGCGCAACTCCCTTCAGCCTGCTCCAGATAGCACTGCTACAAGGACGTTCATGGCGGGGCATCTTTCAATCGACCGGCCTTCAGCGTTGATAAAGCGCCGCTACCGGGTCGATGAACAGGTAGCCCCGGCGGCGCAACTCCCTTCAGCCTGCTCCAGATAGCACTGCTACACAGCCTACGTTTTCGGGTGTTCGCACAATCGTCCGTGAAAATCAGGAAAATAATTGCTTGACATTTAGTCATATCTTGTTAAATTAATCGTGTAAACGGTTACATTCTATTACCGAAGGGACCCCTGGTCGTGCGCCGTTTTTCTTGTCTGCTCTTGATTGTAGTGGCTGCATGGTTGATGCAGTGTCATCGTCCAGCCGATCAGCGCACGGTTCTGACATTCTGGGCCATGGGGGCGGAAGGCGAAAATATTCACCCCTTGCTCCCCGCTTTTGCCGCGCAACATCCGGAAATCGACCTGCGCGTGCAAACCATTCCCTGGGGCGCCGCACACGATCTGCTCCTGACCGCCTTCGCCGGCGGCTCCCATCCGGACGTCTGCCAGCTCGGCAATACCTGGATCCCGGAATTCCAGGCCATCGGTGCCATCCAGTCCCTGCAGCCGTTTCTCGCGGACTCGTCGATCCTGGCTGACGACTATTTCCCCGGGATCTGGGAGACCAACAAGCTGAATGGTCAGGTCTATGGCATTCCCTGGTATGTGGATACACGCCTGTTGTTCTATCGCAACGATCTCCTCGCTGAAGCCGGTTACCCCCAACCTCTGGCAAATTGGGGTGAGTGGCTCGAGGCCAGCCGCCGCATCGTGGCCAGGCATCCAAAATCCTACGCGCTTTTTCTCTCGACGATTTTTAATGATTGGCAGGTACCCGTCATACTTATTCTTCAGAATGGCGGACGGCTGCTGCGCGATAATGATTGTTATGGCGCGTTTGATGAACCGGCGACGCTGGAAGCCCTTTCCTTTTACTGCGATTTTTTTCAGCAAAACCTCGCTGTGCGCAATATGAGCGAAGTCGCCAACATTTTTCAGGGATTCAACGATGGTGTTTTCAGCATGATGATCACCGGGCCGTGGAATGTCAGCGAGATGCGTAAACGCATGCCCGAACTGCAAGGCCGGTGGACGACCGCGCCGCTGCCGCGTAAAATCAATGGCGCCTCCCTGGCGGGCGGATCCAGTCTGGTTATTTTTGCCGACACACCCCATGCCCGCGCAGCTTGGTCGTTCATCCAATACCTGTCGCAAACATCAACACAACAGCAATTTTTCCGCCTGACGCGCGATTTACCCGCTGTCAAGGCCGCCTGGCGTACGCCCGAAATCGAGACGGATGCGGAGATTCAGAATTTTTACCGCCAACTCGAAGATGTGCTGCCGACGCCCAAAATCGCCGAATGGGAACAGGTCGCCGTCAAACTGCAGGAATATCTCGAACAGGTTATTTTTCAGCGTCTGACGCTGCAAGAGGCTGTACAGCGCCTCAACCGGGACGTGGACCGCATTCTCGAAAAACGGCGCTGGATGGTGTCCAGGGGATTGCTATGAAGCATCGCAAAGCGCTCATACCCTATTTCTTCCTGATGCCGGCATTGATCACACTGCTGGTCTTTTTCTTCGTGCCGGTTGCCGCTTCCTTGCTCATGAGTTTCACCGATTTCGATATCTACGCCATCGGCCAACTGGCCCGGGCCCGATTCAATGGACTGGATAACTATTCGCGTCTGCTTTCCGATCCGCTGTTCTGGAAAGCGCTGCTGAATACAGCCTACTTTGTCTTTGCCGGCGGTCCCCTCACCATCCTCGTGGCGCTGATCACGGCCATCGGTCTCAACAGCCGCCGCTTGCGCCTGCGGCAATGGTTCCGTCTCGGTTACTTTATGCCCGTCATCACCTCTCTGGTGGCTGTGGCCGTGGTGTGGCGCTACCTCTACCATCCGCGCTTCGGACTCTTGAATTATCTGCTCTCTTTTCTTAACATCGGCAGCATCAACTGGCTCGGCGATCCGCAATGGGCCATGCCCGCCATCATCATCCTGGCGATCTGGAAAAACTTTGGCTATTATATGATGATTTATCTCGCCGGTCTCCAGACCATTCCCGATTATCTCTATGAGGCCGCGCGGCTGGACGGCGCCAACTGGTGGGGACAGTTCCGTCATGTGACTCTGCCGCAGCTGGCGCCAACCACTTTTTTCGTCACCCTGATGACCATCATCGGCTATTTTCAACTCTTTGCTGAACCCTATGTGATGACGCAAGGCGGTCCCATCAACAGCACCCTCAGCGTCGTCTTTTATCTCTATCAGCAGGGATTTCGCTGGTGGCAGATGGGATACGCCTCAGCCATCGCCTTCATGTTGTTCCTGATCATTTTCCTCCTCGCCATGGTGCAGGTATTTGCGCGTAAACAGCAGGAGGCCGCATGAGCATTCCCCTGAGGGCCATGGCACAGGCGCAAAAGCCGCTGTTAAGGCGTCTGCGTAAGAGTGTGCCCGTCATCCTGCTGCATCTGGCCATGCTGTTCGGTCTCTTGCTGACGCTGCTGCCGTTCTGGTGGATGGTCATGGCTTCCTTCATGCCCAATGGCGAGGCGAGCACTTTCCCGCCACGTTTCTGGCCATCGCAGTGGAGCCTGGGGCAGTATCAAACCCTGTATGAGCGCCTGCAAATCGGCCGCTTCTTCATGAACAGTCTGATTCTGGCAAGCGGTGTCACCCTGGTGAGTTTGCTGGTCAACTCCATGGCGGGTTACGCCTTTGCCAAGTTCGCATTCAGAGGCAAAAAAACCATATTTGCTTCGCTGCTCGCCAGCCTGGTGATCCCGGGACAGGTCACCATGCTGCCGGTGTTTCTGCTGCTCAAGCACATGGGATTGTTGAACTCTTATTTCGGCATTATCATTCCGGGCATGGCGAGCATTTTCGGCATTTTCCTCATCCGCCAATACCTGCAGGGGATACCGGACAGTCTCATCGAGGCGGCCCGGATCGACGGGGCCGGTGATTTCAAAATCTACTGGCGCATTGTGCTGCCGCTGGCCATGCCGATCCTGGTGACCCTGGCCTTGTTCACCTTCATGGGCACCTGGAATGATTTCCTGTGGCCGCTGATTGTCCTCAACCGGCAGGATATGTATACCCTGCCGGTGGCCATCGCCAATCTGATGGGAGAGCATGCACCGGATCCGGAATTGATGATGGCGGGCGCAGTGGTGACCATCTTGCCGATTCTGATCCTGTTCATGGCGTTGCAAAAATATTATATCCAGGGTATCCTCATGGGAGGCCTCAAGGAGTAATAACCAGCGTCCAGAGATGGCCCATCTCAGTGATCACATATGGACGCATCGGGTTAAAAACCGATAAGGTTGATTCAAACATAAATTCGGTGTTAAAAATAAGGCGGGTGGATGTGTTAAATATACATGAAATCGCTGCCAAGGCCGGCGTCTCCATTGCGACGGTTTCCCGGGCATTAAATAACAGCGGTCCGGTCAGGGAGGAAACGCGGCAGCGGATTCTCCAGATAGCCCATGAATTTGATTATGTGCCCAATCCCATCGCGCGCTCGCTCTCGACGCAACATACCGACACGATTGGACTTATCCTGCCGGAAATGGTCGATGAATTTTTCATGGACATCATCCGCGGCATCGACGAAGAGGCTTATCGCACCAAACACTATGTCATGGTTTCCAGCTTTCATACCCAGCGCAACATCGCTGAGATGCTGCTGGAGTTCATGAGCAGTGGCCGCGTCGATGGCGTCATCATCATGGTGCCGGAGGGGCAGATCGAATTGACCGGCACGTTACGCAAGAGCAAACGGCCGGTGGTTCTACTCAATCCCCCCGCCGGCGTTGACTCTTATACATGGTTCAAGATAAACAACCGTCAGGGTGCTTTTGCCATTGTCGATCACTTGCTCAGTCACGGCTACCGCCGCCTGGGCATGCTCACCGGGCCGCATCGCAATTCCGATGCCGAGGAGCGCGCCGTGGGTTTTCGCGAAGCGCACCGGCTGCGCGGCCTGGAGGTGGAAGAGTCACTGGTCATATCGGGCGATTTCAGCGCCCGTTCCGGGTATTACGGCTTCATGCGTCTCATGAGCCTGATGGAAAAACCAGATGCAGTATTTGCCGCCAATGACATGATGGCCGTTGGCGCCTACCAGGCCGCCAGGAGCCTGAATCTGCGCATCCCACAGGATGTGGCTGTGGTGGGTTTTGACGATATTTTTCTCAGCCAACTGCTGACACCCCGTTTGACAACCGTGCATGTGCCCATCGTCGAGTTGGGCAGCAAGGCGGTGCGACACCTGATTCGCATGATCAATGGAGAAGTCGATACCTCGGTGCCCTACCATGAAGAGCTGGCCACCGGACTGGTGATCGGCGGATCCTGCGGCTGTGACATGTCCACGGTGACAGCGCCGTTTTAATCCGGGAAGCCACATGTCAGAATCCCCAAAAAGCTCGCTTGAAGAGAGCATAGTCGCTGCGCTCAGCGGTGACGACCTCCGCATTTTCCCCTTTCTGCCCTACCTGCTTCAAGATCTCTGGGAGATGGGTGCTGCCCCTGGCGATATCCTGCAACTGGTGCAAGGGAATTTTCCCGGCCGGCGCGGTTTGAAAATTCTTGATCTGGGCTGCGGCAAAGGCGCGGTGTCGATTCAACTGGCCGCGGCTCTGGACTGCTTCTGCCATGGCATCGACGCCATGCCCGAATTTATCGACGAGGCGCACGCCAAAATGCAAGAGTACGGCATAAGTGGCCGCTGCCGTTTCGAATGTGGCGACATTCGCTCGCAGGTGGATGCCTGGTCGGATTTCGACATCATTGTTCTGGGCGCCATCGGACCGGTATTTGGCGATTTACAGCAAACGCTGACAACGCTGTCAGGTTGCTTCAATGAAAAGGGCGCCGTGATCGTTGATGATATCTATACAGCGGAGCAGGACGATGCAGTGGAAAGCGGCATAGGGGGTAAACCGGCGCTTCTCGATCACATCGATCGCGCCGGCATGGTTCTCGCCGATGAAATCGTGCGCAGCGGTGCCGAGGTCCCGGAACCGAACAGGGAGATGCTCACCCTGATCGAACATCGCGCCCGGGAACTCATGAAGGCCCATCCACAACACGCCGGCCTGTTTGCGAATTATTTGACCAATCAGAGAGAAGAGACCGATCTCCTGGAACGGGTTCATAATACGACGATGCTCATCAAAAAGAGAACAATCCTATGACAATCCCATTTCCCGCGGAGTTTCTCTGGGGAGCGGCCACCGCGGCCTATCAGATCGAGGGCGGCGCCGCGGAAGACGGCAAGGGACCTTCCATCTGGGATGTCTTTTCCGCTCAACCCGGCAAAACCTGGCAAAATCAAACCGGCGCGACAGCCGCGGATCACTATCATCGCTGGCAGGAAGACATCGCCATCATGCAAAAGATAGGTCTGCGCGGATACCGCTTCTCGCTCTCCTGGCCGCGCATCCTGCCCCAGGGTACGGGCGCGGCCAATCCTCGTGGCCTGGATTTCTATGACCGCGTCATCGATGCGCTGCTGACCGCCGGCGTCGAACCCTACGTCACCCTCTATCATTGGGATCTGCCCCATGCGTTGCATCTGCAGGGGGGATGGTTGAATGCGGCCAGTCCGGACTGGTTTGGCGAATACGCGCGTATTGCCGCAGAACGCTTTGGCGATCGCGTCCGCAACTGGATGACCTTCAATGAACCGCAAATTTTTATCCAGGCTGGCTATGTCACGGGCGTACACGCGCCGGGGCTCAAACTGCCCATGGCGGAAGTGCTGCGGGCAGCGCATCACGTCCTGCTGGCCCATGGTACAGCGGTGCAGAGCCTGCGCGCGCATTGCCGCACGATGCCGCGCATCGGCATGGCCTCCTGCGGCATTCCCGTATCGCCCGCCAGCGAAACAGCCGCGGACATCGAGGCGGCACGGCAATATATGTTCGCCAACCGCGCCTTTACCATGGAGAGCAACAGCTGGTGGCTCGATCCCATCTTCAAAGGCGCTTATCCCGGTGACGGGTTGAAACTCTACGAAGGGCACCTGCCCCATTTCGAGGCGGAGGATTTCAAGCTGATCTCCCAAACCCTTGATTTTTTCGCGATCAATTTCTATTTTGGGCCATCGATCCGCGCCGGTTCCGGGGGTATCCCGGAGCGGCTTGACTATCCCATGGGCTACCCGCAAACCGGCTTTGCGGACTGGCCGATCACGCCGGAAGTGCTCTATTGGGGAACCCGCTTTTGCTACGAACGCTATGGATTGCCCATTTACATCACTGAGAACGGCTGCTCCAATCCCGATCGTATCAGTATGGACGGAAAGGTGCACGATCCGCAGCGGATTGATTTCATGCGCCGTTATCTGGCACAGCTGGGGCGCGCGGTGGCTGAGGGAGTGGATGTGCGCGGTTACTTTTATTGGAGCCTGCTCGATAACATCGAGTGGGCTGAGGGCGTCAAGGCCAGGTTTGGTTTGACTTTTGTGGATTTTCCTACGGGACAGCGTCTTCTCAAGGATTCCGCGCACTGGTACCGTCACTTCATCGCCAGTGGGGGGGACGTTGATGTAGAAGATGAGCACACAGGTGTATGACGGACAGGGACTGGCCTGCAGGGCAGGGTTCGTGCAAGCCAGTCTGTTATTGCACTGCAAACGGTTTCTGCAACGGTTGTACGCGACCGCTGATTCTGCGACCGCTGCGGCTGATACCTGGGCGGTCATGGTGAGCGTCGATTATTCCGCGTGTCACGGTTATGCTCCTGCGACACACTGCGGACTTGTTATTTCAAAGCCAGGTCTTTATCTTTGGCCATTTGCACAACCAGGGCTTGCATCTCCTTGTGTTGCTGCTCCAACCCGCTCAGCTTGTTGCGCAAAAAGAGGTTTTCTTCTCTGACTTTGGTTAATTCATCATCCATTTTCGCGATTTTATCCGTTTGCAGTCCGGTTCGCTTGATGAGCGCCTGCACCCCGGCAATGGTGACGCCATCCATGCAGATGGTGTTGATGCCGAGACTGTCCTCGCCGCCGAGCTGAAAGGCCGCATGAAAATCCTGCGCCATGGGGCCGATGTATTTGATGGTTGCATCGCTGTTTTTATAATTCCATTTGCTGATGGGCAGGTTTTGTATTTTGCCGAGCAGCACTTCACCATCCAGCGACTCAAAGTTCTCTTTTATATTCCTGTCACAATAGTTATTCCAACCGCTGTGACCGCCGCGCATATAAACACCGAACATAGAATCGGAATAAGAGGTCCACAGCCGGTATCCGCCAATAAATCGCATGGTCAATTCATTATCCGTGGATGAGTACATTCTTGAAAAAGGCGTGTTGTCGCCGATAACCATGGATCCTTCACGTCCATTGGTGCTGCCGCCGGCGCCAAACGCCACTGAATGAGGACCTGTGGCCCAGGTGTCATAACCGATAGCAACGGTGTAATCGCTGGTTGCATGGCTATACGCGCCCAGAGCAAGCGCGCTTTGGCCGGTCGCATAAACTTGCCTGCCAATCGCAACTGAGTAGGCTGCGCTGGCCCGCGGCATATAGCCCATGGCGATGGAATATAAGGCGAGTCTGGGATTGGCGGTTCCGTCATCATCCCACCAGTTAGTTTCAGCCACACCGGCTCTGAATGCAGCGGTGCGCGGATACCAGTGCATGCGGGCGCCGCTGCCGACGGCCAACACACTCCCGGAATTGATCTGCCCGGTTGCCAGCACGCCATTGTATCCGCCTACCTCAAGATGCGCGCGTGGATTTGTTTGAGCGATACCCACATGGCCGTCGCCGTTAATTTTCAAGAGATTGGTCGGTGTGTTGTTGTAGACGTTGAAACTGCTGCTGGCCGCCGAGGTCGGCAGGGTGATGGCAGTTTCCTGGCCGAGCGCAGTGCCAAGCAAAAACATGACTAATAAGAAGCAGAACACTTTCGTAATATTACTCATCAGAGCCTCCTGACCCAAAGGATAATAATTCCGTATTCTACGATGAACCGATAGAATTGTGTAGGGGAAAAAACGTTATGTGACTCGAGATGCTTTTCTGCTGCAGGCTGCCTGGAGGTTCAAGCTCTTATTGGATGCTTTACCATTTAAACGAAGAATGATGTGGAATATTAAATTCGCAAACGATCAGCTCCCACTCGGGGATAGTTAAAATTCGGAATATTTTGCTGCTAAAGATTTACATCCGAATTTTCTGTTCAGTTTGGCGATTTTAGAATCAGGCGAGGAGCGGAAAGAGCGGGTGCATGATCCACCCCTGCGCGATCAAGAAATAGCCTTATTTACAAAATAGCCAATCAAGTTTTAAACAGCAAGAAAAATCTTGAAAATCGCATCGCCGGTCAGAGCGGGGTCGTTACGGCCGGGGTTCTGAAAATTGCACAAGCCGTGCACCGTTTTGATCACGGCGATGCTGTCAAAAATTCCTATCAACACACCCGCCGAAAAAAATCTTGCGTTTCCATGTTTCATTTATTATTTTTATTATTCTGCAGCATTTCATCATCGCGGCGGGGTTGGTACCATCCAGGGAACCTTGAAAAAACAACGGTTTTTCCAAATCCACGCATCCTCGACCCGGTTATTTCTGCAAAATCGGCGGCATAAATTGCGCACATTTTGGCGCCAATTACATAAGTGACGCGCGGTGATTTTACCTTGAGGCGGGACAACATGGACGAAACTAATCAGCAAAAAGTGATCTCTTTTTATGATGACTTTGCCAACGAACAACTCAAAACCGGCATAAATGTTCGGCACCGGACCATATTTCATCTCCTGAAAAAAGCAGGGTTAAGACGTCAGGATCAGGTGCTTGAAATCGGCTGCGGTGTCGGCACGTTGACCTATTTGATCGGGAAATATTGTTCCAGCGGCAAGGTCCTCGCCACCGATATCAGTCCGAAGAGTATTGAATGGGCCAAATCGCGGACGAAAAAATTTGCCCATGTCCACTATTTGGTCACGGATATGCAAGACTTTTCTTCGCCGGAAAAATTTGACTTCATCGTGCTCCCCGATGTGCTCGAGCATATTCCCTTGCAGGAACATGCCGCGCTGTTTGCGACCATTTCCCGGCACTGTCATGCGCATTCCATCATCGCCATCAATATCCCGGATCCGTATCTGCTGCAATGGTATCACCGGCACGAGCCCGAGAAACTGCAAATCATCGATCAGCCGCTGTATACCAATATTCTTCTACCCGCCATATATGCCAATGGCTTTTTTCTCGCACATTTGCAGCGCTATTCCTTGCATACCACTGAACCCGATTATCAGTGGCTGCTGCTGAAACCCCAGTTGGAATGGACCATCCTCCACCCAAAAAATAAATGGCGCCAGAAATGGCAATCACTCCGGGCACGGATTTACGGCTGATCCACTTGTATCGAACAACCCTATGGAAAAACCAAACCTGTTTCTCTCGGCGGTGAGCTTTCCCAGCTTTGTGAAGAAAGATATTGCTGCGCTGCAAAAAAAATACACGGTGCACATTTTCCAGTTTCACGCTTTTCCCAAATGGCAGACGCCGTTCATATTCCTGCGTCAATTATTCGCGCTTCTGATACGCTTACGTATCACCGATGCCTATGTAAGCGAATTTGGCGGGTATCACAGCTTCCTGCCCGCATTGATAGCCAGACTGACGGGAAAACCTGCGCTCATCATTGTGGCTGGCACCGATTGCGTCAGCTTTCCCTCCATTAAATATGGGCACATGCGCAGGAACTGCCTGGGACGAGTTACGCGATGGTCCTACCGGCTAGCCACACATATTACAGCCGTGCATAAATCACTGCTCTTTTGTGAGTATACTTATCAGGACCGCGACCATCGCCATCAAGGCATTCAGGCCTTCTGCCCCGGACTGCGAACTGAAACCAGCGAAATCCCGTACGGGTATGAAGTGGATTTTTTTCGCAATGTCGCCGCTGCAAAGACGCCGGACTCGTTCATAACAGTCGCCATGGGCGCCAATGATCCGGCTCGGTTCCAGCTGAAGGGCATCGATCTGGTGGTGTGGGCGGCGAGGAGGTTTCCGCACTATACGTTCACGGTCGTCGGCAGCGATCTGCCCCAGCAAGCCCCGCTGCCGTCAAATCTTCAGACCATTGGCGTAGTTGATGCGGAGCGCTTGCGGGCGCTCTACAGTGCGCATGAGTTCTATCTGCAGCTCTCCATTTCCGAGGGATTTCCCAATGCGCCCTGCGAGGCCATGCTTTGCGAATGCATCCCCATCGGCAGTCCTGTCGGCGCCCTGCCGGATATCATTGGTGATAGCGGATTCATTTTGATGCAAAGGAACCGCGAACTTTTGGCAACACTCCTCGAACAGGCCGTGAATTGCGAGAAAGCGCGGTTGAGCCGGGCGGCCCGGCAGCGCATTATAGAACGGTTTCCGCTTGAGAGAAGGGAAAAGGAACTAACCGCACTGATCGAGAGGTTGCTGGAGAGCAGCAGGCGTCGCAAAAAGTGAATCTGGAATACAGGGCTTCTTATGATGGCCAATGCCGGGCTTGACCCAGTGACCCTGGCAAGCCGTACATAACATTGGATCCCAACCGAAACAGCCCGGCGGGCTCTGCGCACCCGGCGGGCTCTTCGCGCCCTGCGAGCTCTGCGCACCCGGCGAGCTCTGCGCACCCGGCGCGCTCTTCGTATCCAGCGAGCTCTGCGCACCCGGCGGGCTCTGCGTACCCGGCGGGCTCTGCGTACCCTGCCTGCTCTGCGCATCCGGCGGTTTATGAAAGAGAAACCATCTTCCGGATCATGAAACAGAAGGAAGCCGAGATCATCGCCGCAGAATCTTCTCCATCGCTTTTCCTTGTGCCAGTTCATCGATCAGCTTGTCCAGGTGGCGGATTTTCTGCATCAGCGGATCCTGAATCTCTTCCACACGAACTCCGCACACCACGCCTTTAATCAGCGCACTGTTTGGATGAATGGCTGGTGCTTGCGCAAAAAAAGTCTCGAAATCGTTTTCCAATTCTATTTGCCGCTGTAACCCCGCCTGGTCATAGCCAGTCAGCCAGCAGATAATCTGGTCAACTTCTTCTTTCGTGCGATTCTTGCGTTCTGCTTTTGCGATGTACAGCGGATAAACCCTCGCGAACTTCATGGCGTTTATTTGCGGCTTGTTCATGTTTTGGTCTCCAGAGCTATGGTTATGCGCCTTATTTCTTCATCATGGTCAACAGCCGGTCAACGCGCGCATGGAGGTCATTATGGTGGCGGAGGTTTTCAACCCACGCTTGTGGTATTCCCGTGAAACCAAACCTCGCTCCGAGTATTGCTCCGGCTACCGCGGCGTTGGTGTCAGCATCGCCGCCCTCATGTATGACTGATAGAATGCCTTGACGGTAAGTGGAGGGGTGCAGCAAGGCCCAAATGCCTGCAGCCATTGCTTTCAGCGTGTATCCAATAGCATCCGGTTCATCCAGGCGCAGTGCGGTGATATCCGGCTGTGATGCCCGGTCCATGTACTCCCTTACTCCGGGATCGTACGTGTCAGCGCGGGCCGACAAGTCGTGCAAGAGAACGTCCATGGCTGTGGTGTTGTGGAGCAATGATCTGATCGCCAGACACACAACAACACAAGAAGCCACACATCTGGGATCATAGTGCGTGATCTTGCACACGGCCTCCGCATTCCTTCTGACGGCCTCCGGCGACGCGTTCTCCCACACGCCGAGCACAGAGGTTCTCATGACGCCGCCGTTGGCAGCGGCCTGCTTTCCTGATGAGAGCCAGACCCGTTGTGAAGCACGATGCGGTTGGGTACAAAAATCTGATGAATACACCACAGAAGCCACTGTCGCACCGATGCCCATTCCTCCACCGGCAGCCCATTGATGAATGCGGACCGCCACATCCAGAATATCCACCTTGCCCTTGCTCAAGAGACTGTCCAGTATGCAAAGCATCTGATCCGTATCATCTGTCCAGTCCCCCACAGCCCAGCGGCAGCGGTGTGCATCCTGTTTGATCTGTGCGTAGTGTTCCAAGCCATCGGGGTAATAAATTCTGACCTGTTGTTTGGACAGAAATTCGGTGCCCAGTCCGAGGGCGTCACCCACGGCATGACCAAAGATAACACCTCGTACTTTATCGGAAAATTGATTACTATCCATACAGACTCTTCGTTGTTGGGATGAAACGTGAACGGACACCGGCCCGCAGGGTATGGGGGGCCTGGCAGTCACAGTTTTTACGGCTATGCAGTCTTGCCGTTGAAATCGCACGCCACGCCGAGCGTGGCGAGTCCACTTTTTAATAAATAATAGACTTTATGAGAGTTCAGCAATTTAAAAAGTCTTAAAAGTCGGGATGAAGCGAGATAGCCATAATGCCAAGTCCTCAACATTTCCATGTGCTCTAATTTGAGTATCGGTGACTTGGAAAGCCAATAGTCACGGTCGTCTAAATCGTCGGTAGATGCACGCATCGAAAATTGCGATTTATCCGATCGTTGGAAATTATTATTGCCTGATTATTTCATAATTTTTTCTCGTATAATTTCTTTTGCGGTACAACGTTCGGCGTTGCGGCAGCAGCGGAAAAAGCGTAAGAATTTCAATATGACCAATGAACCAGCGGCTATCCGCACCGGCCGCTGGTTAAGCATGAATCATGTGCTCAATGGTGCGGCGAGCCGCACCCCTCAACTGCAACAGCTTACTGGCGGTTGTCCTGTTTTATTCAGGCACTATAGTTACAATGATTCTTTTATATCTTGATAATTGAGGATTGCCTTTATCGGTAACTTTTAAAATCAAATGTGAAGTTTCTTTTTTTACGACCTTGGGAGCGATTACATATGCTCCATGAGAATTCTCCGCTCCCTCAATCTGCATCTTTTCCTTGCATGAACCAGCCTCTGGATAGTTGAACCATAAGTAGCTGAGATTATCTCCATCAGGATCGGTTGAGCCGCTTGCATCCAAAGCAAAGCCCTCACCTGATTCTACAGTCATTTCCCCGGAATGTCCTAATACTGGAACTGGCGGATGATTGGCATCTTGATAGCTTTTTGTACACCAATCCATGCGGGCTGCAAAATCATTTTGAAAGTCATCACGCCAGCGCCATAGTGTCACTTTATCATCGCTGAAAGATACTGTATCCTTTATTACCGCACGTCCATATTCACCATGAATATACGGCGTATAATTATCTTTGGCATTTGTCCAAATTTTTCTCGTTTCAGGCGCGATTACAACAATCGATCCTCCTTTTTTAATCAAAGAAAAATCGGGTTTATAAAGTTCGTAACGACCTCCCCAACCGCCCCAGTCGGGATGCTCTGCTGCATTGAGGCCATTTGGAATTAATGATAAAAATGAAGGCGTATCTCCTTCGACGCCCCAGGCCACATCCGGATATGCGGCGCCAAGAGGACCGTGACCTTGCTGAATATTTTGCGCTATCCAGGTATTGCTTATTTTATCATTATTTAAACCATTCACAAATGTATTAATTCCAGTCCATGTAGCGCTGTCATAATGATCGCCTGGGCTGACAATATAAAACAAATCCAGGAAATTATTTCGAATCCAGATGCCGGAGTCGTCCTGATCGGATATGGCATAAATCCTCAGTTTCGAAATTAATTTTGTGGCATTTGCTTCTGTTGTTGATTTTCTGATCTTATACAATGCCTGGGCAAGCGTATTGACACCTCCCCAAACTGATATCCACAATGGACGCTCATCTTTTTCTTCCAGGATTCTTATGATCCAATCCGAACCTTCAGAATCTTTACCATCTCCGACTCCCAGCATTCCATATTTTGGCAAACCACTCTTTACAAGTTTTAATAATGCATCCGCACTTGGGAATCCGGATTCATGCCTGATAAGATTTGCATACACTTTACCATAGGCGAGAATAACTTTTTCAATAGATTCGGGATTGACCATATCTCTATGCCAGCAGGAGGTTGTAGCAATTAATCCCTTTATATCAATTTGATTAGAATATAATAATAAGCGGACGAGAGATTGTGTATCGTCCGGATCCGCTTCAATATCGGTTAATATAATAACTCTTTGTTTTTGAATTTCCTGGGCAAAAAGGGACTGAGAAGAGAGTATTATGGTTAACATAATCAAAAACAAAACTGCACGCATAAGTGATTACCTCAAGTATTTTTTGTCTATCTGATAAATCGCGGCGCTGAGCAATAGCCCCCGCAGGGGGCGTGTCTGCCCGAGTGCCTGGTCCCGCCTGAGCGGAGGGAAGGCTCAGACACTCGATGCCCAGCGCCGTGATACAACCCGAGCAACATGCAGGCTGAATCGTCTGCAGTACTCGCTTGTTCGCGAGCGCTTGCGCGAGCGAGTGCTGCCAGCAGACCCGCGCGATTTCCGAGACGCGCAAGCGTCTCGGAAACGACACGGCCCACCGGTGCAGGGCGAGCGCGTCATGCACTTCAAACACATAATTTATAGCGACAGCGATACATACTCGAAATGAGGCTGATTGCCCGGCATCCGCTGCGGCCGAGGGTTGTACCGGAGACTGAGATACAATTCAGGTAAAAATATTCAGGGCAACTTTTTAAGATCAATGAGATCTTTTTCGCGACCGCTTGCTTTCTTGTTTTTCTTTAGGTCTTTTAAATTGATGATATATACTTTCACATGATCGATTAAGGCGATTGTTTTATTTTTGAAGCATTCATCAAGTTAACACCTGAAATGCTTGTGAGAACCTCAATACGCACAGGTGCGTTTCCAAGCCTTACAATTTAGTTTTGATGCAGAAATAGATCGGCAGATAACTCGGGAACTTTAAAACCAAATTTATCTAGAACTTTCACCATTTTTGAAGCAGTCGGTGGATTAGTTGCTATCCAGATATCGATATCCGCGGTTACACGAGGATACCCATGGTAACCTACTGCGTATCCACCTATTAATAAATAATCGACTTTATGAGAGTTCAGCAATTTCAAAAAGTCTGTGAAGTCGGGATGAAGCGAGATGGCCATAATTCAAAGTCCTCAACATTTCAATGTTTCCAGTCTTTTTATTGGTGATTTCGAAAACCAATAATTACGATCGTCTAAATCGTCTGTTAATGCATTTATCGAAAATTGCGATTTATCCAAACGTTGGAAATTCTGATTCCCTGATTTTTTCATATTTCTTTCTCTAATAATTTTAAGTTTACTTTGCGGTACAATGGATGGCGGCTAAGCTGCCGCATGATCAATTTCAATTAACCACAAAACGAAACAAGTTTATGCTGAAAACCAAATTTATTTCTCTTAACCAACGAGGTACTGAAAAGCAAACTATAAAAGCGAAAAACCACCATTAGCAATGTTGATTGCACCCACGCTCATCTGGTCAGCTTGAGCCGCTGGTTATACGGCACTGTTATTTATCACTTCTCATCGGAGGTAAGCGCCTCCTATGAGACTGTATCCAAATTGAAAACTCGAAGGTCCTAATATCATTCCATTAACCAGAGGATGAACACCTTTAAATTTCCAGGTGGCATCATCCTCGCATAACTGTTCCTGATGTCCAGCGAAAGCTACTCGAACAATACTCATTACGCCAGATTTTGCAGGTGGGATAATTACCTGCATACCATTTGATCCAAAGCCTTCGACACTTCGAGTAGGCATACATTCGCAGACTACACTAAATCCGCTGACATGAATAGATCCAATCCACTTGCCTTCTGAATTCTTGCGAAGTCGCACATCTCCATAGCTAGCATAGTGACCTTTATTGCGCATATAACCAACATACATGCTATCGGGCATCCAACATTCCAAAGCCAGAAATGGTTTTCCTTGACCCAGTTCATTCGTCGAATCTGACTGTGCTACACGAGCAAACCATAAAGCCATAGCTCCATTTTCAGGCCATTGGGGTGTGCGTCCGTCTATATCAAATGTTTTCATTTTGACGATTTCAAGAAATGAAATGCCCCAATCCGCATGTGCCGGATATTTACTTAAATGTTCCTTTGCCCAAGGTATTTGTTCAACAGCAAGCTCATTAACTGTAATGAACCGCAGAAACGATGGAATTTTCTCTTTGACAGTTAATGGATCAAATAATAAATAACTGACAATCTCTTCAGGCCCATCCACAACCCATTTCGTTTGTGCACCTTCTGGAAGTGATAGATTCTGAGCAGTAGCATTTACAGCTAGCAAAAAAGAGAACATAAAAGAAACCAATAAAAATAATTTCTTCATACCTTCCTCATTTCAGTTGTTGCAGTGCCGTATAATCGCGGCGCTGAGCAGCAGCCCCCGCAGGGGGCGTGTCTGCTCGAGTGCCTGGTTCAGCCTGAGCGGAGCGAAGGCTCAGGCACTCGATGCTCAGCGCCGCGATTCAGCCCGAGCAACGCGATGGCTGAACAAGACGGCCCACCGGTGCAGGGCAACGCCAGGTTTGGTTTTACGTTTATATTTTGAACTCTGCGGTACCAACTATAAAAGAAAACGATAGCCCTGCATCCGGTGCGGCCGAGGGTTGGGAAATTATCGTGACAATTTATTATTAAATATCAAAAACTCTGAAGATTTGTTTTCAACACGCGACCATCTTTCAATTTCCGCGATATTTATTTTATTTTCAGTGGCAACCATTACAGCCTGTTCAAGACATTGCAGGTCATTCCAATGATAGAATCCTGCTAATCTGTCTTTTACGCAGTCAGTCGGGGATAACAAGGCAAGTGAACCGGTGCTAAAATTAATTGTCACAATTTCTTTGGCAGGTTCACTTCCAATGGATAGAGGACCAGCAGGAAATTCGACAATGAATTTTGAAAGTGGGTTCTTGAAATAACGATTTTCTTCATGAAATCCAATTTCTGCAAGTGCTAAACGAATCTTATTTCGATTTGATGAGATATTTTCGATAAAATCAAGATCAAAGGACTGGTAGCGGTTGGAGGAGTAAATCGAGACGCATGCCCCTCCAGAGAGTACACAATGAATATCACATTTATTTAGATGCGACCAAACGAAAGCCGCTAATTCTGCCAAGGACATATGCTCGATAGGCTTCATACAGGTTTGCCTTTTCTTCGAGGCCTTTTTCTATCCATTTGCAGCGAAGCTTGCTCATCTTTAGGCAAGAATTCGAAGGTTTTTTTAAAGAGGGATTCAAGCTCAGTCTTGAAGGGATAGCGGGGATTGATTGCATAGATGATGGTTTTACCCACACTACGGCTAAATAGAATGCCACCGTTTTCAAGACGTTCAAGTTGTTTTTGAATTTGGCTCAAGTCGGTGTTGTAATAACGCGATATTTCTCTCGCATATCCCTCTTTGCGAAATACAAGATATAAAAGTATACGTTCACGATTTGTTGAACCTAAGATCGCTTCTAGCATAATGACCTCTTATATAGGTGATATGACCACAATAATAGGTCAATATAATCATTTTATTATAGAATGCAATTGATTTTTCCAACGAAAAGTGTCACCTGCCGGCGCCGCTCAAAAAGTTGCCATAAAATAACAAAGCCTTTCTTATTGTGCAATAAATTGGACAAATGAAAGGCGGTGCCGGTCAGGTGAACACATGGGTTGGGCGAACTGATGATCACGAAAACTCAAAAACTGGAGTCTTAATAGTTCTTTGGGGCTTTGGATTTCCAAGAATAAGTTTTTGAATTTTTTCGACGGCTTTGGGAGAAAAAAATTGCTCCCCTGTCTCTTTATTAACTCTCGCTGGGACATTTTCAATGATGATAAATTTGCCATCCTTGAAAATCGAATAGGTTACTTTTTCATCAATTAAAAGTTCTTCTCTTACCATTGTATTGTCTCCTACGTATCTTAAAATCGATCCAATCATCACAGTTTGGTTCGTACAACGTAATAATTTTTAAAATTGGACGAGTTGGGTAACTGCAATGAATATGTAAAGGACGATTTCTTTTTGTATATCCAAATATCAGGCAACTTGGGCCGTATTTATCCTTTGGATAATCCTCTATTATTTCACCATTTAAGAAAGCTTGGCGTATTTCCTCTACCCGAATATTTTGCAGAATAGATTGGTCAGCTGCATGTTTTGAAAACTCAAAATCATCTCTTAATACTTTATTTTGAATATCCAGGAACATGTATTAATCCATTTTATTACGCTATTCAAAAATAGTTCGAAGTTTATTAATTTGCAAGTACTTCTACCGCCCAACATTATATCCCGGATTCTGTGTTATCAAGTGTAACCGGTAACCCGAAGGGTGGTAGAATTCCGGATAGGTTTGCCCGTTAACACCGAATCCGAGTATATTAACCAGCACAACACCTGTTATTTTCTTAAGCGGTGTATTTAATTTATTGATTTTATGTTACTCAATATGTTGTCCTCCACCAATACGGTGCGATTTGACCGTTTATTGCAATAGGCGGCGATACAACCCCTCCCAGGGAAACGGCTATTGGTTTTAATGATTTTACAAAGATATTCTATTAAACGCATGCAAAATGCAGAAATAATTTACACTTTTTCTATTGGAAAAATAAGAGATGTAAAACGATGTTTATCACTCACGGGGTAGAATACCATAATTATTGTGCAGGCCGCTGAGGTGGTGAAGTATATGTCCGGCCATGAGGAAAGCCAGGGCACGCGCCGACACGGTCTTGCCGCTGGCTGTGCCCCTGCGTTCCCAGTTTTGCCCGTCAAAAGTACGCAGCAGCATCAGATTCACCCGACGCACCGCGACGAGTTCTGCGCACAGCTCTGCCAACTCGCGATTTGCGTAATTCGAATGGTCAACATAGCCATTTTCGTCAAAAGAGGGCAGGGGTGCGGTTTCGCCGCGGCTGATGCAGAGCGCTCTGTAGCCAAACACCCACTCCCCATCGATCATATGGCCGAATACCTCGCGGATGCTCCATTTGCCTTCAGCGTATCGATACTTTTCGCGCTCAGCGGAAACCGCTGCGGCGTACTTTTGGATGGTTTCAATCTGTTTCTCCAGAATCGATAAAATATCGGTTCCGGGGACCAGTGAGACGTATTTTTCATAGTAAGGGGCATATTCATCAGCGGCGGGTCGATGTGTCATGGGGTGTTTTCTCCTTATGATCATTGGTTGAGCCTAATGAAGCCAATGATTCTCTGCCTTCGACAGGCTCAGACCGCAAGCGGCATCGCCTGCTGTTTGCAGCGACGCGGAGCATCACGGCCGGGTTTGCCACAGACATCACCGCAAGTCGACGAGTCTGGTCTACCTACGTCAATGTCATTTCAACAAATATTTTACCTTACTGCAGGACAATACCCCACGACTATGCAGTCAGCAGAACGCTGAGCTCATCCATCACGCGTTGTTCATCGCCGCCCTCCACAGCGACAAGCACCTCGTCTCCGCATTTCAATCGCATCATTTGTAACAGCCCCGGGCTGTTGACATAAACGCTCAGACCATCCTGGCGGGTGAATTGAACCATGGCGCCATGTTGTCTCGCGATATTGGAAATCTGGAGTGCCGCCTGACTCGTAATGCCTCCGGGTGTGGATATCTGTATGCTGCTTTTTAACATGACTTCCCAGCTCCTCACATGATTTCAATGCAAGACCCTGCCAAAGCAATGCTATGGCTCATCCACGACGATCCTGCGCACATCCCCCAGCCGCTCGGTGCGGCCTCTGTGATCGAAATAGCCCAGCATCGGCACCGCATACTTGCGCGAGGTGCCCAATAACTCGCGGAATTCGCCAACGGTTATCTCCTCTTTACTCCGTCCGAACGCCACCAGTTTTTCTTCCGCTTCATCGAGAACACTCTGCAGAAAGAAAAAATCTCCCTCGAGGCGCACCACCCGCCCCATGCCCTGCAGCGCGCCGAGGATACGGCGCACGTCCGCAACCGGAATCGCCAGGGCTTTCGCCAGCTCGGCCTCTTCCGGTGGCGAAAAAGGCGATGCCCCCAGCTGCGCCACAATCTGCCCGGCTCGTTTTTCATCGGCGGGACTCATGCGAATCTCGTGCTGCGCCAGCTTGACCCACTGTGGCTGCTCAACAACCTCTCCTCGGTTCACCAGGTCCGCCAGGGCCATTTCAAACAGTTTGGGTGTTACGCCCTGGCCCATGGCGGCGCGCAGTTCGGCCTTGCCCATGCCGGGCCGCAGCGGTTCGCGCTCATGAAATGCCTCTAATGCCGTCCTGATCAGCATCTGCAAGCGCTCATAGCCTTGCAGATGTAAAAAAGCCCGGCGGCCAGCCAGGGTCAATGCCATCACCTGATTCTTTTCCAGGCACTGCTCCAGGACGGTGTGTACTATTTCCGGTGCCAGTCCGCTGATCGCCTGTAATTCGGATTCGTTCAACGGACTGAAAGGCCGGCTGAGCAGGGTGGAGGTGATGATCTCCAAAGGATCGGGATTTTCCAGGCTGCGCAAGCGGGTGAGGACCCCGGCATCGAAGCGCCGGTGCGGCTGCGGCGACGTATCGAGCACGATGCCGCCGCCGATGCTGTAGGCGGGCGAATAGTGGCGGATGACAAAGGGATCGCGGCGCATGGCCACGGCGGGCTCTTCCAGCAGCAGTTGCACCAGTGCGGTCTGACCGGGCTGCAAACGCTCGCTTTCCAGCAGTTTGACGCGCGCCAGGATCTCACGCGTGCCGAGATGCAGCCGTACCCGGCTGCGGTTGAGGAGTTCCTTGCGCGCGTTTTTGAGCAGATGCAGCCGCCCGTCCATCAGGGTCGTGGCTGTGAACTGTCCCGGCGTGGCGAGCACATCACCGCGCTGGATTTCTTCCTTGCTGATGTTCTGCAGATTGATGGCGGCGCGATTGCCGATGGTGATCTCGTTCACTGTATCGCCGTGCTGCTGCAATCCGCGCACCTTGACCAGCCGTCCCTCGGGGAGCAGTTCGAGCATTTCGCCGATACGGGCCCGGCCCGAGAGCACAGATCCGGTTGCCACCGTGCCAAATCCCTTGATGACAAAAGAGCGGTCCACGGGCAGCCAGAAGACGCCGCGATCCGGCCTCGCTTCAGTCGTGCCGGCCAGCTGCAGCAGGGCCGCGCGCAGCTGGTCGATGCCTGCGCCAGTGGTGGAAGAAACTGGATAGACCGGCGCTTTTTCCAGGAATGTGCCGCGTACGCTCTCCCGCACGTCCTGCTGCACCAGATCGAGCAGATCCGCATCGACCAGATCGATCTTGGTGAGAACAATGATGCCGCGTTTGAGTTGCAGCAGGGAGAGAATATCGAGGTGCTCGCGCGTCTGCGGCATGACCCCGTCGTCCGCGGCGATGACCAGCATGGCCAGATCGACCGTGCTGATGCCGGCGACCATGTTTTTGATAAAGCGCTCGTGCCCCGGCACATCGATGAATGCGATCTCTTTGCTGAGAAATGCAAAGCCCAAATCGATGGTCATACCCCGCTCCTGCTCTTCGATGAGCCGGTCAGGGTCTGTGCCGGTCAGGGCTTTCACCAGGGAGGATTTGCCGTGATCGATATGGCCCGCGGTGCCAATGATGATGGACATAGGCGCGCTGGATTCCTCATCCAAACCGAGACAGTCAACCAGTTCGGTATAGACCCCCGCAGTCCATCCCAGGAGCGCCGCGTTCTCCACGCCGTCAGGATGGATATGCGAACGATCCTGGGCATTGTACCAGGCCCAGGTCTCGCCGGTCTTTTCATAGACTTCCTGTACCATGCTCAGCCAGTTGGTGCCGATATCGGCGGCATCTTCCATGAGTTCGTAATCGCATAAACCCTTGATAGTGGTGTACACATAGGGCGCCTGAATCAGCGGATAATTCCAGATCGATCCGTTGTGATCATATTTCTTATCCGTGAGCGTGCAGCCGCCCGGCGCTATGAAAGCCTTGAGGTGCTCATGCATGGACCTGGCGCGACTCTCATCTACCATCTCCACGAAGAGCGGCATGAAACTGGCCAGCGTATGAACTTTGAATAAGGTTTTGTTTATAAAATCATTATCAAGGTAGCGACGGCTTTCCTGATCCCAACAAAGCTCCATGAGTTTTTTAAGATGTGTGGATTTTTGCAGCAGCTGTTCGTCACCATGGCCGTCGGCTTCAACCTGCAGGTCATAAATCATTTTGGCATTGCGGCTGATCAGGGCGTTGAGATCGACGGCGTTGATATTTCTCGGATCCGTGAATCGCGGCGAATCCAGCCATCCCGATTCAGCCTGCGCCATTTTCTCCGCGGGCCATGTGCCCCCCTCCTTGACGGGATGGTAACGGTACAATCCCGTGGGCGTGGTGTGCGGTTTGCTGGTCCAGAAGCGGAATTCATGCACCACTTCGGGCAAAACGCGGCGCAGCCACTCCTTATCGCCGGTGGCGCGATAGACATCGCGCACCATCCACGGCAGAAACGGCGGCTGCGAATGGTTCAGCATACTGCGATGGTTGGAAGCGGGGACGTAACCCAACTTGCGCAAGAGGAAGATCAGATTTTCGACATTATGCCGCGCCGAATCGATCATTCTCATGCGCAGCAAGCCCAGGTTGATGAAATAGGTATCCCAGTAATAGAGCGCTTCGGGTTTGCCTTTTCCGGGGATGATATACGGATTCGGCACGCCCAGCAGATGCTCGGTGTCCTGAAGAGTTTCACGCATGCATTCTTCGCGGATGCGTTTTTTTAATTCTGGGATCAAGGAATGAAAATTTTGGCTCATTCTCAACCTCGCTTTGTTAATGAAGCTTGCGGTTTATTATGCCGATTTACATCGCCATGCAATATAGGGATGCCTGAACGGTATGGATACAGGCATGTAAGCCCGTACGCATCGCCTGGGGATTGTGATTGATGGTTAAATGGGAGGTTTGTTTTTATTTGCTTCATTTCGCTATTGAGGGATCAGCTTAAAGCCCGAACACAGCTGCTTCTGTTTACAAAGTAACGCGCCCTGGTGTAAAATGCAAGATTATTTTTAATCCTTTTAACGATAATAAAAATAAAATGCTGACTCCGCTTCATCTCTGCCTCATCTGGATAAATAACTCAGCAGCGGCCGCAGCAAGACCAGGCGAAGGCGCGCTTGATGGTACCGGGCCGGGTCCAACTGCCGCAACAGAGTCATGTAACTGCGAATATAAGCGCGCAGTTCACCGCTGGAGGGCGGACGGATTTCCAGGGTGATCGGACCGGAATAACCGCTCTTCTGCATGGCCTGTAACAGCTGGCCAAGAGGCAGATCTCCGCCGGCGCCAAACGGCAGGTGCGCATCCTCATCACCTCGGCAGTCCGAAAGGTGCGCGCAGCGGATGATATCGCGAAACGCGTGGAACTGTTCGACAGGATCATATCCGCTTACCTGAAAGTGAGCGGCGTCATAACACATGCCCGCACAACGGTCGCCCAGAGACGCCTTGGCGCGTTCATAAAATGCGCGAAATTCCTGGGGCGAATAGTTCGCGATGTTCTCAAAGAAAACCGGGATTTGCAGGCGTGACAACGCAGCGAAGAGCATTTCTTCGCTGCTGTCAATTGGTTTGCTGGCGAATTTTGCTTCCGAAGGATGAGAGATGATGTGCTGCAACCCCATGTCACGGTGATGCCGGTTGAGGATGGCGATGGTCTCATCGATTTGCGCCTGATAGGCAATGCAGGAAAAATCCCAGCCGTCGTCATCCACAATGGGCAGATGAAAGGCGGTGTGCATGCCTTTGAGTTGAGGAAGGACGGCCGGCAATTCCGCAAATACTCTGCGGTTGAGTTCAATGAAATTAACGCCGAGTTTCTTCATGGCAGAGGTGATGTCTGCCGGATGCCAATTTTCGTATCGTTCTACCGTGAAACCGATAAGCACATGTCTACCCGCTTGAAAAGAGATGCCTTTACTGATCAAAACCACACAATTCGCGCGTTAATTCCTTGAAAAAAGATTAAAACGCTGCAGGATCAGAAATATCCAGTTCAGAGGCAGGGCTGCAAGGATCAGGACGCGCACCCATTTTGCCTCCCGTTCGCTCAGTTCGATGTACCACTTTTTTTTCATCACAAGACCGCTCAGCGTATTGATCCCTGTAACGATCATCGCGAGATAGACAAATGTAAAAAAGGGATTTGCCCACAATGCGCCCAGCAGATGCCCGCGACTCAGCTCCAATCCGGCATGGGTGGCGCCGCAGACAGGACAGGGAATGCCTGTCCACAGCCGAAAAAAGCAAACCGGCAGCTGCTGCAAAACACCGGAAAAGAAAAGGGATGCAGCGATTCCGGCTGCTCCGATCACCAATATGAACAGCCCGGCTTGTAAATGTAAAAAATTTGTGGAACGAAATTTTATTTGCATGCGTATTAAAAATTGTAGGCATTCATGATTCAATCATCCATCCCATTGTGGCAAATCCCCACCGCTCTGACTAGAGGAAAATAAGCTTCAGTGCGGTGAAAAGCAAGCATTATTATCTTATGCATGGAGGCACCATGTCACTTGTTCATAAGCATTTTTCATGCTACTTCATGATCCTTTTGCTGGTAATCCCCATGGTCATGATGGCCCGTGATTCATCGGAGAAGATCAACGGCGGACGCCCCTGGCTGGGCGTCTACCTGGGCGATTTCGAATCGGATAACGCTAAAGCAGCTCACCGCTATGGCGCCTTGGTGCAGGAGGTTATCAAGGACAGTCCCGCCGAAAAGGCCGGCATCAAGGAGGAGGATGTCATCCTCAAAATGCAGGATCAGATGGTTCGCGATGCAGATGATGTGATCCGCGATCTGGCAAAAATGAAGCCCGGAGATGAAGTTACTTTTCAGGTGCTGCGCGATGGCGTGGAAAAATCGCTCAAAGCCAGACTGGGATTGCACCAGGAAGACAAGCCAGCCGCAGCAAGGGAGCGCCGTAGCAGGAACGAAAAAACGCTGAAAGTGAAGCTGCCGGAAAAATTCATCTTCTCATCGGGCACCAGCCGGCTTGGGGTTCGGATCCAGGAGATGGATGACGACTTGGCCGGCTATTTTAATCTCAAAGCGGGTGAGGGCGTGCTGATCACGGAGGTGGAGGAGGATAGCCCGGCGGAGAAAGCCGGTTTTAAAGCGGGCGATGTGATCACCCGGGTCAGCGGTAAAAAGACCGGCACACCGGACGAGCTGCGCGAACAGATTCGCGATGTTGAAAAAGGCAAAACCGCTGCGATCACATACCTGCGCAAAGGCGCTGCCAATACGGTGAACGTGGAACTGGATGAGTCGGATACCTATTTTCTGCCAATGGGGCCGCTGGAAAATCTCCCCCGCATTTATGATGATGCCATCCGCTCACATATGGACAAAATGCGGGAGGAAATGGAAAAATCCAGGGATAAAGACCAGCGCTATTACTGGGATGATCAATCCCGCCAGCGGTCGAAAGATTCCCTGCGCGAATCTCTGAAGGATGAGATGCGGGACTTGAAAAATGAGCTGGATCATCTCAAGGAAGAGATGGGCAAACTCAAGCAGGAACTGCGGCAGGAATTTGAGAAAAGCCATTGAGTCATGGGCAATGGGGACCGTCCCTTTGAAAAAAAAGGCTCTCTGCGACAAGCAGAGAGCCTTTTTTGTTAAGAGGATCGTGTATGAATATTAATGTTTTGCTTTGAAATCCTTCATGAACGCGGTCAACTTTTCCACGCCTTCGACGGTCATGGCATTATAGAGGGAGACGCGGATGCCGCCCACGGAGCGGTGACCTTTCAAACCGATCAATCCGGCCTGTTTGGCTTCGCTGATGAAGGCGGCTTCCAGCTCTTCACTGGTGAGCCGGAAGGGGATGTTCATCCAGGAGCGCGAATCGGTACGCACCGTGCCACGATAAAAACCGTCGCTGCCGTCAATGGCACTGTACACCAGCTCTGCTTTCTTGCGGTTGATGGCTTCGATGGCCGGCAGGCCGCCCAGATCTTTCACCCACTGCAGGGTCAGCTGCATGATGTAGATGCCAAATACGGGCGGCGTGTTGTAGAGCGAATCGTGCTTGATATGGGTTTCATAGGCGAGCATGGTGGGCAAGCCCTTGTTGGCTTTGGCGGCGAAATCGTCGCGGATGATGGCCATGGTGACACCCGCCGGACCGAGATTCTTTTGCGCACCCGCATAGATCATGGCGAATTTTTTGACATCGAACTGGTGCGACATGATATCGGAGGACATGTCACACACCAGATTTTTGTCCTGCAGCGCCGGAAAGTCGTGGTACTGCGTGCCAAAAATGGTGTTGTTGGAAGTCATGTGCACATAAGCAGAGGCCGGATCCAGGTCCCAGGCATCCGGGGTGGGCAGCCAGGAAAAATTATCCGCTTCGGACGAGGCAGCCAGGCGACCCTTGGCGATGATGTTGGCTTCTTTATACGCACGACGCGCCCATTCGCCGGTGACGACGTAATCCGCGGATCCGCCGGCCGGGATAAAGTTCATCGGCAGCATGGCGAACTGCAGACTGGCGCCGCCGCCCGTGAAGATGATCTGGTAATTATCAGGAATGCCGAGCAGCGTGCGCAACAGTTCCTTGGTATTGGCGAGAATGGCTTCGAAATCTTTGGAGCGATGCGAAATTTCCAGAACCGACATGCCGGAGCCTTTATAGTCGGTGAACTCGGCCTGGGCTTTTTCCAGGGCCGTCAGGGGCAGGGTGGAGGGACCCGGATTGAAATTATAGATGCGTGCCATGATAATCTCCTTTATTTAAAAAACATCTGTACAAGGCCTCTCCCGTGGCCGATGGGGATCGCCTTCGGAGAGGACTCCTGCAAACTCTTGTTTGAATGATAAACCCATCTGCAGGCCTCACCAGAGGCCGGGGTGGGTTGCCCTCTGCAGATGGCTTCTGCAGTTTTAGTACTAGGCCAACTCGCCTTTGGCGAATTGGTCCATCAGTAACACGACTTCATCGCTGATGCGCAGCAGGTTTTCTTTGGTTGAAGCGCCGATATGGGGTGCAAAAACTGTATTGGGCGCTTTGAGAATCGCTGCATTTTCCGGGGGCTCGGCGACGTAGACGTCGGTTCCGTATCCGCCCAATTTGCCGCTCTGCAGCGCCTCGAGGATATCTTCCTCCACCACGGTTTTGCCGCGGCCGGTGTTGATGAGGCAGGCGCCGTTTTTCATCTGGGCGATGCGTTCTTTATTGATCAAGCCCGTGGTCTCCGGCGTCAATGGCAGATGCAGCGAGAAATAATCGCACAGGGGCAGCAATTCAGCCAGTTCTTTCTGACCATCGATATACTCACTGGACACCGGCACGACATCGTAGACATAGACTTTCATGCCAAAGGCCTTGGCGCGTTTGGCCACTTCCAGGCCAATGCGCCCACAGCCGATGATGCCCAGGGTTTTATTCAAGAGTTCGGTGCGCTTGAGATCTTTCTTCAACCACTGCCCGGCCACGGTGCTGTTGTGGGCGGTGATCAACTGATTCGGCAGTGCGATCATCAAGGCGAACGCCAGTTCCGCCACTGCCACGCTGGAGGCTTTGGGTGTATTGTAGACCTTGATACCCTTGCTTTTGGCGTGTTCGCGATCGACATTGTCCAATCCGACGCCGCCGCGAATGATCAGTTTGAGGTTGGGCGCGGCATCGATGAATTCCCTGGTGCATTTGGTCTTGCTGCGAATCAGCACCACATCGGCGCTGCCCACCTGGTTTTTATCATCAGTCACTTCGCCATATTTCGCCAGACGGCCGGGCAGGCTGGCATCAAAGCTGTCGCTCAATAATATTTTCATGATAGACTCCTGTTTAAATCAGTCCAATTTATGAATGACTAATCCACTGCGCAATTTGGGTTCAAACCAGGTTGATTTCGGCGGCATGATCATGCCCGCATCCGCCACCGCGATCAATTGATCGATGGAGGTGGGATGCATGGAAAACGCCACCTGAAACTTGCCGGCATCCACCAGTTTGACCAGCTCTTCGTTGCCGCGAATGCCGCCGATAAAATCGATGCGATTGTCCGTGCGCGGATCCTGGATGCCGAGAACGGGTCCGAGGATGTTTTTCATCAGAATGTTGACATCGAGATTATCCAGGGCATCTTTGGGATCGAAGATGCCTGGCTTGCAGGTGAGCAGGTGCCACGCCCCATCGATGTACATGCCGATTTCATGTTCCTGGAGCTCAGGCGCTGTTTTGCCCCGGGACTCCATCATAAAGTGATCCGCAACGCGGCTCATGAATGCCTGCACGGTTAATCCATTCAGATCCACGACCACGCGGTTATAGGGCAGAATCATCAAATCAGTGTGCGGAAAAATGACCACGAGGAAGAAATTGTAGGATTCTTCACCTGTATGATTTGGATTATTGGCTTTGCGCTCGCGGCAGAGATTGCTGGCGGCCGCCGAACGGTGATGGCCATCGGCGACGTAGAGCTGATCCAGCTTCGCAAAACCACGCTGAATCCGGCTGATCAGTGCGGCGTCAAAAACCGACCAGACAACATGACGGACTTGATCACTGCTGGTAAAGTCCAC
Source organism: Candidatus Zhuqueibacterota bacterium (assembly GCA_963169875.1). Lineage (GTDB taxonomy): Bacteria > Zhuqueibacterota > Zhuqueibacteria > Residuimicrobiales > Residuimicrobiaceae > UBA2214. The sequence continues at coordinate 45,177 of CAUJEL010000004.1, forward strand.
CCGGGGGGCGGTTTGCGTGATCTGCTGCAGATAACCATCCAGTTCGGGTTCGGAGAGGTACATGAGAAAAACAGGTCCGATCTGGGCATTTTGCCTGTCCATGAGTTTGGTGCGGTCCGCCTCTTTGCTGGCGCGCGTCAATTCATGCTTGCGAATCCGGTTGGCATCATAATCCTCAACCGAGGCGAGACAAAAAAAGCCGGTCTGCGTGTGTCCGCGCCAGCTTTGTTGATAGACATAGATGCCGGGTTTCTCATCCTGTTTGAGAATGCCCTGATCGATGAAGGATTGCAGGTTTTCGCTTCCCTTGGCGTAAACAGCGTCGCTGTAAAGGTCCGTACCCACGGGAAGATCGATTTCGGGTTTATTGACATGCAGGAATGAGAGGGGATTGGATTTGGCCATTTCCCGGGCTTCTTCGGAGGAAATGACGTCATAGGGGGGCGCTGCAACTTTTGCGGCTAGCGGATCCTGCGGACAGAGTCCGCGCAAGGGCTTAACCGTAATCATAAATCTCCTTTGTTAACTGTTCTTTTTTTCGCCCTTTAATTTACAACAATCTTGACAAATTTCAAGGGTAAAATTGCGCGCACTGATATTTAAAGATACAACAGGTGCTAAAGTGTCCGCAACGTCAGGGCAATCGGGTGCGTCGAGGGGTGGGCGATTTATTTTGATCGATAATTTTCTGCACTTCTTTTTCAGGCAGTATCCGCAGTAAAAACAACAGACGTCCCTGCACGCCGCAGAACAGCCAAAAAACATCAATCCCATGAACGAGCCTTATTCGATAACACGGGAATTTGCAGCCGGGCAGTTTTCGGCACGCATCCGCCAGGGAGGCGGGATCGTTTTCGAGTTCGATGATTTTGGCGGCCATATTCTTTTGCAGTCGCTGGGGCAAGCCGGACAAATCCTGCCGCGCGCGTTGGCTGAATTCAAAGTGATGGTTCATCCTATTCTTCACCTTCGATGGCTCGCAGAAAATCGTCCGCGCTGAGGGTTTCCCCGGCATCATACTCCAGACGCGCCTGATCGAATTGCTGTTCGAGTTTGCAGTGTTTGGCCAGGATATAGTCCTCCAGGGAATCGCCGTCGATTCCGGAGAGGATGGCATAGGGCAGGCCCTGACGGGTGATGACGAGATCCTCTTTGTCATGGGCTTGTTTGAGATACCGGGAGGAGGAGCGGGCGAGTTCGCGGATGGTGATGAATTTCAAGGTATGATCTCCAATATGTACATACAATTATATGTACAATATACAGCAAAAAATAAAAGGGTGCAATGGATTTTTGCGTGATGGACGGGTAGAAGAGGCGGGAAATCAAAAGATGCCAGCCGGAGAGGTATGTGATAAGATTAATAAAAATAATATAATTGACTGTTTGACTTACCAACGAAGAAAGTGATGCAGGGCAAGAAAAAAGTTAAAAAAACAGATTTTTCCCTTGCTTATTTGTAAACAATAGATTATTTTTAAGGGTGAATGAGGGTGTTTTGTCCCATTTTGTGGTGCGGTTTTCCTCCTTTTATGAGTGCATGATGGCTGGATTGCAGGGAACATACAGCGTTTCTTTTGACAGCAAACGGCGCCTCGCGGTTCCGGCCAAACTTCGCTATGCCTTGCCCGATGGCCTGCGCGATAAACTCTACATCACCCGCGGCATCGAAAAATGCATCACCGGCTACAGCTGGGATGAATGGCAAAAATTCCAGACCATTCTTAATAAACTAAAAATTGATGAAACAACCAAGCGAAAAATAAAGCGCCAGTTCATCGGCCGCGCGGCCGAAGTGGATTTGGACAAACAAGGGCGTTTGATTATACCCGATGACCTGGTGAATTACGCAGAATTGCAGTCCTGCGAAGAAGTGCTGGTGGTGGGATGCGGCACAACCCTGGAAATCTGGAATCCGCGTCTCTTCGAAGAGGATGGCGCCTCCGCTGAGGAGGCCATTCAAAAAACGCTGGGTCAGATACCACTGGATTTCGATGAGCTGCTCACTATGCAGCCGAATTAACGGGGCAGGAGGGGTGTGTGGAAGGATTTCACAAATCGGTTCTCCTCCCGCAGATTGTTGAATTGCTGCAGGCTCATCGCGCCAGACTGATTTGTGATGTGACGGCCGGCGATGGCGGGCACAGTGAAGGTTTCCTGAATCAGATGCCGCTGGATGGATGCGTCATCGCCATGGACCAGGATCCACAGGCTTTACAGCGGGCGCAACAACGGCTTGCGCGGTTCGGCGATCGATTCATTGCCATCAAGGGTAATTTTCGCAATTTTTCATCTCTTCTTCCACATACCGGCCGGGGGCAGGTTGACGGAATTCTTGCCGACTTGGGCGTGTCCGCCCTGCAGATAAACGATCCGGCCAAAGGCTTTATGTTCTCCGCGGATGGGCCTCTGAGTATGCAGATGGATCCTGACAGCGGTTTGACCGCGGCTGACGTGGTCAATTCCTTTGAGGAGCGGCAATTGGCGCAAATAATCAGGGATTTCGGCGAAGAACGGGCGTGGCGCCGCATAGCTGCGGCCATCGTCCGGGCGCGCAACCGTCAACCGCTCACAACGACGCGGCAATTGGCCGACATCGTGCAACGCACGGTTCCCGGCCCTCATACCATCAAAAGTTGTGCGCGGGTGTTCCAGAGTCTGCGCATTTATATAAATCATGAACTCGAAAATTTACAACTATTTCTCCCGCAGGCGGTCGCTGAGATGAAGCAGGGAGCCAGACTCGCGGTTTTATCCTATCATAGTCTGGAAGACCGCTGCGTCAAAGAGTTCATGCGCGATCAGGCGCATCCGTGCATCTGTCCCCCAAAATTGCCGCGGTGCGTTTGCGGCGCCACGCCGGCGCTCAAGCTCATCGGGAAACTGATTGTGGCGGGGCAAGATGAAATAACCCAGAATCCCAGCGCGCGCTCAGCGCGGCTGAGAGTTGCCGAGAAGATCTGACATGTACAGGGCCTTGCGAACCAGTAAATACCGTCCACCCAGCGGCCGCAAAGGGGCACGGGATAAATACCGCGTGGTTCTCTTTGCTCTGACCATCATCGCCGTCCTGGTTTTTCTCAAGGTCTGGCAAAAGGTCAATGTGGATCATCAATACCGCTTCAATGGCAAGCTGCAGACGCAGCTGTCTGCATTGGAAGGGGAGAATTCACTTCTGGAAGCCAGGATCGAAGAGCTGCGCTCCAGAGAACGGCTGAGTGAC
>CAUJEL010000005.1 GCA_963169875.1 Candidatus Zhuqueibacterota bacterium
CTGGCTTATCCCTCAACCGGGCAGATCGGCCTCTTTCCAACATGCAAGGACGGAGGCTCCAGCGGCCATGTCGAACATGCCGTGGTCGACCGTATTTATCTCGGCAATGAACCCGATCTGGAGACCAATGGCAACAGTGGAAATTGTCCGACTGTACGTGCCGATCAATTCAATCGGGATGTCGACGATGGACTGGAGTATCTGAAAAATTATGGTCTTGCTTATGATGGAATGGGCGCCTACCGGATCGTTGAAAGGCCGCCTTATTTTGAAGAGAACCAGTCCATCGGACGTATATGTCAAATGGCCGACTGGGGCCCCGGCATAAATGCAAAATATATCAACAACTCGGGTGAAATCGCCTACATCAATGTTCTGATAGACTGGAACCAGGATGGGCAATGGGGAGGAACCAGTGATTGCGGTGATGGACACCCGGCGCCGGAACACTGCCTGGTCAACCACCCTGTGGCGCGTCCCTGGGGTGCAATCAGCAGCGAGTCACCTCCGTCATTCCGTATCGGCCCCAATCCCGGTTATGTATGGGCGCGCTTCACCATCAGCGATACACCCGTTGAACTCCCTTGGGACGGCAGCGGCGTTTTTAGCGAGGGGGAAACCGAAGACTATCTCTTGCATGTGCAGGGCAATCTCGGCTTGATGGATTATGGCGATGCGCCTGCACGTTATGGCATTGGTGATATCAAACAGGGCGCATCCCAGATCGTGGATCCCAAATTCTGTCTGGGCCTTCTGGTCGATGCCGAATCTTCTCCTGAACCCAGCGAGGATGCCCAGAGCGATGACAAAACCGGCCAGGATGACGAAGACGGCATCCTCTGGAAGGAAGAAGTGACCATCGGCGACACCATTCTGGTGGAAGCGATGACATCCGCGGCCGGTATCCTCAAAGGCTGGATCGATTTCAATCAGGATGGCGATTGGGATGATGAAGGGGAAAGAGTCGCGGAGGTTCAGGCTATTCCCGGCAGCCAGCCCGTTTTGATCGTGGTGCCGCAAGACGCCAAGCCCGGCCCCACCTATGCGCGTTGGCGTTTCAGCAACGAAGCCATCCTGCGGCCATGCGATCCGGGCGGCATTGGCGAAATCGAGGACTATCTCGTCGTCGTCGCCGAACGCATCAAACTGCCGTTTGAATTTGGCGATGCCCCGGAAGGCGCCATCGCTTACCCCGACCTATACATCAGCGGCAATTTCCCAACCTGCAAATACAGCGGTGCCGCAGGATTTGTGCAGCATGGCGCCGCGGGTAATATGTTTCTCGGCTATCATGTGGACTATGAACTGGACGGCAACGGCGGCTCTTGCCCCACTTTTTGTGGTGAATTCGATAAAGATGAAGGTCTGAATGAAATCCGCGATGGTGTTTACATCTACGAGGATATCGGCCTGACAACGCCGATTTGTTATACGGTCGGTGGCGATGGTTGCGATTATTACCATCCAAACTCGGTTTTCAGGACGCGCGGCGTCCTCGGCGAGAATTGCGAGAGTATCATCTGGGGAGATAACATCGACCTGGTCTACCACGTCAAGGCCGAAGCCGGCGCCTATCTCAATATTCTCATCGATTGGGATCAGGACGGCAGCTGGGGGGGAAGCATCAGCTGTCCTGACGGCGGTTCGGTCAGTGAATGGGTGCTGCAGAACTTTCATATCCCCAAGGGGCTTGGCGATACCGGGTTCGGCCGTCTCAGCGATCTGACGCCGCCCACCTTCCGCATCGGTCCCAATGCCGGTTATGTCTGGATGCGAGCCACCATCACACCGGAACGCATTCCCGGCTCTTTTGATGGCTCCGGTTCTTTTGCGGACGGCGAGACCGAGGACTACCTGCTCTGCGTCTCTTTGGATGATTTCGCTGATTACGGCGATGCCCCGGAGGGGGCGCTGGCCTATCCCGACAGCAGCTCTTCGGGATGGTTCCCCACCTGCAGATATGATGGCTCTCCGGGGTACCTGCGCCACGATCCGCCCACGTATCGCTACTTTGGCAGCATGATCGATTACGAACGCAATGGCAACGCCGGTTTCTGCTCCTCTTTCGGCATGCATTACGATGCGGATGAGAGTTATTATGACAGCCGCAGCTATAGTGAGATGAGCGATGCGGGATTGCGATTGTTATTGCCCTACCGTATTGCCGGAATGGCCGGCTCTGAGTTTGTCACGCCCTACAGGCCACCTGAGGGCAGCGGTCTGGCCACCTCTCTCGGACATGCCTGCGGCACGGCCGTATGGGGCGAGGATCTCGACCTTTATTATCGTATCCTCGAGCGCTCTCCAAATGATTATGCCTGCATCAACGTATTGTTCGACTGGGATATGAATGGTCAGTGGGGCGGCAGTTCGACCTGCACAGAATCGGGCAGTCCGGCGGATGAATGGGTGCTGAAAAACTTTCGCGTCACGGATTGGGGCACGCGCATGCTGTCCGCTGCAGCGCCGCCTTCATTCAGGATTGGTCCGAACAAGGGGTACGTTTGGGCGCGATTCACCATTACAAAAAATGCCCTTCCTGACGGTTGGGATGGCTCCGGCGTCTTTGAAGACGGCGAAACGGAAGATTATCTGATCTATGTCTCGGACCGCATCTACCTGTTCGACTATGGCGATGTCTCTGACTGGTTTGATGACGACCTGCCCTCTGGCATGGCGCGACACGTCATCCACCCCGGCTTCCACCTTGGTGCAACCGTCGACGGTGAGGATAAAGAGATGTCCGACGACGATGCCCTGGGCGACGATCGCGATGGCGCAGATGACGAAGATGGCATCACCTGGCGCGGTCCCTACACCTCGGAAAATGCGCCCGGCCTGAGATATGAGATGGAAATCATAGCCTCCGGGGAAGGATTCATCAATGCCTGGCTCGATGTCACCGGCGACAGCACCTGGGCCACACCCGGCGATCATATCCTCAAAGACGTGCTGGTGTCGCAGGGCAAAAACATATTCTCGGTTACGCTGCCCGATTGCACCATGATCGGTCCCAGGTTCGCCCGTGTGCGCCTAAGCCAGATTGGCGGATTACATTATTTTGACGACGATTCCGGTGAGGTCTATATCGGTGAAGTCGAAGATTATGAATTCTACCTCGGCGCCACGGATAACGGCTACGACTTTGGCGATGTCGTCGATCCCACCTTTGCGACGCTGATGGCCAGCAATGGCGCCCGCCACATCCTGGTGCCGGGTATTCTCCTTGGCGAACGCATCGACTCCGATCTCGACGGCCAGCCCGATGGCGACGCCAACGGCGATGACATGGATGGCAGCGACGATGACGATGGCGTAATCGTCACGTCACCCATTATTTCCAATTCACCTGTCACCTTCAAGGTCCATGCCAGCACCCGGGGCTTTCTCAATGCCTGGATCGACTGGAACGGCGATGGCGATTGGTTCGACGCCAATGAGCATATCTTCCTCGACGTGCCATTGGTCGCAGGCGACAATCTGCTCAACTATAATGTCCCGGGCGGGGCGTTGTCCGAGAAGGTGTTCGCGCGCTTCCGCTTCTGCACCTTCAAGGGCATCCCGGAGCAAGGCATGGCGCCGGATGGCGAGGTGGAAGACTATCGTCTCTATCTGACTGTGACCGGTCTGGAAACTGATCCGGAGAGCCGGATTCCGGAGACTTATGCGCTGCTGCAGAATTATCCCAATCCCTTCAATCCGCAGACAACCATCGAATTCCACTTGCCGCAGCCGGACGAGGTGCGCTTGAGTCTCTATGACATACAGGGCCGTGAAGTGCGGCGGCTGCTGCAAGGTCAGGTGGCGGCTGGTCAACATACCATGATTTGGAATGGACGCGATACCTCCGGCAAGCTGGTGCCGTCGGGTGTTTATTTCTATCGTTTAACGGTAAAGGACGGCGGGGTGTTTGTGAAGAAGATGCTGCTGTTGAAATAACTTTGGGATTGTCCTGAAAAACTGTTATTTCAAAGTTTGTAGTTCCGGCTTTAGCCGGCTTGTGTCGCGGCAAGCCGGAACCACAAACGGTTTCGCTTATAATATATTCAACAAGCTTCATATTTCCCAGATGAATTGTATGCGAGGCGTACTATCAAGGTAGAGCAGGCTGGGCATCCGCCCGCCTGCCAAAGGTTTCGCTTATCGTATATCCAACAGGCTTTATATTTTGCAGAAGAATGGTACGGGAGGTTCAATAACAGGGCACAGTAGGGTGGGCGCAAGCCCACCCTTTATTTCCAATCCAGACTATCCCCCTGCACCTCGGTGTTGACGGTCGCGCCCGGATCAAATTCGAACAATCCCTCCAGCCGCATCAAGCGCACCGCCTTGAGATTCATGATGCGGCTGACTGGAACCATCTGATCCCCGTAGCCGTTGGTGGCGCGCTGACTTGACCAATAGAGCAGTTTCTTGCCCGCCGGGTCATCAACCCATCCGAGAAAAATCACCGAATGCCCCAGACCGCTTTTCCAGGAGACATTGATGAAATCGCCCGGCCGCAGCTGCGCCGGTTTGATGGCATCGCCCATGCCCAGATATTGCACCAGACTGAAATGGGTGCCGAATCCATCCGCATTCCAGTAGCCCCAGGCTTTGATCATATCCTCACGGCGACCGCCATCCGGCTCCTGCATGCGCAACGCCTCAAAGCGTTCGGGGGTCAATTCTGCGGCGCGTCCGGATTGCAGCAGATTCAAGGCTTCCATGAACGCCGTGTACGTAGCGCCGCTGCAATAGGAGGCGTGCCGCGGCGCCTTGATCAATGGTTGACCAAAGAGGGCAAGGTCATAATAGACGGGCGATTCGGCCGGGATGGAATCCTTGCCCACGAAATAGGTGCCGCCATCCAGGGCGTGAGCCTGGACGATGTCGATGCCCTGCAGAATGGCAAGATTGAAGCCCTGCACATATTTGCCGAAAATCTCGGCGTGGCGGGTGTGATGCGCGCCCGCTTGCAGGTCCGCCGGCGGCAGGAAAAACCAGGTGCCATCGTCACGGGTGGGCTGCAGGTCGCTGGAACAGCATGCCAGGGATATCAACCCCGCCATGATCATTATCAAGTAACGAGTCTTCATCACATTTCCTTTTGCTCAGTCGCACAGTCTTTTGTGGGATGTTGTTGATTTTGTAAGAGCGTTCTCCTGAGCACGACCAGTCGGCCTCAGGAGAGGCCGATGGGGTTTCCAGGAACACCATTGTTTTCCTGCCAATCCCCTCACCTTGTCGTGCTGTAAGCATCTTGTAGGTATCACAGAAAGAGTCGGTCAGCGCAAACAGCTGCTGATCTGGGCGAAGACGCTAAAAGATCCTTACAAGGATGACAGTGGTACAGGCGTGATCCAGAGTCGCGCAGTGACGAAAAGTTTCCGCTGCATGCCCACTTATTGGCCTGAACCGGAATACTATTTGTGCCCCACCCAAGGCAGGTGGCGCCCACCAAGTCCAGGTGAGCCCTGCCGCAAACAGGTGGAGCCCACCAACTACAGGTGTGCCTCACCCAATGCAGGTGGAGCCCACCACCTGGAGGTGTGCCCCACCGCATCCAGGCGGCGCGCATCCACAAGGGGTTATTCCACCACCACCACCGCATTCTTGTCCCCATAGGGATCCAGCTCGCTCTCGCGGGCGACCGGATCGAAAATCCAGCGCTGGCCATCGATGACCAGCTTGTAACGGTAACGGCCTTTTTTCAGCGGCAGGGAAATTTCCCAGGTGCCGGCGTCGGACCGTGCCATCCTGTTTTGCACAGCCGACCAGCCGTTGAAATCCCCGGCCACCGCAACGTTGCGCGCCTCACCGTCATAGCGGAACGGAATCCATTTCATGTCGCCGCTGATCCGCGGCGTAAACGCGCAGCGCCAGGGCTTGCCGATCAGCATGTTGGGCCGCCAACGATCCATTGTCGAAAGCATGAGTACTGCATAAGGCGCCAAATCCACCTGCAGACTGTCGTTTTTGCTGCGATAAATCTCATTGGTGAACAGCTCCCGCCACGACGATGTCGCAGCAAAAATACCGCGGGGCAGGAGTATGGTACGTTTCTCACGGGTTGCGGCATTGGAAAAAATCAGCAGCAGCGCTTCCTGCGCCGTGTATTTAATAAAGGCATAGACGCCATAATCCTGATAGACCTCGAGCAGATTGGGACTGCGCAGCGCCGCATGGGCGTGGCGCAAGTGCAGCACCTGACGGGTGTAGCGCACCAGTGCGGAATCGGCGCCGTAAACGCGCTGCCACGGCATGGGCAGGCGATTGAGATAATCCTGCCCGGCGCCGCTCTGCTCATGGGTCGCCGCCGCACCTTCCAGAGCCACTTCATTGCCATAATAGAGCATGGGAATGCCCGGCTGCGCAAAGGCAAATGCCGTGGCCAGTCTCATCTTGGATGGCACATCGGTTTTGGCCCAATAGCTGAACCGCGCCACATCGTGATTGTCGATCACTTGGGAGAGGAGCACCTCTTGAAAGGCCGAGAGGTTCTGCTCGATTTGTCCGCTGAGCAGCGGCATGGCGCCGCCCTGGGCAAACACGCGGTTGATGGTATAGTACATCGGGATATCGAACAGCGCATTGAACCCCAGGTTTTCATAGCGATCCACGTATTCGGTCTCACCGGCAAAGACCTCACCGAGGAGCAGAAAATCATCTCCCGCGAACGCATGCAGATCGGCGCATATTTTTTGCCAGAAGGCCGGGGAGATGTGTTTGACCGCATCCAGCCGGAAACCGTCGCAATTGGTCTCCACGATCCAGAATTTGGAGACGTCCAGCAGGAAATTGTACACATGCGGATTTTCCTGCGCCAGGTCGGGCAGGCCGTTCAATTCGCGGTTTTCCAGCTGTTCCTGGTCTTGCCAGTCCTGAATGCTGGTGCTGCCATCCACGCCGCTGTGGGGATGAAACCAGTGCTTGTAACCGGCGCCCTCCCACAGCTTTTGATCAACCACCCAGGGATGTTCGGGCGCGACGTGGTTATAGATCATATCGAGGATGACCTTCATGCCGCGGCCATGGGCTTTGTCGACCAATTGTTTCAGGAGCGCCATATTGCCAAAGTGCTCGTCGACGCGGTAAAAATCGATGGGGTGATAGCCGTGATACGGCCACCAGCCCATAAAATCGCTATCGCTGTTGTCAAAGACCGGCGAGAGCCAGATGGTGGAGACGCCCAGTCCCTGCAGATAATCCAGTTTGTCGATGACGCCCTGCAGGTCGCCGCCTTGATAGGTTTTCAGCGCCTGCTCATTTTGCAGGGCAGGATCGTAGGGCTGATGGCTGGCCGGATGGTTGCCGGAATCATTCGAGGAATCGCCGTTGTGGAAGCGGTCGATGAGGAGGAGATAGATATTCTCCCGGGACCAGTCGATCTTGCGCGGGGGATGCGGTGAACGCGGCAGCGCACAGCGTGGGTGCCATACCGGGCCGTGCTCCTGGCTGCACGCTGAAAACGCACAGATCAGCATGGCCGCACACAGCGAGCAGAACAGGTTGATACGATGAGAGGAGTGCCTTTTTTTGCACATGGTTTTTTCTCCTTTCCGGCGCTAACCTGTTTTCTTCACCGCCAAATGCTAATTGGTCAAATGGTATTGCAGTTGATAGAGCCGGTAGTAAATACCCCTGGCCGCGAGCAGTTCTTCATGGGTGCCCATTTCCCGCACCTCGCCCTTGTGCAGCACGAGAATCCAGTCCACATTTTGGATGGTCGACAAACGATGCGCGATGATCAGCGAAGTGCGTCCGGCCATGAGCCGGTTGGTGGCTTCGCGCAGCAGAATCTCGGTTTCCGTGTCCACCGAAGAAGTGGCTTCATCCATGATCAGAATCTCCGGATCGAAAACCAGGGCGCGGGCGAAAGAGATGAGCTGTTTTTGTCCGACAGAGAGGTTGCTGCCGCGTTCGCTCAGCTCGGTCTGATAGCCGTCAGGCAGGCGGCTGATGAACTCGTGGGCGCGCACATCCTGGGCCGCCTGGATCACCCGTTCCATAGGAATGGATTGATCGCCCAGGCGGATGTTGTATTCCACGGTGCCCGAAAAGATGAACACATCCTGCAGCACCATGCGCACACGGCTGCGCAAATCCGCCAGTCCCATGAGCTGCGTGTCGACGCCATCCAGGAGAATCTGGCCGTGAGTGGGCTCATACATGCGGCTGATCAAATTGATTAATGTGGTTTTGCCGGCGCCGGTGGCGCCGACGATGGCCACCTTCTCGCCGCATTTGATCGTGAAGCTGACTTTTTTCAGCACTTCATCGGATTCGTTATAGCCGAAGGATACATCGCGGAACCCGATTTCGCCGCAGGCCGGTGGCAGCGCCGCGGGATTTTGCGGCATCAGAACCTGCTGCGGCGTGTCGAGCAGTTTGAAAATCCGTTCGCTGGACGCCATGGCGGATTGCAAGAGGTTGTATTTTTCCGACAAATCGCGGATGGGCTGGAAGAAGCGCTGCGCGTACTGCAGGAACGCCACGACGACGCCCAGCGTCAACGCGCCGCTGATGACCTGCAAGCCGCCATACCACAAGATCAGGGCAATGGCAACGGCGCTGATCAACTCGATGAGTGGATAAAAAACCGCATAATAGTAGATCGTCTGCAGATAGGCCTGCAGATGGTCGCGGTTCAGTTCTTCGAAGCGTTGGAAATTTTTCTGCTCGCGATTGAAAATCTGCACCGTGGCCATGCCCATGATGTTTTCCTGCAGGTAGCTGTTGATGCGCGCGATGCGGATACGCACCTGGCGGAATGACTCACGTACATGAACTCGAAACCAGCGGCTGGTGAGCAGGATGAGCGGCAGGACGATGAACGTCAGCAGTGCCAGGCGCCAGTTGAAAACCAGCATGATGACGACGATGCCCACGAGCACAAAGATGTCGCCAAAGATGGTGACCACGCCGCTGGAAAGCATGCTGTTCAGGGTTTCGACATCGTTGGTGACGCGGGTGACGATCCGGCCCACCGGGTTCTGGTCGAAATAGGAGAGCGGCAAGCGCTGCACATGGCTGAAAATCTGGTTGCGCAGGTCGAACATGACCTTCTGGCCGAGTTTTTGCGTGAGATAGGTCTGCAGATATCCGAATACCATTTGCACCAGCAAAACCGTGAGATAGATGACCGCAATCAGCGCCAGGCCGCGGATCTCCCTGGCGGCGATATATTTGTCAATGGCCACCTTGGTGAGATAGGGCAACAGCAGCTCTGTCACCGAACCGAGGATCAGGATGATCACTGCGGTGAACACATGCCAGCGGTAGGGGTGAAGATAACGCAGCAGGCGTTTCATCAGGCGGCTGTCATAGGCCTTGCCCATTATTTCATCATCATGCATGCTCACGATATCCTCAATTCAATGCGGCCAGAGACTCTTCCAGCATCTGCCGCTGGTTGAGCTCGTAATAGGCACCCTGCATCGCCAGCAGCTCTTCATGCCTGCCGCGTTCGATAATTTGGCCCTCTTTCAACACGACGATGAGATCCGCATCGCGCACCGTGGAAATACGATGTGACACCAGAATGGTGGTGCGGTCGCGCATGACCGCGCGCAGCCTTTTGAGGATCTCCTCCTCGGTGTAGGTGTCCACGGCCGAAAGCGCGTCATCGAGAATGAGGATACGCGGTTTGCGGATGACCGCCCGCGAGATGGCGGTGCGCTGCTTCTGACCGCCGGACAGGGTGATTCCCCGTTCGCCAACGACTGTCGCATAGCCGTCCGGGAATTGATCAAAGTCGCTTTTAATCTGGGAGATTTCCGCTGCGTTCTCTATGGCGGATAGATTGCTCGCCTCTTCCCCAAATGCAATGTTGTCCTCGAGCGTATCCGAAAAAAGAAAAGTCTCCTGGGGCACCATGCCAATATGGCGGCGCAGGACCTGCAAGGGATAGGTTTGAATGGGGCGGCCGTCGATGAGCAGGCTGCCTTCAGGCGGATCGTATAGGCGCGGTATCAGATTGACCAGCGTGGACTTGCCGGATCCGGTGGCGCCGACGATGGCCACGGTCATGCCCGCCTCGATGTGCAGGTCGATATGGCGCAAGACTTCTGGGCCATCGGGGCTATAGCTGAACGACAGGTCACGAAATGTGATGCTGCCCTGTATAGTATGCAGGGCAGCATCTGTGTGATCGTCATTCTGAATTTCGGGTGCCTGGCGCATGATGGCGAGAATTCGCTCTGTGGAGGCCAGCCCTTCCTGCCACATGTTCAGCACCCAGCCAAAAGCGATCATGGGCCAGGCCAGCATGGCGAGATAGGCGAGAAAGGCAACCAGTCCGCCGATGGAGAGTTGGCCCGCCATCACCTGTTGACCGCCCACCCAGAGGGCGGTCAGGGTGGTGAGTCCCAGCAGAAATTCGATGGTCGCCCACAGACTGGCGCGCACCTTGACGAGTTTTATATTTCTGCGAATGTATTCCTGACTTTGGCCGCGGAAATGATCTATCTCGTGTTCTTCCTGGACGTAGGATTTGACCACGCGTATGCCGGAGAGATTCTCCTGCACCTTGGCGGTCAGCGTCGAGAACTGCGCCTGAATACGGTCGAAGAGTTTTTCAATCTGGCCAACCTGGCGATAGACAATGACCGCCACGAACGGCATCGGCAGCAGCGACCACAGCGCGGTTTTCAAGGAAATGCCGGCCATTAAAATGATGGAGACCAGACCGATAACAATCGTGGTGGCAAATTGCATGATGCCCGGTCCCAGCATGGAACGAATTGCTTCCATATCGTTGGTCGCGCGCGCCATCAAATCACCGGTTTTATTGCGCTGAAAAAAAGAGGCGGAGAGCGTCTGCAGATGCAGCAAATAATCGTTGCGCAGCTCGTACTCGATCTTGCGCGACATGCCGATCAAGGTATTGCGCATGTAATAGCGGAACACGCCCTGAATCGCCGCCAGCAGGACCGTGACCGCGGCAAACCCGGCGAGTGCCAGCAGGGGGGAAACCGGCGAGACCAGATTCTCCATCCAGGTTGGCAGAGCCGCCCGGGTGCTGCCGCCGCACCATTCCATGTATTCGATCCCGTACCGTAAAACCAGAGGCGGAATCAGTTGAAAAAAAGTGGTCATCGCCACCAGGAATGTGCCGAGTACCAGGGTTGATTTGTGACCGCGTAGATAAGATAGTATGAAGGAAAAAGGCTTCTCCAGCGGACGTTTTTGAGCGGATGCTTGCATGTCGTTCTTTATTAATTGGTTCTAGTCAGGATCGTGTGGGTAAAGCCAACTTACCCGCGACCAGAAAAACTATAGTGCGCAAATACTCGAAGGTTTTGAATCCATAGGCTCTTTTCATTGCTGTCTTGATCTTATTATTAAGACCTTCAATAATGCCATTTGTGATATAGCAATCGAACACATTGAGAATACCTTCCCAATGATTTCGGACAGTTTTGGCAAATTCTTTGATGGGCTCAAGGCGGCTATGTGTAGCCCAGAAGTACCATTTTTTCAGCAAGAATCGAGCTTCACTTTTATCTGTTGCATCCCATATTTCCCGTAAAGATTCTATGATGGCATGGGCTCGTGCTGTTTTCAGGTTAAGTCGCTTGAGCGACGCTAGTTTTACTTCTTCCTCCTTTGAGAGTTTGTATTTTCTTTTTAGCCAGATATACCGGGTCTTTTTAAGTTCTACGTGTTCTTTGGCTTCTTGGCGGCGCACCATATCAACGGCCAGATTGGCTTTGGCCATAAGATGATAGCGGTCAAAAACGAGCTGGGATTGGCTAAAATGCTCTTCCAAGCCCTTCAAATAGGCTGGCCACATGTCCAGGCAAAAATGGCGAATCTGTTCTGATGGGACATTTTTGGATTTTAGATAACCAGCAAAGGCTTCAATGGCCGAAGATTCCCGCGTATCTGCAACATAAACAACCTTTGACTTGCGCAGATCGCCCAAAACGGTGATATACTCATGGCCTTTCTTTTTGGCAACTTCATCTATGCCGACATCAGTAAGGCCGCTTATATCTGCTTGCTGGACAGCTTTGTCGACATAATGTCCCAATATCCGCCACAGGCTGTCGGGATGTACACGCAATATTTCAGCCAGTGGCACGATGGCCATCTCTTGCGCTAAAAGTAGAGCCATTATTTCAAACAGTAAGGTGAAACCACTGCCCGGCCTGGCCCATGGTACAGCTACTTGTTTGACCCCGCATTTTGCACACACTATGCGTGGCACGCGTGCCGTCAAGTAGGCTTGATGCTGGAAAAAGTCTAAATGTCGCCAGGTTCTGGTGTTGGTATCATGTACCGCACAACCTAACTTTGCACATTCAGGACAGCTAAAATGAGA
>CAUJEL010000006.1 GCA_963169875.1 Candidatus Zhuqueibacterota bacterium
CAAGCGCGCGTTGCTGGACAAGATGCCGGGGGATTTCTGGCAGCGATTCGCCAATCTGCGCACCCTGCTCTCCTTCATGTACGGTCACCCGGGCAAGAAACTGCTGTTCCAGGGCGCCGAATTCGGCCAGTGGCAGGAATGGTCCGAAAGCAAGAGTCTCGACTGGCACCTGCTCGACTATGAACCGCATGCAAAACTGAAGGACATGATTCGCGATCTCAATCGCCTCTACACCTCTGAACCAGCTCTGCATGAGGTCGATTTTGATCCGCGGGGATTTGAGTGGATCGATTTTCAGGATGCGGACAACAGCATCATCAGCTTTATGCGCAAAACCGACCGCCCGCAGGACACCCTGATATTTATCTGTAATTTTACGCCAGTATCCCGAGATGCCTATCGCGTCGGCGTACCATGGCACACATTCTATCGTGAAGTGTTCAATTCCGATGCCGAAATTTACTGGGGCAGCAACAAGGGGAACTGGGGCGGCATGCACAGCGACGAGCAGGGCTTCCACGGAAGGCCTTACTCGCTGAATCTGGTGATTCCACCTTTGGCGACGATCATTTTAAAACCGGTACTTGAATAGCTGAATTGAAAATCAGGAGCACTTGTTCATGAAGCGACGAAGCGGGATTGTGGTGGCGGTTATCCTGTTATTACCTCTGATGCTTGCCGCACAGATACCTGGATATGGAACGGATATTGAAGGCAAGATCGATGCGTTACTCGCACAGATGACCCTGGCCGAAAAGATAGGCCAACTGAAGCACTATACAGGCGGCGATAGCGAGGAGCACCGCCAGATGGCAGCCGACGGCACGGTGGGCTCCTTTTTGAACGTCACCGGCGCCGGGAAAACCAACGCCCTGCAAAAACTCGCTGTTGAAAATTCGCGGCTCCACATTCCAATCATCTTTGGCCAGGATGTGATTCATGGTTACAAGACCATTTTTCCCATCCCGTTGGCCGAAGCGGCCAGTTGGAATCCAGAGTTGGTCGAACGCGCCGCCGGTGTGGCGGCACGCGAGGCGAGAGCCTCGGGCATCCACTGGACCTTTGCTCCCATGGTCGATATCGCCCGGGATCCGCGTTGGGGCAGAATCGCCGAAGGTTCCGGCGAAGATCCCCACCTTGGCGCAACTCTGGCGGCTGCGCGCGTGCGCGGTTTTCAGGGGATGGATCTGAGCGCGGCTGATCGCGTCGCCGCTTGCGTCAAACATTATGTCGGTTATGGCGCTGCCGAGGGCGGGCGCGATTACAATACCACGGAAATATCCGAACGGACCCTGCGCGACATCTATCTGCCGCCCTTCGCCGCCGCTGTCAATGCCGGCGCCGCCACGCTGATGAGCGCCTTCAATGATCTGAACGGCATTCCTGCATCTGCCAATCCATTCACCCTTACCGAAGTATTACGCAACGAGTGGGGATTCAAAGGATTTGTGGTCAGCGACTGGAACTCCATTGGCGAGCTGCTCAATCATGGCATCGCGGCCGATGGGGCAGAGGCGGCGCGTCTCGCGCTGTATGCCGGCGTCGAAATGGATATGGAGGGCCGCATCTATCGCAATCATCTAGCGGACCTCGTGGACAAAGGCACGGTCTCAACCGCGGCCATCGATGAAGCGGTGCGACGCATCTTGCGCATTAAATTACTGCTCGGATTATTCGACCAGCCCTACACGGATCCTCTGTTGGAAAAGCAGGTGCTGCTCACGCCTGAAAATCTGATGATCGCCCGGCAGATGGCGCGGGAATCCATTGTGCTGCTCAAAAATGACAAAAACATATTGCCTCTGTCAAAAAGTACGAAAATTGCACTCATCGGGCCCCTGGCGGACAGCAAACAGGATATGCTCGGCACCTGGTCCTGCATGGGGGAAGCCAAGGACGTCATCACGCTGCTGCAAGGCATCCAGGCAGCAGCTTCCAAACCCGGACATGTCGTTGCGGCCAAAGGCTGCAGCGTGACGGGCAATGACCGCAGCGGATTCAAGGCTGCCATGCAGGCCGCCAAAAACAGCGATGTGGTCGTTGCGGTCGTCGGCGAGAGCGCCGATCTCAGCGGTGAGGCGTCGAGCCGGGCGGATATAACACTTCCCGGCGTTCAGGAAGCGCTCGTCAAGGAGCTGGCGGCTGTGGGCAAACCATTGGTGGTCATCCTCCTCGCCGGACGGCCGGTAGCCATTCCCTGGATTGCTGATCATGCAGCGGCAATTCTCATGGGGTGGCACGGCGGCGTTCAGGCGGGGCCCGCCATGGCCGATGTCCTTTTCGGCGATTATAATCCTTCGGGCAAGCTGCCGGTCAGCTGGCCGCGTGTTGTCGGTCAGGTTCCGCTTTATTACAATTATAAAAATACCGGCAGGCCAACCAGCGAGCAGAAATATACCACCCGTTATCTTGACTGGCCGGTCACACCGCAGTATGTTTTTGGTTTCGGCAAGAGCTATACGCAATTTGCTTATTCGCACCTGGTTGTGGATAAAAACGAGATGGGGCCTCAGGCCACACTGACGTGCAGCGCGGTTGTGACCAACACCGGCCGCGTTGCGGGCGACGAAATCGTACAGCTCTATATTCGCGATATGGCAGCCAGCGTAACCCGTCCGGTCAAGGAGCTCAAAGGATTCAAACGGGTGCATTTAAAACCGGGCGAATCGCGCAAAATCGAGTTCACCCTGGGCCCTGCAGAACTGGGCTTTCATGATGCCGATCATCGTTACGTCGTGGAACCCGGGCTTTTTAAGGTCTGGGTTGGCCCTAACAGTGCAGAAGGCATCGAGGGGCAGTTTACGATTCGTTAACCGGCAGCCGATCGTCACAGCCTCCCGAATCTGTGGTTCAGGGAGGCTTTTTTATGAAGAACACTTGTAAAATTGGCAAAAACTTTGTACTTTTAAGATCAAATGGAGAGGTTGTTCTGTCCGCGAAACGCAGACGAAAGTTGACCACCCGGATCAAGGATTATTTCCGCAGCAGCCAAACCCTGGCGTTTGGACTGATCGCGGTTCTGCCGCTGTTATTAGGATATGAATATCTGGCTCTGCGCGCCAGCCAGGAGCATGTGCTCGAAGTGCGCAATGGGGCGGATGTCATCCTGCGAACGCTGCTTAAAGGCATCGGCCTCCACAGTCCGTTCTATCTCGGCATCGGACTGGTGGTGGCCCTGGGGCTTGCCATCGGCTTTCGCCGACGCGGCACCCATATACAGGTGGCGCATTTTTTTGTGGCACTTTTCGAGAGCGTACTTTATGCAGTGGCGCTGACCTATGTGCTGACTGGAACCATCGAACAATTCATGCTCAGCGCGACCGTTCAGCGCGCTTTGCATTCGGAATTGATGCTGGCGCTCGGGGCGGGCGTCTATGAAGAATTGTTCTTTCGCTTGCTGTTATTTGGCAGCTCTGTCTATGCGCTGCGCCATATAACCTCCTTTCACCCCGTGATGATCACTTTATTCTGTGCTGTTTTTTCCTCGGTGCTCTTTTCACTGGCACATTACATGGGTTTTGAATCGTTCACGGTCTATTCGTTTATTTATCGGTTCCTGGCAGGCATGATTTTTTGTTTGATCTATTATTACCGGGGATTCGGAATTGCTGCGTGGACTCATGCCATTTATGATATTGCTCTGATAGTATAGAATCCCTTCATCCCGTTCAACTTTATTTGTTAAGATGGATGTTTTTCTCATATAACTCTGTTCAGGTGATCCATGGAAGCTGTCCTGTTGCGAGTTCCGTTACGATATATCCTCCTGGCTGGCTTGGCAATTCTGTTATTATTCGTTGTCCTGCCATTGCTGTACACAGTATACTGGCCGATCAGTCAGCCGCCGCCTGGTCAATTTGCGGATATTAAAATTCGCTTTGGCACCCCTGCTGACTCGATCGCTGTGATGCTCGAAGAAGCCGGTGTCGTGCGCAGCGCTTCGCAATTTAAACGCGCCTTGCGGATACTGAATGAACGGCAGAATCTGCGCGCCGGTCGCTTTCGCTTGCCGCAACCGATCTCAAATCACAAAGCCATCAAGGCATTGACGCAGGGTCCGCAAATTCTCACCAAGGTGACGGTGCCCGAAGGACTGACTGTTCGCAAAATTGCCCGCATCTTCAAGCAGGAACTGGGGATGGATTCGCTCAAGATCGTGCAGATGGCTGGTGATGCCGATTACGCCGGCCGTTTCGGCATGGGCACCGCCAACCTGGAAGGTTATTTGTTGCCGGAAACCTATATGTTTCCCTATGGCATCACGGAAAAACAAGTCGTGACCCAGCTGGTCGGCCAATTTAAAAAGACTGTATGGGATACCTTGTATCTGCGCTCCCAGGAAATGGGGTTCACCACCCAAGAGATCATCACGCTGGCCGCCATCATTCAGGCGGAAGCGAAATTGAACGAAGAAATGCCGGTGATCTCCTCGGTTTACCACAACCGTTTGCGGCTCGGCATTCCCCTGCAGGCCGATCCGACTATTCAATATATCATCCCGGATGGGCCGCGCCGTCTGCTTTTCAGGGATTTGGAGATCGAATCGCCTTACAACACCTATCGCTACAAGGGACTTCCACCAGGCCCCATCAATAACCCCGGCAAACACGCGATCTGGGCCGCGCTCTATCCCGCGGCAACTGATTATTTGTTCTTCGTGGCCAATACCAAAGGCGGTCATTCTTTTTCAGCGGACTATCGCCGTCACATCAATGCCAAAAAAGTCCTGGATCGTGAACGTAAACGCGTCTACCGGGGGAAATAGGAATCATCGTGTCCAAGAATCAGAGCCATACGCCCGTGTTCAATTGGGTAGCTAATGACCTCAATGAGGAGCAGCGTCAGGCGGTGACGAGCACCGAAGGACCTGTTCTCATCCTCGCCGGCGCCGGCAGCGGTAAAACCCGCGTTTTAACCTATCGTATCGGCTATATTCTCGCCAACGGCCTTGCGGAACCGCGTGAAATACTCGCCATGACGTTTACAAACAAGGCGGCCGGGGAGATGCGCGAACGCGTGCGCAAGCTCGTCCCCAATATGATTTCCGGCATGTGGATAGGCACGTTCCATTCTCTTTTTGCGCGATTGCTGCGCCGTGAAGGCGAGCGCCTCGGATATGGCAACAATTTTGCGATCTATGACGAAGATGATCAGCATGCCTTGATCAAGATGGTCTTGAACGACATGAAACTTCAGGTGCAGGAGTTTCCACCCAAACAAATCGCCTATAAAATCAGCGGGGCCAAGAACGCATTCATTCTGCCGGACCAATTTGCCACCATGGTGAAGAACCGGCAGGATGAAATATTTTCGCGCGTCTACAGCGCCTATCAGTCGCGTCTGCGCGAGAATAACGCCATGGATTTTGACGATCTGCTTGTCAAGCCCATTGAACTCTTTCAACGCTTCCCCCTGGTGCTGGATTTCTATCAGGATCGTTTTCGCTATATTCTGGTGGATGAGTACCAGGACACCAATCATGCACAATATGTTGCTCTGCGCATGCTGGCTGCCAAACACCGTAACATCTGCGTGGTGGGTGACGATGATCAATCCATCTATCGTTGGCGCGGCGCGGAAATTCGCAACATCCTCGATTTTGAAAACGATTATCCCAAATGCAGCAAATTCAGGCTGGAACAGAATTACCGTTCCAGCAAAAATATCCTCGCCATTGCCCATTCTGTGGTCAAAAACAACCGTCAGCGCCACGAGAAAAAACTATGGACGGATAAGCCGCCGGGCGAGCAGGCGGTCGTGCTGGAAGTGGAGGATGACCTCGAAGAAGCCAGGCTGGTGGTCAATAAACTGGCGCTGGAGATGCGCAACCATCATCTCGATTTTCAGGAGTTCGCCATCCTTTACCGCACCAACGCACAATCGCGCGTGCTCGAAGAAGCCCTGCGCAAGGAGAACATTCCCTACATCATCGTCGGTGGCGTCAAGTTTTACGAACGCAAGGAAGTCAAGGATGTACTGGCGTATCTGCGCGTGCTGTGCAATCCAGCGGATTCCATCAGTCTGCGCCGCATCATCAACTACCCGGCGCGCGGCATCGGGGAGACGACTGTTGGCCGCCTGGAGGCCTTTGCGCAGCAGGAAAAATTGACGGTCTTTGATGCGTTGGGGCGCGCTGCGCTGGTTCCCGGCATTTCTGCCAAAACAGCGGAACAGGTCGTGGCACTGCACAGCCTGCTGCAAAAATACAGCGCCCTGAAATCGGAACTGTCCGCCTCCGAGCTGGCGTCCACGCTGGTGAACGAATTGGGCATTTTGCGCAATTTCAAGCAGGAGGGCACCGTAGAATCCTTCAGCCGTGCGGAGAACGTCAAGGAATTGATGCTGGCCATCGCCGAGTTCACCAACCATGCGGGCGCCGAAGGCACTCTGGAACTCTATCTGGAGAATGTCTCGCTCTCCACTGATTTGGACAGCTGGGATGACCGGGCCAACGCCGTCACCCTGATGACGCTGCACAGCGCCAAAGGACTGGAATTCCCGGTTGTCTTCATAACAGGGCTCGAAGAGGGTCTTTTCCCGATCAGCCGCAGCCTGGCGGATCCGCCCGCGCTGGAAGAGGAACGCCGGCTTTTCTATGTCGGCGCCACCCGCGCCAAAATAAAGCTTTACCTTGCCTGGGCGCGCGCGCGGCGCAAATTTGGCGAAAAATCGATGAGCGCGGCTTCCCGCTTTCTGCGCGAAGTCGACCCGAGTCTGGTGCAGATCGAAAGCTCTTATACCATGCGGGCCATGCACCGCCAACGGACAAATCGATTTGCAGCCCCAGATCCCATGCCGAGATATGAAGACGAGTCTCAGGAAAATCTCGAATTCCGCGTCGGCATGCGCGTCCAGCATCCCACCTTCGGCAAAGGAACGATCATGCGTCTTGAACCCTCCAGCGCAGGATCGTTGCGTTTGCGCGTCTTTTTTGACAGCGAGGGGGAGAAAAGACTCGTTTTACCCTATGCAAAATTGGAGATATTATGAAGTACCGTTTCATCACCATGGGTTTGCTGCTTGCGCTTGTTTCAGGTACAGCGGTCATCGCGCAGGGGCAGACGTCGTTCTTGCAGGAGGAACAGGATTACCGCTTTGCCACTCAACTGGCGGCCAAAGGGATGTATGATCTCGCCGCGCACCAATTTACACAATATGCCGATCATTACAGCACCAGTCCCCGCGCCGCCGAGGCCCTGTTTAACGCTGCCGAAAATTACGAACTATTAAAAGATCACGCCAAAGCGTCCTCGACCTATATGCGGCTGCTGCTCAGTTATCCGCAAAGCACATTCGCCGATAAGGCTCTTTTCAATCAAGGGAAGATATTGGCTGCATCCGGCGATTTTCTCAACGCCGCGCTGACCTTTGAGCGAATTCGCCTCTTTGTGGCAAAAAGTGAATTGATCCCCCTCGCCTCTTTGGAAGCGTGCAGCAATTACCATCGTGCAGGCCAAATCAGCAAAGCCCTCGATGCTGCGCAATATGTCATCGCTAATTATCCAGCGCACCCGCTTCTCTATAAGGCGCGGTATGAGGTCGCCAGACTCCAGCGCCAATTGCAACGGCCAACCACTGCGCTACAGGAACTGGAAAAAATCCCTGTGGACAAATCCGATCCGGATTTGAGGATATCCATAAGCCTTCTCAAGGGACAAATACTCAATGAGCTGGGCCAATATGCGCACGCGGACAGTGTACTCGTGTCGCTCCTTGACAACAGCGCCGTCAGTGATTCAATCGGTGTTGCCGCACTCGGTCTGGCCAGATCGCTTTTCTATCGCGGCCTGACGGACAAGAGCCTCAACGTGATCGAAAAATCGCTGGCGTTGAATCTGGATAAATCCTATTCAAGTCAACTGCGCATACTCCAGGGTGATAATTACATGGCGGTTTCTGATTATCATTCCGCCTTGAAAGCGCTCGACCTGGCGGGCGGCGATCTTTCCCCCTGGGAAGAGACGAAATTGTCTTTTCGCAGGGGCGTGCTGCAGGAGCGCATGGGGGATAAAGCGCTGGCAATCGGCCATTATGCCCAGGTGCTCAATCACCGCGACAGCACAGCCGCTGCCTGTACCCTGCGCAAACATGCCTTGATCGCGCAAACCAGCTTACTCGCTGAATTGGGCAATATCGGCGAAGCGTTGCGCACCCTGCGCACCCGTTTCGACGAGTATCCGCATCTTCGCGATGCCATCTTGCTGCAGAGAGCGCGGATTCAGCTGAATTTATTGCAGGATTCTTTCTCAGCGCGGCGCAGTCTGGGCATGCTGCTGGATCTCTATCCGGACAGCCCGCTGGTCGATGATGCCCAATGGCTCATGGCGGAAACCGGTCAGGCGCAGCAAGATGTCCTGTCGGCTATTCGCGAATATGCGAGGTACGCAACCCTGTATCCCGGCGGCGACTATATTACCGAAGCCAATGCCCGGCTCTATTATTTGCGAACATTTGTACCCCTGCAGACTGCTGCCGGGAAAGCACTGGAAAATGTCCTGCTGCAGCATTTGGCTGACAGACCCTCGCTGGCTGTGGCCAAGATGTTTATGGATGATCAACATGATTACGCCACCGCACACGCGGTATTGCGGTCATTGCATCACTCCGACGAACTCGCGGCAAGCGATAGAAAGGAACTATTGATCTTATCCGCTCGCGCCCATGCTCTGCTGTGCGAGAAATACGAAATCGAAAAAGATTCTTTGCAATCCGCACTGCAATTGGACAGCCTCGTGCTGATTCAGCAGCAGGTGGCCCAGGAATTTGCAGCGGACGCGGAAACGCAGCAAATCGGCCAGCTGGTCAGGCTGGCCAAATGGCGGTGGACGCCGCCCTCCTTCACCCGGGTGTCACTGGCCGATACTCTGCTAGCCGGAAAACTGGACTCGGAGACAGCCGATCTGCTACGCTTCGATCAGGCCCGGTTCTGGTATAAAATGGGCAGCGACAGCAACAGCGTGGTGCTGCTGCGCCGCGCCAACCTGCTGCTGAACACTTTGGCAGGGGAGACAAACAGCCCGGAGATGGCTGCCCGGGCGGGTTTGCTGCAGTACAAGACGCTGGCCGGCCTGCAGCAGCCGGACTCCGCGCTGCAGAAACTGGAAGCCGTGCTGGCCCAATATCCGCAGACACAGGTCGCAGCCACAGCAGCCCTGGATTTGGCGCATGAATATGAACGCAAGGATCGGCTCGCAGAGGCCGGCTCTTTGTACGAGGATTGGGCCAGGCATTATTTTTACAGCGAACGCGCCCATGAGGTACAGGCAAAAGCCTGCCAGATGTTGTTTAAACAGAAACGCTATGCGGAAGCACGCGCCTGCATCGAAACAAGCGATGTCCGCACAGCCATGCCGGATTTGGCCCCCTATATGCCGAAAGCCGTCGATGACGAATTGTTGTGGTTATCTGCGCAGACAAGTCTGCTGCAAACCGATGCGTCCCAGGCCATCCTCGCTTTAAAGACCTATCTCGTCTCGAGCCCGCAGGGTCAGCACCGTGGCGAAGCATTCATGCTGCTGGCGGAATTATACGCCAAGACAAAAAATTATCAAGCCGCGCTGGGGCACTATGACGAGCTCGTGAATGCGCATACAAAAGACGACACACTGGCCGGCCAGGCCCTCATCCGCAAAGCGGATCTGCTTTATGCCATGAAGGATTTCAAGAACGCCCAAAACACGTACGTACAGGTCAAAAGCTCCAGTCAAGGGGAAATTCAGCAGCTGGCAGCTCAACGCGAAGTGATCTGCGAATACAAAATCGGATCGATTGTCCGCGCCCGTACCCTGGCGGAGGCATTCCGCAAACAGTATAAAGACCGCAATGCAGAAGCGGAATTTATCTACGAGGACGGGCATTATTGTTTCAATAATAAAGACTTTCGTTGTGCGGAAGATCAGTTCAAGGAACTCGGCTCAAAATACAAGGATCTTGTGTGGGGTGCCGAGGGCGAACTGAGCCTGGCGCGATTGTATGTTCTGCTCAACCGCACCGAAGAAGCCCTTAAATTGCTGACCACGATGCCGAATCGTTACAGCGACCCCCGCATTCTCGCTTTAGCCTATGTGAATCTGGGAGAGTTTTATTACGAAAATCGTCAGCTGGAGAATTGCATGGCCGCCGCCCGCTCGGCGCTGGAATATCCGGTCATTGGTCCGGAACGCCAGCGCGCCATGGAACTGCTCATTCGTGTCTATGACGATCTGCGCATCTGGGACAATGCGGTTGTGCTCTTGCGGCAGTACATCCAGGACTACCCGGATGATGAAAGCACCTTTAATCGCAAGATTCAACTGGGGATTTTCCTCATCAACCTCAAAGAGTATGATCGCGGTGTCGCCTATCTGCGCGAGCTGCTGCCATTCGCCGATACCGAGAATGAGGCGGAAATTCAATACTGGATCGCCAAAGCCTACAGCGAGCGCGGGGACAACTCGGCCGCCATCACCGAATTCCTCAAAGTGAAATACGCCTGCAAACCGAGCAAGCTGCCCTGGGGCACGACCGCACTGTACGAGGCTGGACAGATTTACGTAAAATTGGGCCAATTGCCTCTGGCGCGAAACCTGTTCAATGAAATTGTCAAGGAACTGGGCACCGGCGATCAATTCGGACGCGTCGCCAATGAAAGAGTGCGCGAGATCGATGCTGAATTGGCCAAATCCAAAGGCGCCAACAATGGATGAACTGCTCTTGCAGCAAGCCCGAACCCTCATCAGCCTCGCCCTTGAAGAAGACCTGGGACCCCGCGGTGATATCACCAGTGCCGCCATTACACCGCTGCGCAGCCACATCACCGGACATTTTTTGATAAAAGCCGATGGCGTCATCGCCGGACTCGAAATCGCGGAACTGGTCTTTCAAACAGTGGACACAAGCATTCAATGTGAACGCCTGGCGCAGGACGGGGACCGCGTCAAGCCGGGCGACATCGTCATGAATGTGGCTGGTCCTGCGACCGAACTGCTCATTGCGGAACGCACAGCGCTCAATTTCCTGTGCCGTTTGTCCGGAATCGCCTCGATAACCCGTACTTATGCCGATCTGCTGGCCGGGACCAAAGCCAGGCTGCTGGACACGCGCAAAACCACGCCCGGCTGGCGTGTGCTGGATAAATATGCGGTGCGCTGCGGCGGCGGTTACAATCATCGCATGGGACTGTATGATATGGTTCTCATCAAGGACAACCATATTGTCGCCGCTGGTTCGATCACCGCGGCGGTTGAAAAATGCCGCAGTTATCTCCGCGAGCGCCAATTCAGCGCACTCATCGAAGTGGAGGCAAAAAACAGGGCGGAGGTGCAAGAAGCGCTTGATCTGGCGGTGGATCGCATCATGCTGGATAACATGAGCCTGGCATTGATGAAATCCTGCGTGCGCCTGGTCGATGGCCGCATCCCGCTCGAAGCCTCCGGAAACATCAATCTTTCCACCATCCGCGCCGTCGCCGAGACCGGCGTCGATCTGATCAGCTGCGGCCGTCTCACCCATTCCGCTCCCATTCTGGACATCAGCCTGGACCTGCTGCCCTGATCGTCTGGAACATTTTACTGCCTGTATCTGTTTAATGGTAACAGAAAAGGTAGTCTATTTCAAAAGGATCAATCATGTCTGACTATACAAACGTTCCCACGCCCGAGCAATTGCGCCGGGATGTCTCTGAATTTTTAAAAAACAAGTACGGAGATCGTGTCGCCGTACCTCCGGAACCGGATATGAGCGGAGAGCCACCACCTGCGGGTCACGATAAAAAGCCCGGCATCAACGGCATCGATTTCAATCTCAAACCCTCGGAACTGGAAGCTTATCTGAATAGCTATGTGGTGGATCAGGAAGAAGCCATCGAAGTGCTGGCCACCAAGATATGTACCCATTTCAACCGCATGAAACTGGAAATCAAGCCAGACGGTGTGGGTGAATTGGTGGGTAACATTAAAAGCAATATCCTGATGGTGGGTCCTACGGGTGTCGGCAAGACCTACCTCATAAAATTGATCGCCAAAAAAATTGGCGTCCCCTTTGTCAAGGGCGATGCCACCAAATTCAGCGAGACCGGCTATGTGGGCGGCGATGTGGAGGAATTGGTACGGGATCTGGTGCGGGATGCCAACGGCGACATCAAGCTGGCGGAATATGGCATCATTTACCTGGACGAGATCGATAAAATCGCCTCTTCCGGCAGTATCTATGGCCCCGATGTCTCAAGATCAGGGGTGCAGCGCAATCTTCTCAAGCTCATGGAAGAGTCCGAGGTGGATATCAAGACACCGCACGATCTCGCCGCGCAGATGGAAGCAGCCATGGAAGCACAGCGCACCGGCAAGGTGACGCGCAAAAAAGTCAATACCAAGAATATCCTTTTTGTCATGAGCGGCGCCTTTTCCGGATTGCCGGATATCATTCGCCGCAGACTCAACCAGCAGCCCATCGGATTCCGGGATGAAAGCGAAGAGAACCTTGCAACAAGATCGAATGAGGATATGCTGCAGTACATGCGCTCAGAGGATCTCATCAAATTCGGCTTTGAATCCGAGTTTGTGGGCCGGCTCCCTGTGGTGGTGACGCTGCACGATCTGGATGTGGAGGGCTTGTATCGTATTCTCAAGAATCCCAACAGTACGGTCATTCTGGGCAAAAAACGCGACTTTATGGCCTACGATATCGACATCGAATTCGAGGATGGCGCGCTGCAGCGGATCGCGGAAATGGCCTACGAGGAACACACAGGCGCCAGGGGATTGGTGAGTGTGGTGGATCGCACGCTGTTGAAATTCGAAAAGACATTGCCGGATACGGAAATCCGTTCCCTGCGGGTCACGCGCGCTGTGGTGGACAATCCCGCGGCTGAGCTGTCCACGCTTCTCACTTATCATTATCAGAAGAGTTTTCAGCGTCGCTTCCTCGCCAGCAATAACATCGTCATCACCTTCACCGACGAGGCCATTGCGCTGCTGTCCGAGCGCGCCCGTCA
Source organism: Candidatus Zhuqueibacterota bacterium (assembly GCA_963169875.1). Lineage (GTDB taxonomy): Bacteria > Zhuqueibacterota > Zhuqueibacteria > Residuimicrobiales > Residuimicrobiaceae > UBA2214. The sequence goes on from CAUJEL010000006.1 coordinate 12,971, forward strand.
GGAACGGAAGAATTTCGAACAGGTCTGCAATGATCTGCTCCACGATTATGAATACGGTTTGCGGCTGCTGGGATGCGATACCTTTCAGGTTGATGGTGAGATCGTGCGCAATCCCAAAGAGCGCCTGGAGGAGCTCATCACCAAATCCTTCCGTAAAAAGGCGAAATAGAGGAGAGGTGCGAGAGATGGATGTGCTCGAAGCCATCAAATCCAGGCGCAGTGTGCGGCGTTTTAAAAGTGACCCGGTTGCCGAAGACTTGATCGTGCAGTTGATCGATATGGGCCGTCGCGCGCCGTCGGGACGCAATGTGCAACCCATTGAGTTTGTCGTTGTCAGGGAAGAGAAGGACCGCGCGCGCCTGGCGCAAATCTGTGAGTATGGCAAATTCATCGCTGAATCGCCCGTGTGCATCCTCGTGTACAGCGCGGATACCAAATATTATCTCGAAGACGGGTGTGCGGCGGTTGAGAATATTCTCATCGCCGCAACCGGGCTCGGGCTGGGATCGTGCTGGGTCGCGGGCGATAAAAAGCCATACACCGCGGAAATCGATGCGGTGGTGGGTTCTCCGGCGGGATTCAAACTCATCACCCTCATCGCCATCGGCTATGCGGTGCAGACGCCGCAGTCGCGGGAAAAACGGCCCCTTGAAGAAGTTTTGCATTGGGGGCGGTTCTGAGCAGGAGCCCTCTCCAGAGCGCGAAATACCTTATCATCGAGTTCTGGAGTGAATGGCAAACCCGCCTTAGCAAAAAGGCATCAAAGGCAGCAGCGCTGAAAAAGCGACGCGCTCGAATTGTATGGCTGTCAGCAAGAGAACTTTTGGCGGAGAATCCTCGTCGCTGCGCTCGTTGGGATGTCGACTTTTCCCCCGCCGGTCATCCTGCAAGGATCTTTTTGCATCTGCGATACTATCTGCTGCACAGGCAGGGAAAAAGCTGCAACAGAGGTGAATTGGCTCTCTCTGGCTCGTAATATCAGACGGTTACTAAATCTTGACGATTTTTTAAGTTTTTTTTTGAGCTCCCAAGGTTCACCTCCGTTTATGTATGAAACGTAAATTACCAATACGATGACCGAAGCCATCCCCAAAAAAGTCCGTGAAAAACTGGAGTTGCTGCAGAAAAAACCGGGCGTTTACCTTTTTAAAAACAGCCGCGCCGAAATCATTTATGTCGGCAAGGCCAAAGTCCTGCGCAACCGGGTCCGTTCCTATTTTCAGGACAGCCGCAACCTCGACATCAAAACCGCCAGGCTGGTCGGCAAAATTGCCGATCTCGAAACCATCATCACCGATTCCGAGGTCGAAGCCCTCATCCTCGAATCCAATCTCATCAAAGAGTACAAACCGCGCTACAATATCAACCTCAAGGATGATAAATCCTTTCCCTATATCCGCGTCACCAACGAGCCTTTTCCGCGCATCTTTCCGACGCGCAAGCTGGTGCGGGATGGTTCTCGCTATTTCGGGCCCTACACCGATGTCCTCTCCATGCGCGAACTGCTCAAAACGGTCAAAAGGCTCTTTCCCCTGCGTTCCTGCAACCTCGCGTTGACGGAGGAGAGCATCAGCCAGGGCAAATTCAGGGTGTGTCTGAATTATCACATCAAGAAATGTCATGGTCCGTGCCAGGGATTCATCTCGCGCAGCGAATACATGCAGATGATCGATTATGTGGTTGGATTTATCGAAGGCAAGAGCACCAAAGTGGTTGAAAGCATCACCCGGCAGATGCACGAATCGGCCGCTGCCCGTAAATTCGAGCAGGCCGCGCGCTTGCGCGACCAGCTGCAATCGATTCAGGCTTTTCAGCAAAAACAGAAGGTGGTCGATCCATCCTTTAGGGATCGCGATATCATTGCCGTCGCCATGGACGACGGCGATGCCTGTGTTGTCGTCTTTCAGGTGCGCGAAGGCAAGATCATCGGCCGCCAGCATTTTTTCCTCAACGGCATTGAAAATGAAAACATGCCGGCGGTGACTACCGTTTTTTTGCAGCAATATTATATCAGCCGCGACTATGTGCCGCTGGAAATTCTGCTGCCGGCGCCGCTGGGAGCCGACGCAGTCACCATCAAGACCTGGCTCTCGGAGAAACGCGGCGAACGCATCGAGCTGTTGGCGCCGGTACGCGGTGAAAAAGCGCACATTGTGCAGATGTGCAGCCGCAACGCACGTTTGCTGTTGGAGGAGATGCAACTGCAGCGCTCTAACTCACTGGACTATACAGCCGGTTCGGTGAAGGCGCTGCAAAAGGATTTGGGGCTTGACAAACTGCCGCTGCGCATCGAGGCGTTTGATATTTCCAACATCCAGGGCACCGATCCGGTCGCCTCCATGGTCTGTTTTGTCAATGGCAAGGCGCATCGCAGTGACTACCGTCATTTTCGCATCCGCAGCAAAGAAACGCCCGACGATTACACCATGATGCGGGAAGCGGTTTATCGCCGCTACAGCCGTCTGCAGCGGGAGAATCAACCCATGCCCGATTTGATCCTCATCGACGGCGGCAAGGGGCAGCTCAGCGCGGCTCTGGAATCGCTGCATAAACTGGAACTGACCAGCCAGCCTATTGTGGCTCTGGCCAAACGGCTCGACGAGATATTCGCGCCGGGCGAATCGGAATCGCGCAACATTCGCCGCGACAGTCCCGGGCTGCGGCTGCTGCAAAGGGTGCGCGATGAGGCGCACCGCTTTGCCGTCACTTTTCATCGTAAGTTGCGCAAGCGCCGGGCCTTATGGTCGGAGCTGGAATCCATTCCAGGGGTGGGAGAAGGGCGGAGGAGTAGTTTAATCAAACACCTGGGCTCGTTGAAGAAGGTCAAGGTTGCGACGGTGGAGGAACTGGCGGCTGTGCCTGGTTTGCCGAAGGCGGTCGCCGAACGGATTTATGCATTTTTCCATCCTGAACCGGTTGCGGGGAGCGGTCGGACGGAGGCGGGGCCGGAATAGCGGCGCGGGGTGGAGACCCTTTGGTTTCCTCTGTTTTAGCCGGCAGGTGTGCCTGCAGAGGATCAACAATTTTATCAATGAATTGCATGTATGCAAGCGGATCTTTTTGAAGAGCCTGTTGAATGCGATCAAACTCCGATTTTGACAGGCCCTCTTTTTTTAACGCGGAATCCAGGTGTGCACTTTGCATGTCAATGGTTGCACTATCGGACGCACAACGAACCAGGTAATCGACATAGGCGCGCGCAAAATGGTCCACTTCTGCTTCTGTGAGCGCTTTCTTTTTCTCGCAGCCGGGTGCCAGTATCAGCAAAAGGAGCAAGGGATATATCACATATCGCATCATTTATGCTCTTGAAATAGTTTTCGTATTCAGTTGTTGCAAATTATATTAATATTCGCGATGAATTACAAATGATATTTTTTATGAGCTTCCCCTGTGATATCCTGCTGTGTGCATCTTTTGGGTCAAGCGGCGGAAAGTGGCTGTCTGTGGCGCATACAGGTCAGTCGCGGATGCTTGCCGATTATCGACAAGGTCCTTTCAGGATGACGTTTTTTTATCATCCGCCCCAACCCCCAAAAATGTCTTGTTGTAAACATCTTGTAGGTCCGGCGGCAAAAAGCCGCTGTCTGTGGTGCATACAGGTCCGGGGCGGATGCTTGGCGATTATCGACAAGGTCCTGTCAGGATGACGTTTTTTTAAATTTATCCCCCAATCCCAAAAACGGTCCCGCTGTGAGCATCTTTTGGGTTCGCGGCAGTGACATTCCCCCGTCCAAAAAAAACAAAACTATCGTGCCGCACCCGCACACCTCCCATTATTGCCTTGACTTTGTGGCAATATTTTGATACTTTTTCTTTCTAAAGGAAGTAACCGCTCGAATAATGGGAGAGAGGCACAAGGTGAAGAAGGAAAGGACGCAGTTTGTCTGTCAGAATTGCGGCAACGCTTCACCGCGCTGGCTGGGAAAATGCCCGGCCTGCGAAGCCTGGAACAGTTACGTCGAGGAACGGGCGCCGGCGGTCAATAACCGCAAATCAGCTGCGGCGGCCATTCCCCGCAGCGCCGCACTGCCGTTGTCGCAAATCAACACCGATCAGATGCCGCGGCAGCAAACCATCAGCCCGGAATTCAATCGCGTCCTTGGCAACGGCATTGTGCTCGGCTCGGTGGTGTTGATCGGCGGCGATCCCGGCATCGGAAAATCGACTCTGCTGCTGCAAGAAGCAGCCGGACTCAGCCGCGACAATTTTCCGGTGCTCTACGTCACCGGCGAAGAATCCGCGCAGCAGACCAAAATGCGCGCGGAGCGCCTCGCCCTTGATTCCAACGCGCTTTATGTGCTGGCGGAGACCGAAGTGGAGAGCGTGCTGTCGACGATTCTGCAGATTCGCCCCAAACTGGTGGTGGTGGATTCCATTCAGACCATGTATACGCCCCTGCTTGAGAGCGCGCCGGGCAGCGTCAGCCAGGTGCGCGAGTGCGCCCTGCGTCTGATTCAGGTCGCCAAAGCGGAAAATATTCCCATATTTCTCGTCGGCCATGTCACCAAGGAGGGCATGCTGGCCGGACCCAAGGTGCTGGAACATATGGTCGATGCCCTGCTGCTTTTCGAAGGCGACCGTGACCATTTCTATCGCATCCTGCGTGCGGCCAAAAACCGCTTCGGCTCGACGCGCGAAATCGGCGTCTTTGAGATGACCGAAAAAGGCCTGCGCGATGTCCCCAATCCCTCGGCGGTCTTTCTGTCCGAGCGTCGCGCCGAAAATACCGGCTCCGCGGTGATCTGCTGCATGGAGGGCACGCGGCCGCTCTTGCTGGAGATTCAGGCGCTGGTGAGCCCGACCAATTACGGTCTGCCGCAGCGCACCACCACCGGCCTGGATGTCAAGCGCGTACAGATGCTGCTCGCCGTCCTCGACAAGCGCATGGGCTATCATGTCGGCACCATGGATGTCTATGTCAATGCGGTGGGCGGATTCCGCGTCGACGAGACTGCCGCGGATCTCGGCGTTCTCACCTGCATCGCCTCCTCGATGCGCAACCGCGTCGTGGACAGCACCGCTGTTCTCATCGGCGAGGTTGGATTGGGTGGCGAATTGCGCGCGGTGGCGCAGATTGAATCCCGCCTCGCGGAAGCGGAAAAAATGGGATTCAAACATGCGGTGATTCCCAAGGGCAATCGCAAAAATCTGTCGCTGGACATACAGGTCACTGTTCACGCCGTCAGTCAGGCTGAAGAAGCTTTTGAAATTGTATTGCAATAAAGTACACTGTGCGAAACCATTCATATTCAGGTAATCGGCTCCGGTCTTAAGAAAATGATTGATTGAGTCATGGCTTTTTTTCGCGTCATCCGCAAAGACAAGAACAGCAAAGCGCGCGCCGGTGTGCTGCACACCGAGCACGGCGCGATTCAGACGCCCATATTCATGCCCGTGGGGACACAGGCCACGGTCAAGACGTTATCGCCCGCGGATTTGCGAGCTGTGAAGGCGCAGATCATCCTGAACAATACCTATCACCTGTACCTGCGGCCCGGTGCGGCGCTGGTGCGAGAAGCCGGTGGTCTGCAAAAATTCAGTGCCTGGGATGGCCCCATTCTGACGGACAGCGGCGGGTACCAGGTATTCAGTCTGGCGGCGTTGAATAAAATCACCAGCGAAGGGTTCAAATTTCAATCGCATATCGATGGCTCGCGACATTTTTTCAGTCCGGAAAAAGTCGTGGAAATACAACGGGACCTGGGTTCAGACATCATGATGGTTCTGGATGAGTGCGCGCCTTATCCCTGCGATTACGCCTATGCCCGCAAGGCGCACAAGCTGACCATCGATTGGGCGCAACGCAGCCGGACGGCGTTTGCGGAGATCGGCCCGCGCCATGAGTATGAACAGTACCAATTCGCCATCGTGCAAGGATCGGTTTTTACGGATCTGCGTCAGGAGAGCGCCCGGCAGCTGGTGGATCTGGATTTTCCGGGCTATGGCATCGGCGGCCTCTCCGTCGGTGAGCCCAAAAAAGAGATGTTCGACATGACGGACGTGGTCACCGACATCCTGCCCGAGAACAAACCGCGCTATTTGATGGGCGTGGGCAAGCCGGAAGATCTGCTCGATGGCATCGAGCGCGGCGTTGACATGTTCGACTGCATCATGCCGACCAGGAACGGCCGCAATGGCACAGCTTTCACAAGTCACGGTCAGATCGTCATCAAGAACGCCAAGTTCAAGCAAAGCTTTGAACCTCTGGACGCCCAGTGTGATTGCTATACCTGTAAAACCTTCACGCGCGCTTATCTGCGCCATCTTTTCAATGCGCAGGAAGTCCTGGTTTTACGCCTGATCAGTTTGCATAATGTCCATTTTTATCTGCAGCTGATGCGGCGGGCGCGCCAGGCCATACTCAAGGACGCTTTCAAGGCATTTAAAAAAGATTTTCTGTTTCATTATCGCAAATCAACGGAAAATAAATAATCATAAACCAAATTGTGGAGGAGTTGTGAATCCTATGATGTTCGTTTTGGCGTCAGCCGCACCCAGCCAGCAGCAGGGCGCAGGCAGCTCGTTCGGATTTTTCCTGCCGATCATTTTGATTTTCGTCATCATGTATTTTCTCATGTTCAGGCCGCAGGCCAAGAAGCAGAAAGAGATGCGCAAGATGCTCGAGGCGCTGCAGAAAGGCGACCGTGTCATAACCATCGGTGGCATTCTCGGCACGGTAGCCGGCCTCAAGGAGAAGGAAAATATCGTCATTCTCAAGATCGCCGATAACGTTAAAGTGGAAGTATCCAAAACCGCCATCGCGCGCAAACTGGCCGAAGGCGAAGCCGGCGGAGAATGAGCTATTCTGCGAAACAGTTGATTTAGGTGGAAATGATGAAGCTCGTCTTCATGGGAACGCCCGATTTCGCGCTGCCCAGCCTGGACCTGCTGCATGCGGCGGGGCATGAGATCGCCGCGGTGGTGACCGTTCCGGACAAGCCCGCCGGGCGCGGGCAGAATCTACGTCCCTCAGCGGTCAAGATACGCGCCCTCGAATTGGGTCTGCCTGTGCTGCAACCGGATGATTTGCACGATCCCATTTTTATCAAACGGCTGCAGGATTTGGCGGCGCAGCTCTATATCGTCGTCGCCTTTCGTATCCTGCCGCCGGCGGTTTTCACGCTGCCAGCGGCCGGAACGATCAATCTGCATGCGAGCCTTTTGCCCAAATATCGCGGCGCAGCGCCCATCAACTGGGCTCTGATCAACAGCGAAACCGAAACCGGTGTGACCACCTTTTTTCTCGATGAAAAAGTGGACACCGGACTCTGGCTCAAGCAAGCCCGTGTTGCCATCGGGCCGGATACCACCGCGGGCGAGCTTTTCGATCAGCTCTCCGAATTGGGCGCTGAGGTGTTGCTGCAAACCGTGAAGGAGCTTGAAGCAGGTGTGCTGCAGTCTCAAGCGCAGAGCGGCACGGTCACACGTGCCCCCAAGATCACCAAAGAATTGGCGCAGATCAACTGGCAGCAGCCGGCCGCACAGGTGCACAATCTCATCCGCGGCCTGTCGCCGTATCCCGCAGCCTTTACCTTCTTTAAGGGTAAATTGCTGAAAGTACTTCGTTCTGCCTTGCATGAATCTCAGGCCAGCGCTGCACCGGGTACGATCATTCCGGGGAGCACCCCGGATGAGCTGGTCGTTGCCACTGGCCAGGGCGCTGTGCGCATCATCGAGATTCAGCCGGAAGGCGGTCGTCCCATGGCGGTCGCTGCGTATCTACGTGGACACCCCATCGCAGTTGGAGAGAAGTTTGATGCTTATGAACATCATTAAAAATGATCTCAAAAATTGGCTCAACCTGAACTGGAAACGCAAAGCGGTCTACGTCATCGCATTCGCGGCCATTGCCTACGTGATACTGGATTGGATGATTTTGCCGCTCTATACGCGGCAGTATCAGTCCATTCCTGTGCCGGATGTCATGCATCTCTCTTTGAATGAAGCGGAGGCGAAGCTGCACAAGGCCGGACTGCGCATGGTGAAGGGAAACGAGCAGTTTGATGAAAACGTGCCGGAGGGACATGTTCTTTTTCAAGTTCCGGAACCAGGCTCGCCAGTGAAAAAAGGCCGCCGTGTTTACCTCACCGTGTGCAAAGGATATCGCATTTTTGCCATGCCCAAACTCATCGGACTTTCCGAACGGGATGCCCGCTTCACCGTGCAAGAGCTCAATCTCGAGATCGGGCACAGTGATTTCCGCACCGATGATTTTTACCCGGAGGGCGTGGTCTGCGGCCAGTCCATAACCGCCGGTACCGATGTCCGCATCGGGACCCGCGTCGATCTCACCGTGAGTGTGGGCGTGGTGCCTTCCAGATTCATCGTGCCGGATGTGGTTGGCAAGTCGCTGGAGGATGCGACGCTGCAAATTCGCAAGGCTGGACTTGTGCCCGGACTGATTTCGCAGCAAACGACGAATGAATTATTGCCTAATACGGTCATCAGTCAGTCGCTGCAAGCCGGACTCGAAGTCAATCAGGGCGATGCGGTCGATCTCGTCATCAGCATTCTTCCGGATGAACAGTGAGGAACGGACCATGGTCAAAATTGCGCCTTCGATTTTAAATGCCGATTTCAGTTGTTTGGGCGAACAGATACGCAGCGTCGAGCAGGGCGGTGCGGATTGGATCCATCTTGACATCATGGATGGCCACTTTGTGCCCAACATCACCATCGGTCCCATGGTGGTTCAGGCCGTGCGCCGGGTGACCCGTCTGCCGCTCGATGTTCACCTGATGATCTCTGATGCGGATCGTTATATAGATGATTTCCATCAGGCGGGTGCCGATCTCATCACCGTGCATGTGGAGGCGTGTCCGCATCTGTGGCGGACCCTCGAAACGATCCGTGAAAGGGGGTGCAAGACCGGCATCACCCTGAATCCCGCCACACCGCTGACGGTATTGCAGCCGGTTTTGCATCTGGTGGACCTGGTGCTGATCATGTCCGTGGAACCCGGCTTCGGAGGTCAAAAGTTCATTCCCGACTCGCTGCATCGCATCAAACAGTTGTCGAGCTGGCGGCGCGAACATAAATACAAGTATTTAATAGAGGTGGATGGCGGCATCGATATAAACACCGCCCCCCAGGTAGTCGCTGCCGGCGCCGATGTCCTGGTCATTGGCAAGGCCATTTTTTCGCAAGCAGACATTCCCGCGGCTGTGCAGGCTATTAGGAACAAGTTGATAGGTTAAAAATTTGCATAAATCTCAAATATCACTTGACATATTAACGGGTTATGTTTAAATTAAAAACAAAGCTGATAGGGCCAGTTGCAACTATAATAAACATAGAACTCTAAAGGCCTATCGCTTTTGTTATTTGCCAGGAGGAGCGCGAAGGATGCCGAAGGGCAAAGTCAAGTGGTTCAATGAGAACAAGGGCTTTGGCTTTATCGAACAAGAGAATGGTGATGACGTTTTCGTGCACTTTTCAGTCATCCAGATGGACGGATTCAAAACTCTCCCTGAGGGTGCAGAAGTTGAATTCGAGGCCGTTTCCGGGGAAAAAGGTCTGCAAGCGACCAAAGTCATCAAGGTCTAAGTTCGGACAGCTCATTGCAGTAAACCCCGCAATCCTGTGGGGTTTTTTTGTAACTTGCCCCTCTTTTATGCGTAAAAAAGCAAAAAAAGGTTATGATTATGCCGTCTGTTTTCACTAAAAAAGCCATCGACAAGATCAGCAAAGTCCTTGCGGTCACTCCCAAACAACTGGGCAATAAATTTCGTTTTATGGTTGAAAATCAGGAAACGAAACAGCATATTTCCCTAGAAATCTATCCGGATATCCCGATTGGAAACGATGTTGGCAATCTGATTTCGGTTTACACGCCGACTTCGCATCTGCAGCTGCACTTCTGCACGGGCTATGTGGCCAGTGAAATGCTGGGTGAAGTCACCTTCATCAGCGAATGCGGCAGCCGCGTATCCGGGTTGATTGTTGAACGCGTCGGCGGTTGCTCGCTGTATGCAAATGTCAGTGCAAAACTGCTTTCTGGCGATTTCAGCAAAATGGGACCTGAGGTCATGATGTCCGGCATCGCCCTCTCCCTGGCAGAACAACTTTTACCCAATGAATAACGCCAGCCAAGCTTCCGCAACACTCTGGACCTTCCGCTGGAAAGTCGAGTGACCATTCATGGATTTGTTCGATTATTTGCACAGTTTCTCAGACTTTATGCGCGTTGAACGGCAGATGGCTGAAAACACGCTATCAGCCTATGAGCGCGACCTCACCCGATACATCCAGTTCCTGCAGCAGCGAAATATCGCCAGTTTTTCCACGGTCTCCATTCATGATGTTTCCGCGTTCCTGGAGTTGCTGCACGATCTCGGATTATGCCCGACCTCCATCTCCCGCAATGTTTCCGCCATCAGGACTTTTCATCGATTTTTACTTTCAGAAAATATCACCACCGCTGATGCCAGCGAAAACATCTCGGTGCCCAAACCGTGGATGAAGATCCCGCGCGTGCTCGATATCCCCGAGGTCGAACTGCTTCTGCAGCAGCCGGACATCAGCCGGGAGAGCGGCATACGCGACCGCGCCCTGCTCGAAGTGCTCTATGCCACCGGCGTGCGCGTCTCCGAACTGGTGGCCTTGCGTCAGTCTGATTTTTACTGGGATGATGAATTCATCCGTGTTTTTGGCAAGGGCAGTAAAGAGCGGTTGATCCCCATCGGCAAAGTCGCCCTGGAGTGGGTGCGCCGTTATTCGCAGCAGGTGCGGCCCGCCCTGGCCGGACTCGGCTTGTCCGGTGACATCCTCTTTTTGAACCGCTTCGGTAAAAAAATGTCGCGGCAGACCGTATGGATTCTCCTGCAAAAATATATGGCTTCGGCACGCATCGCCAAAAAGGCCAGCCCGCATACCCTGCGCCATTCCTTCGCAACCCATCTGGTAGAAGGAGGGGCTGATCTGCGCGCGGTGCAGGAGATGCTCGGCCATGCGGATATTTCCACCACGCAAATCTACACCCATCTGGACCGGGAATATCTCAAGGCTGTGCATCAACAATTCCATCCACTTGAATCAGGAAAGCTCGGATCATGATACGCCCCGTCACCCTATTCTCTCCCTTGATCGGCCGCAAAATAGTGCTCTATGACACGGTCACATCCACCAATCAGGTCATGAAAGATTTTGCCGGGAAGGGGGAGGAAGAAGGCCTTGTTGTGATTGCGGAGATGCAGACAGATGGACGCGGCCGCCGCGACCGCCTCTGGCACTCGCCGCGCGGAAAAGGATTATATGTTTCGGTTCTGCTGCGGCCTCCCTTGCCCCTGGATCAATTTGGCAAGATTTCAATGATGACGGCCCTGGCGCTTGTCAAAACGATCACAAAAATAACCAGGCTGCCCGCGGCCATCAAATGGCCCAATGACATTTTTGTGCAGAATAAAAAAATGGCCGGCATTCTCATCGAGAATTCCATGACCACGACCTCGTTGAATTCCGTCATCGTCGGCATTGGATTAAATGTGAATTTGCTGCCCAAAGACATGCCCGAGGATCTGCGCGCGGCCACCACGTCCATCGCCATTGTGCTGGGACGTACCGTGGACAAGGATGAAGTGTTGCACACGCTGCTCAAAGAGATGAATCGCCTCTATTACAAGCTGATTCGCCGCCAGGACGCGGCGTGGTTGATTGGGGCCTGGCAAGGCGCCTGCGCGCACATGAACCAGGAAGTCCGGGTTTCTCAGAATAAATATAGTTTCGAAGGCATCTTTCGCGGCGTCGACGGCTCCGGGGCTGCGCTGCTGGAATTGCCCACCAGCGCCACCATCGCCATTCAGTACGGCGACTGCACGCTGCGCATGCCATGAGACTGCAAACAGTCGTCATACCACATAGAATGAATACCAGGGAGAATCTACATGCTTTTGACCATCGATATTGGCAATACGCAAATCGCGGCCGGTTTGTTTGTCGGAGAGAAATTATGCGCGCACTGGCGCCTGGCCAGTGATCGCGATCGCACCGAGGACGAAACCTGGATCATGATGCAGTCCATCTGTAATGCCCATGGCTTCGACATCCGCCAGAGTCAGGGCATTGTCATTTCTTCGGTGGTGCCCGACATGACCGCCAGTTTTGAGAAAATGGCGCGGAAATATCTGCACCAGGAGCCGGTGACGGTGAGTCCTGCGCTGGATCTCGGCATCAAAATCTTGTACCATAATCCGGAGCATGTGGGCGCGGATCGCATCTGCAACGCGGTCGGCGGCGTTGCCAAATACGGTGCGCCTCTGATCGTGGTTGACTTTGGCACGGCCACCACCTTTGATGTGGTTTCGCGGGATCAGGAGTATCTCGGCGGGATCATCGCGCCGGGGATTGAGACATCGGCCGCCATTTTGCACCAGCGCGCCGCCCGGCTGCCGCGCGTGGAGCTGCGCTTCCCGGATCGTGCGGTGGGCAATTCGACCGAAACCAGCATTCAATCCGGATTGATGTTCGGCGCCGTGGAGATGATCGACGGCATGATAGAGCGCATCGAGAAAGAGCTGGGATACAAGACCAGAACCGTCGCCACCGGGGGCCTGGCGCGCGTCATCATGACAGAATTGAAGCGTGTGAATGAATTCGATCCTTATCTCACGCTGGAGGGGTTGCGGCTGATATTTGCGCGCGTGCGGCCGGATAGTAAAGTGTGTTAGGGATCTGAAATTCGTCAGTCGCAGGGTGGGCGCTAGTCCACCATTTTCCTTTTGTGCGCTCGGCATGTTCCATACACTTGGGAGTGGAAGTCTCCTATGAGCCCGGTAAGGGGAATCATTAGCCGGACGGCAAGGGTGACCGGGGTGA
>CAUJEL010000007.1 GCA_963169875.1 Candidatus Zhuqueibacterota bacterium
TGTGCTGACCAACGATTCGGATCCGGACGGCGATCCGCTGCATGTGGGATCGTACACCCAGCCTGGCAATGGCTCGGTGACGATGAACACGGCGACGGGTGAATACACCTATACGCCGCCTGCGGGGTGGACCGGAACAACCTCGTTCACTTATACCGCATGCGACAACGGCACGCCGGCCTTGTGCGATCAGGCGAGCGTAACGATTGAAGTGTTCGACAATCCTCCGGCCGAGAATGATCCTCCGGTTGCCAATGATGACAATGCTGAGACGCTGCAGGATATAGCGATCAATATTGACGTCAAAGTCAATGATTTCGATCCCGAAGGAGATCCGATCACGGTCACGTCGATCACGCAGCCTGTCCAGGGTGCGACCGTGTTGAATGCGGATCAGACGGTTACCTACACGCCGCCGAGCGGGTTCACGGGCGAGGTATCATTCACCTATACCTTGTGCGACAACGGAACCCCGGCGCTGTGTGATGAGGCGATCGTGACCATCGTGGTTCATGAGGATGATGATCCCAATGACAACAATCCGCCCTATGCGGTGGATGATGCGGCGGCCACCGATCAGGGTGCAGCCGTAACAGTCGACGTGCTGGCAAATGATTTCGATCCAGATCCCAACGACGTCCTGGATGTGACCGTTGTCTCTGATCCACCGCACGGTACTGCAGTGGTCAATCCTGACAACACCGTCACCTACACCCCGGATGCCGGGTATTCCGGAGCGGATCATTTTACCTACACCGTCTGCGATAATGGCACACCGCAATTGTGCGACGTAGCAACCGTGTACATCACCGTTGTTCCTCCACAGGGTCCGTGTGATGCCGATTTTGGTTGGCAACCTTCTGATCATCCATGTGTCAGAACGGAAATCACATTCACCGCCACCAATTCCAGCGCTACTTCCTACACCTGGACTTGGGGTGATGAAACGATGCAGAGCAGCGGCAATCCGGTAACTCATATGTATGAGCACCCTGGATACTATGCTGTCACGCTGCATACGGTCTGTGCGGACGGCAGTGAGGGAACTGTTCAGCATACAGTTCAGGTCTTTGATCCGCCTCATGCGGGTACGGCCAACCCGACCGGCACACCGAGCAGCGGTTACTCGCCTCTGGATGTGCAGTTTGCGGCGAATCCGGTTCCTGGCGCCTGGATCACGGGATATGACTGGGATTTTGGCGACGGTTCTGCGCACAGTGCATTGCAGAATCCCCAGCATACCTATGTCAACAATACCGACCACACGGTCGAGTATTTTGCCAGTCTGAGAGTCACCAATGGTTGCGGTGATTATGATTACACGAATATCATTCGCGTACTCGTCGAGCCGAGCATCAGCTATGATTACGCCGGCACCGGCACCCCGGGTGCGGCCAATACGCGCCATCTCTTCGCCGCCAATACTTATATCGGCATGGGTGTGGACGCGGAAACCGCTCCGGATGATCCGGCTGAATCTGATGGTTTGACCTTGAGCAATATGATTGCGGGTCAGAACGGCCAGGTCATCGTGACCGTGTCGCAGCCTGGTTATGTCAGTATGTGGCTCGATTTCAACAACAGCAGCACGTATGATTCAGGCGAAAAACTGATTGTGGATCAACCCACGTCTGGATCGCCTTTCACGGTTAATTTGACGGGCGTACCCGCCGGCACTTATAATGCGCGCTTCCGCTACAGCGTAGGCAGTGCGTCGGCTGTAAACAGTGCCACGGGTTATTCCGATAATTTGGCCGGTGAAGTTCAGGATCTGCGCATTACCGTTGCACCGCCGCAAGCCGAGTATGACTACGGCACCGACGGTCTGCCACGCGCGGGTCATCGTTACGATATCAATGCCTTCATCGGCCGTCCGACCGGTGGGCCGTGGGTCGATTCCGAACCCTCCGAAAACGACGGCTCCGAAAATGATGGCATCGAATTCGCTCCCGATGGACGTCACGTCACCCTCTATGTCAGCCAGAACGGCGTTATCGCCGGCTGGGTCGACTTTGATGGTGGCGACGGCGCTGCGGTCGATTTTACGCAGGCCTATGACCTCATCATTCCGGCGCAAGCCATTACCGCGGGCTTCCATACTTTCGCCTTCAACTGGCCGGCCGGCTTTGTCTCCGGCACCGAAGTATGGTCGCGCTTCCGCTTCAGCACCAGCACGCAACCGGGTGCGGTGCAGAGTCCGACAGGCGTGAACGAGACCTACGGCGAGGTTCAGGACTATGTCTTTGATCTCACCCCGGTTGAACTCTCGTCCTTTGAAGCCAAATCGAAAAACGGCTCAGTCAGACTGGAATGGCGTACGCAATCGGAAACCGAAAACATGGGATTCCATGTCTATCGTTCCGATGCCGAGAATGGCGATTTTGAACGAATCAACCACAGCTTGATCCCGGGTGCTGGTACCACCAGCTCTGTTCAGTACTATGACTATGAAGACGCTCAAGTGGACCCGGGCAAGACTTACTTCTATAAACTGGCTGATGTCGACTACAAGGGCCGTCTCACCATGCACGGTCCAGTGAGTGCGACAGTGGCTTCTCCGGTCGACTATGTGTTGGAACAGAACTATCCCAACCCATTCAACCCGGAGACGCGCATCAACTTCAGATTGAAGGAACCCGGTTTCGTGACCATGTCCGTCTATAATATGAAGGGACAGGAAGTGCGTTCGCTCGTGGCCAAGTCCATGGGCAGCGGCGCTCACACCGTCACCTGGGACGGCAAGGACAACAGCGGAATCGTCCTGCCCACGGGCACCTACATCTACAAGCTGCAGGTGAACGGATTTGAAGTGGCGCGCAAGATGGAATTCGTGAAATAATCTCCTGAGAAAACCGGCCTTGTGCCGGTTTTCCACGGTTCCTGTTAAAGGGCTGGCCAGATACCTGGTCAGCCCTTTTTTTATTGGTATCACTGGTTGTTTTCACTGTGTTTCGGCTGCTCGTGGTGGAAAAATCGCCACTGAGTCGCAGTGACACAGAGAAAATATGATTTGACTAAAAGGTTTCCCGGAATAGGCTTGTTCAATAATTCATAGAAAAGACTTGACAAACGCGGCACAAATTTGTAAACTTTTGTGTTTAGAATATTAAAACCCTTTACCGATCTGGAGAAACCGCTGTGAACCGAGCCATTCGCCACACCCTTCTTTTTCTGACCACCCTGTGGGCCCTTTCCTTGACCGCCGGCTGTGCGCATCAACGCGGCGGAACGCTCACGGTGCTGCATACCAATGACATGCATAGCCAATACCTGCCGGTTGCGGCAACCTGGATACAAAAGGAGCCCAAGCCGCTGATCGGCGGCATCGTGGCCCTGGATGATCACATCCGCCAGGCCCGTGCCAAATACAAGACAACGCTGTTGTTAGATGCCGGCGACATCATGACCGGAACCCCCCTCGCCCGGGTAGAAGTGGATAATACACTGGGCGGCGCTTATATTGACATGCTTAACACCATCGGCTATCAGGCATCCACCATCGGTAATCATGAATTCGATGAGGGACAGGAAAACCTCAATCGTATAATGTCCCTGGCGCGGTACGATGTGCTCAGTGCCAATCTTTATAAAAATGACAGGCTGGTTGCCCCCAAACCTTATGCCATTTACAAGATGGATGATCTGCGCATTGGCGTCATCGGGTTGACCCTGACCGCGCTGGACGAAATGACGGCGAAGAAGAATCTGGACGGCATCCGGGTCCTGGATCCGGTGACGACGGCGCAAAAATATATTGACGAAATTGATGCTCAGACCGATCTCATCATATTGCTGACACATCAGGGTGTCGACGAAGACCGCAAATTGGCGCGTGGAACACGCGGCGCCGATGTCATCGTCGGCGGGCACAGTCATACGCGCCTCAATAAAGCGATTGTGGATAACAAAGTCATCATCGTTCAGGCGGACAGTAAAACCCGCTACCTCGGCCGCCTCTCCCTGGAAGTCGCCGCGGATACCGTTTCTCACTTTGATTATAATCTGATCCCCGTTTGGGTGGACAGCGTCAAGTATCCCAATCCGGCTCTGGCAGAACGGGTGACTTTTTACCAGCAGCAGATCGACGCGGAATATGGCAAAGTTATCGGCCATTTGGCGAACGATTGGATTCGTGACAGCCAGGCTGAATCCAATATCGGCAATTTCATGGCGGATGTGGTGCGCGAACAAACGGGCACCGATTTCGCGGTTCTTAACAGTGGCGGCATTCGCAAGGACATGGTGGCTGGACCGCTCAAGAGACTCGACATTGTCGAGATTTTGCCCTTCACCAATTATGTGGTGACCTTTACCTGCTCAGGTGCCGAACTTTTAACCATGCTCAAAACCAATGCCAAGGCTGCCGCGCGGGAGGAGCCCGGCATCCTTCAGGTTTCCGGGCTGCGCTATGCCTTCAAGGTGCTGCCCTGGGGAGATATCGAACTCTCCGACGTCACAGTTGCAGGCCAACCTGTGGAAGCGGAAAGGATCTACAGCGGCGCCACCGTGGATTATGTCCTCTTTGGCCAGACCGATCGCTACTTCGGTTTTACGCCTTCGGGAAAATCGGAGAACACCAACATCCTCGTCAATGATATCGTCATGGATTACATTGTCAAACATCCACAGATCGATGCAAAAGTTGAAGGGCGCATTGTGCGCTTGCCGTAACGGCATCACAGACTCGTAGATTGAATTACAGGAACAGCATGGAACCCGAAGATGTCATTCGTCAACTCATCCGCGCCGGCGTGAAACCCAGGTTGGTCTGGGCTGCTTGTCGCACAGGCCGTTTGATCACAGAAGATATGCGGAAAAAACTGGAGCCGGATGATCTGCAGGAATGGGAGGAAGCGCTCCAGGAGTATCAACAAAAGTATCCTTCTGATGATTGGGATATGCACAACATCAACGAGATCATCATTCCTGATAAATTTTAAGGAGGTAGCAATGAATACCTTTTATCGTCTCGGCGCCGTCATCGCCGCACTGCTGCTCATCGCCTGGATTATTTCCTGCGCGGTCAATCCGGTTACTGGCAAGCGGCAGTTGATGCTGTTATCGGAGAGCGACGAAATTGCGCTGGGACAGCAAACTGACCAGCAGGTCATCGCCACCTATGGCATTTACGAAGATGCAGAATTAAATGCTTACCTCAATGATATCGGTCAACGCATGGGCAAAATCACCCACCGTCCGAATTTACCCTATCAATTCAAGGTCCTCGACACGCCGGTCATCAACGCCTTCGCGGTCCCCGGGGGGTATATCTATCTGACGCGCGGGATTCTCGCTTATCTCAATGATGAGGCGGAAATGGCGGGCGTGATCGGCCACGAACTGGGCCATGTGGCCGCCCGGCATACGGCGGTGGAGTACAGCAAATCTCAGCTGGCTTCGCTGGGCTTGGGCGTTGGCATGATATTGTCAGAAGATTTTCGCAAATATGCCGGTTTGGCGCAATTCGGCGTCAGCATGCTGTTTCTGAAATTCAGCCGCGACAATGAACGCCAGGCGGACGATCTGGGGGTGGAGTATTCGAGCAAGCTCTATTATGATGCCAACTGCATGGCCACCTTCTTCGAGACCCTGGAGCGGCTGTCACCCGCGGATGGGTCCGCCGCTTTGCCGGAATGGTTTTCCACCCACCCCAATCCGGTGGATCGCCTCGGCGCCGTGCGCCGCAAGTCAGCGGAGTGGCAGACCAAGCTGGGCGGTAATGCGTTTGTCAATAAACGCAAGGAATACCTCAGTCAGGTCGATGGTGTTGTCTTTGGCGATGACCCGCGGCAGGGGTATGTCGATGGCAATACCTTTTATCATCCCACCCTCAAATTTTCATTCGCCATTCCATCGGGTTGGACGGTGAACAACACACCTGCCCAGGTGCAGATGGTCGCACCCAAGGAAGATGCCGCTTTGCTCTTTTCCCTGGTCAGCGGCACCACGGCCAGAGAGGTGGCAGGCAAATTTGTCAGCGAGGCTTCCGCGTCCGTGCAGCGCAATGAAGCCACAACCATCAATGGCATGGCTGCGCAGCGACTGCTGAGCCGGGTTGTCACCGAGCAGGACACGATGGCGGTGCTGTCCCATTTCATCCAAAAGGGCAGCGACGTCTACATATTCCATGGACTGAGTTCTCCGTCCGGCTATGCGGCCTATGCGAATGCCTTTACGGGCTCAGCGGGTCAATTCAAATCGCTCACTGATGCAAAACGCATCAACGTCACCCCGAAATACTTGAAAGTGAACACCTCCAAAACAGCGACCAATCTCTCCGCGTTGCTCTCCACCCAGGGAGTGTCCAGGGAAGAACTGGAAACGTATGCGATCATGAATGGCATGAAACTGAACGATTCGGTTCCGGCTGGGGCTTTGATCAAATTCGTCAAATAGTACGATTGGCCATATGAAAATAAAAAAGGCTTGCTGATTCAGCAAGCCTTTTTTACATGGAGGATTTCGTCACTATTCCAATGTTTCCTCATCGGTGGACTCCTCGTTTTCGACGCTGCTGGCGATATGCCGCGTGTCGACGAATTCGAGGCCGTCGCCCTTCTTGCGCACGCGGATGAGGCTGCCATCGTTGAAATGGCCCTTGAGCAGCTCTTCGGCGATCGCATCTTCGACATGGCGCTGGATGGTGCGTTTCAGCGGCCGGGCGCCGAAGAGGGGATCAAATCCCCGTTCCGCAATGAATTCTTTGGCGCCTTTGGTGAGTTCGATCATAATATTGCGATCCGCCACTTTGCGCAGCATGTCTTCTATGACGATGTCGACGATTTTCACCATGTCTTCGCGCAACAGCTGCCGGAATACCACAATGTCATCGACGCGGTTGAGGAACTCGGGATTGAAAACATGTTTGACTTCTTCGATCAATTTTTCCCGCATGCTCTCATAATCGCTCTCCTGATCGGCGCGGCCAAAGCCAAATGAGCTGCCTTTGGAGATGTCGCGAGCGCCGATATTGCTGGTCATGATGAGTACGGTATTGCGGAAATCGACTTTGCGGCCGAGCCCGTCCGTCAAATGGCCTTCATCCAGGATTTGCAGCAGGATATTGAATACATCCGGGTGCGCCTTTTCTATTTCGTCAAACAGCACCACGGAATACGGATGATGGCGTACTTTTTCGGTGAGCTGCCCGCCTTCTTCATAGCCGACATAGCCCGGAGGCGCGCCGGTGAGCCGGGAGACGGAAAATTTTTCCATGAATTCGGACATGTCTATACGGATCAGGGCCTCTTCGGTCTCGAAGAGATAACGGGCTAATTCCTTGGCCAGCTGGGTCTTGCCAACACCGGTCGGACCGAGAAAGATGAACGAGCCAATGGGGCGATTGGGATCTTTGAGTCCGGCCCGGGTGCGCTGGATGGCGCGGCTGAGAATGTCGATGACGCGGTCCTGACCGATGATGCGTTTTTTCAGTTCATCGGCCATGGTCAGCAGCCGGTCGGACTCGGATTGGGCCACGCGCTGCACCGGGATGCCGGTCATCATGGCCAGCACTTCGGCCACATCCTCTTCGGTCACGGCCGCATAGGAGGATTCCTGTTCATCATTCCAGCGTTTTTTGCTGTGATCGAGTTCACGCAGGAGTTGTTTTTCGCGGTCGCGCAGGATGGCGGCTTTTTCGAAATCCTGTGAGCGCACCACCTGATCTTTTTCACCGCGGACGCGTTTGATCTTTTCTTC
Organism: Candidatus Zhuqueibacterota bacterium; assembly: GCA_963169875.1. Classification (GTDB taxonomy): domain Bacteria; phylum Zhuqueibacterota; class Zhuqueibacteria; order Residuimicrobiales; family Residuimicrobiaceae; genus UBA2214. The sequence continues at coordinate 7,699 of CAUJEL010000007.1, forward strand.
CAGTTCGCTGATATCGAGAGGCACCACAATATTGGCGAGATGGACGCGCGCGCCGGTTTCATCGAGCACGTCGATGGCCTTGTCCGGTTGAAACCGGTCGGTGATATAACGATCGGACAGTTTGACGATTTCGCGGATGGCTGCGTCGGTGTAGCGCACGCGGTGGTGGGCCTCATAACGGCTCTGCAGGCCTTTGACAATCTCGTAGGTTTCATCGAGGCTGGGGGGATCGACCATCACCTTCTGGAAGCGTCGTTCCAGGGCGCCGTCTTTTTCAATGTACTGGCGGTATTCATCCAGGGTGGTGGCGCCGATGCACTGCAGCTCACCACGCGACAATGCGGGTTTAAACATGTTCGAGGCGTCCAGCGAGCCGGACGCGCCGCCGGCGCCGACGATGGTGTGCAGTTCATCAATGAAGAGGATGACATCGCGCGTCTTGACCAGTTCATTCATGATCGCTTTCATGCGTTCTTCGAACTGGCCGCGGTATTTGGTGCCGGCCACAATGGCGCCCAGATCCAGGGTGATCACACGCTTGTTGTGCAGAATACGCGGGACTTTTTTCTCGATGATGCGCAACGCCAAGCCTTCGGCGATGGCGGTTTTGCCAACGCCCGGTTCGCCGATGAGCACCGGATTGTTCTTTTTACGGCGGCTGAGAATTTGCGCGACGCGCTGAATCTCTTTTTCGCGTCCGATGATGGGATCGAGTTCACCGTGGCGCCCCAGTTCGGTTAAATCGCGGCCAAAATGATCCAGAGCCGGGGTTTGCGACTTTTGCTGAGGCGCTTCCGGCGCGGCGTTGCTGGCTGAGGAGCCCTGGAGAATGCGTTCCAGCTCTTCGGTGACCGCTTCATAGGTGACGCTAAAACTCTTGAGTATTTGTGCGGCCAAACCATCTTTTTCCTTGACCAGGGCGAGCAGCAAATGTTCGGTGCCGATGATGTCGGATTTGTTGTGGTCCGCTTCCATGTAGGCGCTTTTAAGGATTTTTTCAGCGCGCTTGGTGAAGGGGATATTGCCGACGGTCATGGTATCGCCGGCGACGCGCCCGGCATCTTCCACCGCATTGCGGATCTCCTCGAGATCGCACCCGAGCGCAGTGAGGATTTCCACGGCCACACCTTCCCCTTCGCGGATCAAGCCCAGGAGCAGATGCTCGGTGCCGATATAATCATGTCCAAGTCGTAAAGCTTCATCTCGCGCGAATTGGATCACCATTTGCACACGACTTGAAAAATTATTTTTCATTTTTGTAACCCCAACCGTTATAGTAGCAATAAGTGAGCGTTCGAGTTCCTTCGCTAGTTAAACACGCACAAGCGCGGCAATGTTTCCGAAAAAAAGGCCTGGATTGAGACAAGTGTCCGATTCTGATGACAGTTTGATTTATGCCTTTCCGGTTAGGTCTTTCAGTAACATCAAATTAAATAATACTTAAGAAAAACGATACCTGCGGTTGCTGTTTCCTGCGCCAAATAATCACAAATACCATGCCATAATTCACTTAAAAATAATGAACTTTGCTATATTTGTCAATTAATTTTATGGTTGCTGTTGTGCACATCGCTCTTGACGCGCCCGTTGTACAGTTCGATGACGCGGTCCGAACGCGCGGCCAGATCGAGATTATGGGTGACTACGACAAACGTTTGCTGTTGCTGCCGGCTCAGCGTCCACAGCATCTCATGCAGCGCCTGGGCCGATTCGGTGTCGAGATTGCCGGAAGGCTCGTCGGCCAGCAGCAGTCGCGGCCGGTTGATGAGGGCGCGGGCGACGGCGACCCGTTGCTGCTCGCCGCCGGAGAGTTCGCGCGGCCGGTGCTGCGCACGTCCACTTAAACCCACCTGATGCAGCAGTTCCATGGCGTGTTTTTGCAATGTGGCGTGATCTTGCCGCGCCACCAAGCCCGGCATCATCACATTTTCCAGCGCGGAAAATTCCGGCAGCAAATGATGAAATTGGAACACAAAACCGATGGTGTGGTTGCGGAAGGAGGCTAACCTGGCATCATCGTATCGAAAAACATCTTCGCCTTCGATGAGGACCTGGCCCTCGGTGGGACGATCCAGCACGCCGATGAGATGCAGCAGGGTGCTCTTGCCAACGCCGGAAGGGCCGATGATGGCGATGATTTCGCCCTCCTGAATTTCCAGGTCGATGCCTTTCAGCACCTCCAGCCGGGAATTTTTGCCCATGGGGTAACTTTTGTGAAGGCCGATGGTTTGCAACAGTGGTTTATTCATAGCGCAGGGCCTCCACGGGATCAAGTTTGGCGGCGTGGGCGGCCGGATACACGGACGCCACAAAGGTGATGAGCACGGCTGCGGCGCTGATCATGGCGAAATCCGTCCATTTCATCAATACCGGCAGCCAGCTGATGATGTAGACGTCGGAGGGCAGCGCAAAAATCTTGTAGGTCTGCTGCGCCCAACACAATCCGAATCCAATGAGATTGCCAAGAAGAGTACCAACCAGGCCGACGAACAATCCTTCAAGGGTAAAAATACGGCGGATGCTACCATTGGTGGCACCCATGGATTTCAGGATGCCGATCTCCTTGGTCTTTTCCATGGTCACCATGATCAGGGTGCTGATGATGTTGAAAGCGGCCACCATGATGATCAAGCTGAGGATGACAAAGGCCGCCCATTTTTCGATTTTCATCCACGCGAAGAGGTTCGGGTTCATGTCCTGCCAGGTGACGGCGCGATAGGGATATCCCAGACGGTCGCTGATCTGTTTGGCCACCGGTTCGGCGTTTTCGTAATGATCCAGGCGCAACTCCAGGCCGGAAACGCGTTCTCCCATGCGAAAAAGTTTCTGCGCCGATTCGATGGAGATGTAGGCGAAATTATCATCGATTTCAAAGAGGCCGGTTTCAAAATAGCCGGTGACGCGAAATTGCATCATCTGCGGCATCTGGCCGAACTGGGTGACGTTGGCGAAACTGGCGATGGTCACCTTGTCGCCCAGGGTGACGGCCAGCTTGTCGGCGAGATTGAAGCCGAGGGCGATGCCCGGCAAGCTGGGTTCCCCTTCCGTTTGCGTCATGCCCAGATCGAGCGCGCCGAATTTTATGTTTTTGCCAATGTCCGTCACTTTAACCGCGGTTTCCGGGTTGATGCCGCGCACCAGGATGCCGGTGGTCGCTTCGCGTGATTTGACCAGTCCCTTGTTGAAAATATAGGGCGACATGGCCTGAATGCCGGGAATGTCACCGATCTGTTTTTCCAGAGCCTGGTAATTGTCCACGCCGCGATCGTGAAACGTGCGCACATGGAGGTGGGCGTCGACGCCGATGAAGCGCGAGCGCACCTCTCTTTCAAATCCGTTCATGACCGAAAGCACGATGATCAGTGCGGCGACGCCGATGACGACCCCGGCGATGGAGATGTAAGTGATCAGGGAGATGAATCCTGTCTTGCGCTTGGATTTCAGATAGCGCAAGGCGATGAACAATTCGTAGCTCATAGAGTAATGTCCAGGTTATTCTTTCCTGCCGCGATAAATGAGAACGCGTGCATCTTCAAGGGTCACCATGCCCTCGGTCAAAATACCGTCCAGCACGTTCATAAAGGACTGCAGCTTTTCATGGGTATCGACCAGTTCAATGACAATGGGGAGATCTTCCGAAAGCCGTAATATTTTGCTGGTATGGATGCGGCTGCTGGGGCCATATCCCATGATGCCGCGCAATACCGTGGCGCCGGCCAGGCCGGTTTCACGCGCTTTCAAGACCAGCCATTCGTAGAGCAGTTTGCCCTCATAACGGTCGCTTTCACCGTTAAAAATACGCAGCAGATGCCCATGTTCTGGTATTGTCATTGTTTATCTCCTCATCGCATGCGCCAGGGATAGTCCTAACCAGTACGCTATCAGGCCCAGGAAAAGATGCAGCCCGATATTGGCCACAGTCAGAGCCAGTTCCCGCACGCGCAGGAGATTAAAAGTCTCGTGCGTAAAGGTTGAATACGTCGTAAACGCACCCAGAAGCCCAATCAACAGAAAGAAACGCCACTCACTGGTCATGCCGCTCTTGTATTCCAGCCACTGCGCGATAAAGCCAATCAGGAAGCAGCCTGATACGTTCACGATCAGGGTGCCAACCGGAAAGGTGGGTTTTTGCATCAGGCTCTGCACCCATCCGCCAACCCAGTAGCGCGAGACTGCACCCAGGAAACCTCCCAGGCCGATTAAGAGCAGCTTCTGCATCACAGCATTTCCGGCCGCATGGTCGGGAAGAGGATGACGTCGCGAATGGACGGCGAATCGGTCAGCAGCATGACCAGGCGGTCGATGCCCATGCCCAATCCCGCGGTCGGCGGCATGCCATATTCCAGCGCTTTGAGGAAATCCTCGTCCAGCATCTGTGCTTCGTCATCGCCCGCTTCTTTCATGGCCATCTGCTGCTCGAAGCGGCCGCGCTGGTCGATGGGATCATTCAGCTCCGAAAAGGCATTGCTGATCTCACGGCCGGCTACAAACGACTCAAAGCGTTCCACCAGTTTGGGATCGTCACGATGGCGTTTGGCAAGAGGCGACAACTCGACCGGGTAATCGCACAGAAACGTCGGCTGAATGAGATGGGGCTCGACCTTTTCCTTGACGATTTCGTCGAGAATTTTGCCGCTGTCCCAGAACGATTCGATCTCGATATGCAGGGATTTGGCGGCGCTGCGCAGTTCATCGCGCGACTTGCCATAGAGATCGACGCCCGCGTATTTCTGGATGGCATCGAACAGCCGCAGTCGCGGCCATGGCGGCGTGAAATCAAGTTCCCCTCCCTGATACATCACCTTGCTGGAACCGAGCACATCCTGGCAGATGGTGTTGATCATCTCTTCGACCAGGTTCATCATGAAGGAATAATCTTCATAGGCCACATAGAGTTCCATCATGGTGAATTCGGGATTGTGGGAGCGGTCGATGCCCTCATTGCGAAAATCCTTGCTGATTTCATAGACGCCCTCGAAACCACCGACGATGAGGCGTTTGAGATAAAGCTCATCGGCGATGCGCAGATAGAGCGTCATATCGAGGGCATTGTGATGGGTGGTGAAAGGCCTCGCCGCCGCGCCGCCGTAGATGGGCTGCAGCACCGGGGTCTCGACTTCGAGATAACCTTTGCCGTCGAGGTAGCGCCGCATGGCGGTGACCACTTTGGAACGCATCACAAAGGTGTCGCGGACGTTCTTGTTGACGATGAGATCGACGTAGCGCTGGCGGTAGCGCAGTTCGGTATCGGCGAAGGCATCGTAAGTCACTTTTTGACCGTCTTCGATGCGCTCCTTGACCACCGGCAGGGGGCGCAGGTTCTTGGTCAGCAGGACAAATTGCTGTGCAAAGATCGTGATCTCGCCCGCGCGGGTTTTGTGCACGGTGCCCTTGATGCCGACAATGTCGCCGATGTCGACGAGATTAAAGACCTCGAAGGCGGCATCGCCGACCTGATCCTGGCGCACATAGATCTGAATGCGGCTGGAGGCATCCATGATGTGGCCGAAGGCGGCTTTGCCCATGCTGCGCAGGGACATAATGCGGCCGGCGATGGCCACGGGTTTTTCCTGCAGCGCCTCGAAATCATCGATGACCTGCTGCGCGGTGTGGTCGCGTTCAAAGGCGTAGGCGAAAGCGTTGACCTGCATTTCCTGCAGTTTGGCCAGCTTCTGCCGCCGCACCTTCATGATGTCATTAAGATCTTCAATATGTTCTTCTTGCATGGGGCCTCACTCGGATATGTAAGTTATCGATTTTCGTTTTTATAGACGCGCGGCACGCGCTTGGAAACCCAACAGGTCACCTCATAGGGGATGGTGCCCAGCGTGTCGCAAATGGATTGAACGGCTATCTCTTCATTGCCCTGGCGGCCGAAGAGGACGACTTCATCCCCCACCTTGGCCTTGCCCTCCGCGCCAACATCCGCCATGATCATGTCCATGCAGACGCGTCCGACCACCGGGTGTTTCTCGCCATTGATCAGAACCTGGCCGCGATTGGAGAGGAGACGGTTGTAGCCGTCGGCATAGCCCACGGGCAACGTCACGATCTGAGTCGGCGCTGCAGCGATGAATTGCCGTCCATAACTGACGCTCTGGCCGCGCTCAATGGTCTTGGCATAAAGCACGCGCGTCTTGAAGGTCATGGCTGGCTGCAGCGGGATGCTCTCGCTGGTCTCCTTGGACGGATAATAGCCGTACAACATGACGCCGGGACGCACCATATCGAAATAGCTCTCCGGCATATCGATGATGGCGGCGCTGTTGGCCGCATGCAGCAAAGGGATGTGGATCTTTTTGGCTTTCAATTCATCGATGACCTGATTGAATCGCGCCAGCTGCAGCTGCGCATAACTTTTGTCGATGGCATCGGAGGTGGCAAAGTGCATATAAAGGCCACGCAGTTGCACAGAATCGTCCTGAACCAGTTCGGCCACATACTCGACGGCCTGGCGCCAATCCACGCCCACTCTGCCCATGCCGGTATCCACTTTGACGTGCACTTTGATGGGCTGGTTGTGTTTTTGTGCGGCCCGTTTCAGCGCGGCGAGGGCGGCCGGTTCGTAGACCGTGGCTTCGAGATCGTATTGTGGATACAGGGCCGCATCATCGCGATGGGCGCCGCCCAGGACGAGAATCGGCGCCTCGATGCCGCCCTGGCGCAGCTGCACCGCTTCTTCGGGCAGGGCGACGGCCAGATATTCACTGCCATGCTGCAAGGCCAGGCGGCTGACGGAGAGGGCGCCGTGGCCATAGGCATCGGCTTTGACCACGGCCATGGTGGCCGCAGGGGCCACGCGCTGGCGGATGCCCTCCAGGTTGAAGGCGATGGCGCCTAAATCTATTTCAGCAATGGTTGAACGCAATCCTGTTCCTTGTTGTGTGTGGGCTCCAACTGCTCTTGGTGGGGCACACCTTTGCAGACGATGCGTGCAGGGCCCCATCGTAGGAGGGCTCTCCAGAGCCCGATCTTGCCAGATCCCACCATTCGCGCTCTTGCAAAAAAAATATTATCCCAGCGACCCGTGCTGCAGCAGATAGGCGCGGATGAATCCGTCGAGATCGCCGTCCATGACCACCTGGATGTTGCTGGTTTCGTGATCCGTGCGGTGGTCTTTGACCAGGTTGTAGGGATGAAACACATACGAACGAATCTGGCTGCCCCAGGCGATATCGCGCTTGGTGCTTTCCAGTTTCGCCATTTTGGCTTGCTGCTCTTCCAGTTTCAGTTGATAGAGACGCGACATGAGTATCTTCATGGCCGAGTCTTTGTTGCGATGCTGCGAACGTTCGTTTTGACACGCCACCACGATCCCGCTCGGAATATGAGTGATACGAATCGCCGAGCTGGTTTTGTTGACATGTTGCCCGCCCGCGCCGCTGGAACGATAGGTGTCGATGCGCAGATCTTTTTCGTCAATGTCCACTTCGATGGCGCTGTCGACCTCGGGATAAACAAAAACCGAGGCAAAGGAGGTGTGGCGGCGCTTGTTGGCATCAAAGGGTGATATGCGCACCAGCCGGTGCACGCCCGCCTCAGCCTTGAGGTAGCCATAGGCATAGGCGCCCTTGACTTCGATGGTGACGCTTTTGATGCCGGCCTCTTCGCCGTCCTGGATATCCAGAATATCCGATTCAAAGCCTTCGCGTTCGATCCAGCGCAGGTACATGCGCATCAGCATCTGCGCCCAATCCTGGGATTCGGTGCCGCCGGCGCCGGGATGGATGGTGAGGATGGCGCTCTTGTCGTCACCGGGACCGCCGAGCATTTTGCGGAATTCCATATCCGCGACCCATTTTTCCAGCAAATCACTTTCTTTGCTCAATTCGCCGGCCAGGGTTTCGTCCGCTTCGCTCTCCGCCAATTCGATCAGCTCGGCGATATCAGTCGCTTTTTTATCCAGCTTGCACCAGGCATCGATCCAGTTGCGGCGTTCGGCGACATCGCGCATGACTTGCTGAGCGGTCTCGTTATTGTCCCAGAAGCCGGCTTGCCCTACTTTTAATTCCAGCTCAGCTTTTTCTTTCTCTTTGCCATCGATGTCAAAGAGACCTCCGCAAGGCGGCTATACGCTCTTTATGATCCGCCAGAGTGGTTTTAATATCTTCGTACATAATACCTTCTCGGGTTCGCAAGTGATTATATTTTAACAATGAATTTACAATATAATGTGAAAAGAATCAAGAGTTATAAAATAGGGGGATCGGGGCCGCATTGACTCACAAAAAAAGTAACCATGCTCATTTGGCACGATATTCGTTGCCTCATAATTAATGTAACCATGTCAAAGATTGGAGACATTGATTATGAGCCCAAGTTCAAAGAAAGAATATGCAGAAAGTATTCGGCA
>CAUJEL010000008.1 GCA_963169875.1 Candidatus Zhuqueibacterota bacterium
TCTTGAGTATGTCTTCCAGACCATCCTGGACTATCCCTTCCACAAGCTAGCTGATCTGCTGCCACAAAACTGGAAGACCCGTTCCCAAAATTAAGCCGCTCCCACTCCTTCCTGGTGGAGTGTACTTGACCGAATGCTTACCCTGTGCCGTTGTCCGGTCTATCTTTACAATTGGAAAGTTCATTCGAATATATCAATATCTGCTCCTGTTTTTAAATTTTCAATAAATTGATTTACTATCGGATCACCTTCTTTAACGATGCCTTTATTTTTAATAAATGTTAACGGCTGATATCCCTTATAACCGCCCGCTTTATTTTTTCCATAATCAAGAATGAGCTCTATTTCATCGTTCTCCTTGCTTTTTTTATAATTCGTTGAAAGTAACCACACCACAGTACCATTATACCCGAACTTGCCGGTTTCCATGATATCGTTGACCGTAGGTTTTTTATTTAGCCCATCCTCCTTTGTTTTTTTTCTAAGTTCGGCGGTACAGATAATCGGGATATGATAAACATCCGCAATTGATTTTAGGGCCTTGGCTCTTTCCAAATTTTCTTCTCGAATGCCGCCATTGGACTCAACTTCCAAATTATATAATCCATCGAGAAATACGGCTAAATTCCCACCATCACATAGCTCCCTTATCACAGCCTCAGCTTGAGCATAGTCAGATACTTCGCTTAAATCACGAATATGTAATATACCGCTGTCGGCCAGTTGGCATAGTTTATCATAGGCAACTTTGATTTTCAATGCATCTGTTTCAAGTGTTTGCTTTCTTTGCAGCTGATTCAGCGGCAACCCCGTTAATATGCCAACGAACCGGTTTGCTATCACATTCCAGTTATCATCCAATGAAAAATAGAGCACATTGACATCCGGGTTTGATTCGATCACATCCAATGCCATATTAGTCAGCATCGCTGTCTTGCCAATATTGGTCTCTGCGCCGATAATATATAGTCCTGGCTGTAAGCCATCAATATTTCTGGATATTGTAGGGAATTTATTAAGGCGATAACCGAGAAACTCCGCGGTGCGATTGCTTTCGAACTCGTGTTTCTGTCTTAACCGTGCCGACAACGACTCGACCGGTTGAATCTTGGTTTTATAAAATTCGTTTTTAAGCTCAATGGTTTCCTCATCAAGCATTTTAGTCAAACTTTCAAGATTCCCTGATCTGCGCAATTCATCAGCTCTGCCGATGAGCTTCTTGTATTTCTCTGCAAGTGCCGCCCTTGCGATGCGTTCATGATAGCTGCCAATTTCTTCTTTCAACGCATCGACATCGATGCCCAATGATCTAGCAGCTTCGCTGATCAGATCATCGACAGCGATTCGGCTTTTAATCTGAGTTGAAATGGTGCTGATCTCATCAATGGCTTGCTGACGTTCCATCGCCATTAGAACATTGTATTTTGAAACAATCATTCGCGCCAGCCATTTGGCTCCGGATTCTGAACGATCAATAAGCGTTCTGTATGCATCGACACCGTTTGCCCGAACATACTCGTCCGGATCTTTATGCTCATCCAGCAGCAATGGGTCTATCACGAATGGATTGATTCTAGACTCTGTTAAGAGAAGTTTGACAGCATCTATAGTATTCTCGGTACCGGTACGGTATCCATCTTCTTTCGGTGGATCGTTGTCAAACGAGATGATTACATTTCGTACACCATACTCATTCAGGCCTTCAAAGTGAGATTTTGACAGTTTTCCCTGACCAACTGCTGTGACATTTTCCAGGCCGAGAGTTGGGAAAAGCATAGCATCTGGGTATCCCTCTACTATCAGGAGAGTATCTTGCCCCTTGCATTTGTTCAGATTGAAGAGGTCATGTTTCGATGTCTGATATGTGCTATGATATCGAACTCCCGAAGCTATTTGACCATTGGACTTGTTCGTCAGAGTATAACCTTTCGGGTCCAATGCTCTCAGAATAAAGCCGGTTATCAGTCCGTCACGATCGCGATATGGAAAGGCGGCCCAATAGGGTTCTTCGACAAAACTCCCGAATCTGAGCCTTCCGACCTTGTCCGAAAACTCTGGAAATTTCTCGCGAAGATTAAGCTTCAGACGGAAATCAGGTGGGAAAAATATCCATTGGGTCTGTCGCAGTTGTTCCTCAGAAGTGTACCCGCGGTGCTGCAGGAGATACTGACGTGCTTCTCCGCCATCGGATTCGAAAAGAAGGTACTTTCCGAATTTATAGATCTCTTCATAGATTGCGGCACGGCTGTAGTAGGCTTCATCATGACGGTTTTTGTCCTCGATGGATTCCGGAACATGGACATTGAACTCTTTTCCGAGCCATGATACGGCACCCTTGAAATCAGTCTCGTTGACAATTTCGACGAGGCTAATGACATCGCCGGCTTCACCGCAGTTGAAGCAGTGGAAATAATTATGATCAGTATTGATGCTGAAACAACGATGATTTGAGGAGGGATGCCCAGTAGGACAGTCGCCAAGAAGGCTGTTGCCAGTTTTGGTGAGTTTTAATCCAAGCCGGCTCGAAACCTCTTGAATTGGGATTCTTTTAAAGTCTTCTATGTAATTTTTCATACTATTTAATTGATTTAATGATTGACCATATTAGTCCTTTCTATAGATTTTGAATAATCGATTAGTCTTTTGACTGCGTAAACGCTGAGATGGAACTTTCGTGCGATCGAGCGCAGTGAGACCGGTTTCCTGGATTCTTTTGCTATTTTGGCTACCATATCGTCTTCCAGATATTTGGCCAGTTTGATGTTGAATTTTGTCATTTCATATACACCTCCGTAGCATTTTTTGACAAAGTCAGCCGAAAAAATGGGCGAAGCTAGACGCCCATTGATTTCTGCAGACATGAACATGACTTGCCCACAATTCAATTATAGGCTATTTTTTAAGCGGTGTCAAGAGGGATTTTTATCTCTCCACGTTTACCGCGTTTACAGTTTTCAAGTTTTCGGGAAGCACCAGCAGGGACGCTGGTAGAGGTTGTCGGTTTGCAGGTTTTCTGGTAGGGCTGCGAACACGCGTTTGCAAGGGGCTTAATTTACGAATGATTTTCCGAAAAAGCAAGCAAATTATTGTAAATATAGGGCTTCGTCAACGCCAGGCATCTCCAGTTAACGCCAGGCAAGGTGAGAAAACGGAAATATTTTATGCCACGTTCCTGAGGAGCAGCCAAATTCTGCTGTAACTGGATCTTAGGCCAATTGACCAAAAATTGTCCAAACTGCAGGAAAAAGGACACAAAAACAGTTAAAAACAGTCAAAATGGGGGACAAAGCGAGGTTGAACAAAAAGAATAAGGCCCTTGCTAACCTATTGTTAACAAGGGCCTTACAGTGGCGCCTCCCAGAATCGAACTGGGGACACACGGATTTTCAGTCCGTTGCTCTACCGGCTGAGCTAAAGCGCCGCCTGATGTGCATATAAAGTATCCAATTTTTGCCTAAAAGTCAAGCGAAAATTATTCCGCTTTTTCCGGCAAAACCCCCTCAGAAACCGCGACTTCTCTCTTTTTATGCAACGGCCCCCAGTCGATGAACCGCGAAAAAACGTACGGGATCAGCAAACGGTCGGTGATGAGATAAGCCACGGCCAGATAGATCGCACCGATGATCAAATCGATGATGTAATGCTGATTCAAATACACCGCCGAAAACCACACCCCGGCCGGATAGAGCAGCATCCAGAAAAGATGCTTTTTGAATTTTTTGTACATGAACCACGCAAAAGCCAGCGGATAAGCGCCGTGCAGCGACGGAATGGCGGCAAAATGGTTGGGATTGAATCCGCCCCACAGGGTCTGGAAGAAATTCATGCCGATCATGCGATCCACGTTGAGCAGCGAGCCGGCGCCGAGGCCCCAGTAACCGGCAATGGCCGGCTGGCCAAATCCATAGCTGTAAACATACCACGGCGGCGCCGCCGGATAGAGGAAAAACGTCGCCAGCGCGGAAAAATTGAGCAGGGTCATGGTCCAGACAAAACGGTAGAACGATTTGCGGTCATCGGTGGTGTGCCAGAAAACCCAGCCGACGATTAAAGGCACGCCAAAATGCAGCGTATAAAACAACCCGCCTGTGGCATCAAGCAGATTTTTTACGACGGAACCGGAAAGTGAAAGCTGCAAATCCTGAAAATAGAAACAGGGGATTACGCCGCCAAACAACGGACCGAATATTTTCAGTTCGGTCACATAGGGCCAGATGACGTTGATGGCGCCGCGCCAGTTGTCCACCACCCCGCGCATCATATCGTAGCAGATCCAAAAGACCACCCATGGCGCCCAGTCCTTGACAAAGATCTTGATGCGGCCCTTGCCCAGCGTCAACGCCAGCAGCATCAAGGCGATGAAGACATGGTCCGGCCGCACACGGATGAGCTGGTTGATCAACACCAGATAGATGGCAACACCGATGAGCACGTAGCCGCGCCAGCTGTGCGAACGCATGTGCGTCAGGAAATTCTGCCAGCGATGGGATTGATTACTTGAGGTCATGAAAAACCTGCAGAGGTTATAATTCTTGCTTGCCTTCAGAGTTCGTAAAGCGGTTAAATATATGTAAAATGTATCTGAAAAGAAATGATTTTCTAAAATACTCCGGCTTGTACTGATTCTTGCAAACCCCTCGCGCAAAGATGCAAAGCCGCCAGGAAGCCCCCCAAAAACGAATCATGTGATCAATATTTTTCTCAGCGGTTGTGTCATTTGCATTTATTAAATCAGTAATTTGTTTTATAAAAAAGCCCTCAGACCAAGAACACAAAGGCACAAAGGAAAAATGCTCTGCAGTTTTGTCCTATGGCAAAACTGAACAAAGCTATCTGACTTGTAAGCGGTTTAAAAGTATGGCGACGCAATCAGCCTGGCAGGCTGCCATTAGAAATGATATTCACCGCTGAGGGTGAGGAGGGTTTTTTGGTAATAAAGATTCGCCCAGATCGATTCGTTGCGATACCAGGCGGCACGAACCATCAGGTCAAACGCCGGCGTCAAAGCCCTGGATAGATCCACGACCACATAGTTATTCTCTTCGCGCTCGGTATCCAGCTGCAACGGCCAAAAGGGCACCAGATCATCAGGGTAGGCCTTTTTCTGCAGCGTCAACAATCCGCGAAGATAAAAACCGGCAAAGGTCTTGCCCACCAGCAGCTCCGCAACATGGCGGCTATAATCATAGGCGAACGAATTCGAAGCATTGTTTTCGAAGCGATAGGCGGCCTGCGCGATAAAGCCCGGCAGCACGGCCTCAATTCGCAGACCATATCCCAGCAACTGGTCCTTCTGATGTGAGGCGGGCTCCTGAAAAACCTGATAGGATGGACCATCGGAATAGGCCGGACGGTTGAAGGTCAGCCATTGCACATTGGCAAAAACGGTCGCCAGCAAATTACGATTGAAACGATACTGCACATGCCCATAACCGCCCGGGCCGATAAAATTATAAAAGCTCGATTGCGCATAATCGAGCATTTCAACATGAATAGCCGTTTTCAGATTGAATCCAGCGGGGAGCACTTTCAGGAGCGACAATTGTCCCTTGCCAAAGGCATAGTCCGTTTCCTGGTTGAGAAAGAGCTTGAGCCGGCCCCACATTTGCGCAGAAACCTGCAGCGTCGGCCTTGCCGTGAATAGCGCGGTTGTTTCCACCTCCTGAATCAGTTTGTGTTCGCGCGGCAAGCGGTCATAAAGCTGCAAGCCACCGCGGTAGGCAAAATGCAACGCACGCCGGTTCCACTTGCGGCTGCCGCGCGCGTCTAACAGCAGACGCATGGATCGGCCTTGCCGCGGATCGTCCAAATCCTCGAGCACATTGCTGTCCTGTTCCCAACCCAACTGCACCCGGTTATTAAAATACCAGCCCTGGTTGGAGTTGGGGACATCCTGTCCATGAAGCAAAGAGGCCCCTAAAAGGAAAAGAAAGATTGCAGCAGCGTATTTCATCTACCGTTTCTCTTCAAAACTTTGGCGCTGTTTTTGCGCTTCCAGATCAAATTGGCGCGCATTGTCGATGAGGCTGTCCGCACGGCTTGACAGACGCTTGCGTTCCGCCTCGAGTTCGCGAATGTAGGCATCTGTGTCCTGTTCCGAGAGTGCGCGGATATCGACCCGCAGCAAATAATCCGCCGGGGTCGTCATCGCATGTCCGGGCGCTGGGTCCGAAAAAGTGGACCCGGCCTTGTCGCCATAAGCCGGCCGCTCCGATGTCGGTGTTGTCATGGTACCGGCTCGGATGGCCTCATCCTGCTGATCGAACAGGCGCACATCAGTGACAAGATCATTCATTTTTTTGCGCAATGTCTTTTCCGCGCGTACGTCCTTGATGCGCCGCTCCAGGGTGCGCTCCTGCTGCCGCAGACGATCGGCGCGGTCGCGGAGGAATTCAGCCTTGACTTCGATATCTTCTGGTAAATCATTGGGCTGCAACGCCAGCTCCGGCCTTTGCAGGGACTGCCCCGGATTTGCGCTTTGGGCGTTCACCGATGAACGCCGTGCCCGCAGAGTCTGAATGCGGCTGGCTGTTTCCACGCGCGATACGTCACCTGATCTTTCAGCGACCTGTACCAGAGAATCAATGACCGCATCATACCTCTTGAGCAGCGTCGCAACAATTTGCTCCAGATGGTTTTTTTGCTGCTTCTGTTCGTGGAGATTGTGTTCCCGGGCGCTGGCCAAATCCTGTGAGTCCCGCAACAGCCGCTCCAGTTTTCGCCGCTCCAGAAAACCCATCGTCGGGGCGGTTTTCAGGGTGTTGATGAATATGGCCAGGGAATCGCTTTGCAGCTGCAAATTTTGATTTTCGGTCTGCAGCACTTTCAGCCGCTCCTGAGCCAAACGGATCCCCTGCTCAAGGCGGGACAAATCGGCCTGGCCATAGCCTATGGACAGGGTTAACAGAAGCAACGAAAACGCGCCGAAAAGTTTTTTAATTGTGCGCAACATATCTTTCTACAAGTTGTCAGCCTTCATTTACCTTGCTCAGGTTTTTCGAACCTTTACAGGCTTATTCTTGCACCTTCTCTGCTACATCAACCCGTATTTCTCCAGCTTGTAATAGAGCGCGCTGGTTTTGATCCCCAATATCCGCGCAGCCTCCATCTTGACCCCCTTGGCCTGACGCAAGGCGCGCTCGATGGCGCTCTTTTCGACCTGATCCAGCATCTCATCCAGCGATTGCGCGGCTGCAGCGGCTGGACTCGAATCACCCGGCCCCAACGGCAGATCCTGCGGCTCGATGACATCGCCCTCGGCCAGCACCGCCGCCCGTTCCAGCACATTCTCCAGCTCCCGCACATTGCCCGGCCAGGCATAGCGGCACAAGCTCTGCACCGCTGCCTGCGAAAGCACGAGCTCCGGCCGCGCGATGCTCTGGCGGACGCGCTGCAGGAAATGCTCCGCCAGTAGCGGGATATCCTCGCTGCGTTCCCGCAGCGGTGGCAGATAAACCGGAATGATATGCAGCCGGTAATAGAGGTCTTCTCTGAATTTGCCCTGCTCCACCAGGCTGCGCAGATCGCGATGCGTCGCTGCGATGACCCGGACATCGACTGTGATGGTCTGCTCGCCGCCGACGCGTTCAAACTCGCGTTCCTGCAGCACCCGCAGCAGTTTGACCTGGATGCCCATGGCGATATCGCCAATCTCATCGAGAAAAATCGTCCCGGTATGAGCCAGTTCAAAACGGCCGCGCTTTCGGCGCAAGGCGCCGGTGAAGGCGCCCTTTTCGTGTCCGAACAATTCGGACTCGAGCACACCTTCCGCCAGCGCGCCGCAGTTGACGCGGATGAAGGGATGGTTCGCCCGCTCGCTGGTCCGGTGCACCGCCCGGGCGACCAGCTCCTTGCCCGTGCCGCTCTCGCCGTAAATGATCACCGTCGAATCGGTTCTGGCCACTTTGTTGATGGTGCGATACAACTCTTGCATGCGCGGCGATTCGCCGATGATGTGCCCAAAGTTCAAAGCCTGGTCCAGTTCCTGGCGCAGATAATCGTTTTCCGCATCGAGGCGGGAGAGTTTCTCTTCCTGCTCGATTTTCTCCAGGACTTTGGCGACGCGCAATTTGAATTCTTCGTGAGAAAACGGTTTGGCGAGAAAATCCGCCGCGCCGAACTGCATGGCCTGCACCGCCAAATCGATGCTGCCATAGGCGGTGATGATCAGCACCTCCGTCGCAGGCGACTCTTTTTTGACCTGCTTCAGTACTTCGATGCCGTCCATTCCGGCCATGCGATAATCTGCAATAACCAGGCCGACGCCATTCTGCCGCAGGTGCTGCAGTGCGGTCGGCCCATCGGCGGCCTGAATCACCTGCAATCCCATCTTGGCCAGCACCTGCGCCATGCCCTCGCGCAGGGTTTCATTATCCTCGACGATGAGGACGATCACGATATTTTCCTCACTTTTTCGCATGCTGCACCTAAAAAAATAAAGGCGGCAGCAAATATTGTGGATAAAATGTTCATCAAAATTCAATATCCCAACCCGGATAAACCGGAATCAACTGCCGGACAATCGCGGGGCTGAACAACAGCCCCCGCGGGGGATGTGTCGCTCGAGTGCCTGGTTATGACCTGATTGCACCAAAGAATTAGCAATATCAATGAATTTGTGTTTTTTTAAATTATCTATTTGCAAATATGTCATATTTGACATATATTAAAAATATGAGCATAGACGACAAACTGTTGGTCTGGCTGCATGGTGAGGTAAAAACACCTCCTTTTTCTCAAGCAGCGCGATTAGAGGCTGGATTTCTACTAAGAAAATTGCAGCGTGGAGAAATCCTGACCATGCCACATGCACGACCAATGCCTTCTATTGGTCCTCACTGTTATGAGTTACGCATTAATGATTCCAATTTGACCTGGAGAATCATTTACAAGCTTGATACAGATGCAATAGTAATATTGGCAATATTTGACAAAAAAACGGCCAAGACACCTAAACGCATAATCAATATATGCCAACAACGTCTAAAATATTATGATTCACTTTGAATGACATAAAAACAGGTGCGAATAACATGAATTCAGAAAAAAAACGTAAATTAGAGGCCAAAGGGTGGCGTATTGGTTCGACACAAGAGTTCCTCGGCCTGAGTGAAAGTGAAATCGCATATATAGAGTTGAAGTTAAAGCTCGGTGAAAACTTGAAAAAGATTCGGCTCGAAAAACAATTAACGCAGATTGATTTGGCAAAACTTCTCCGATCCAACCAATCTCGTGTTGCAAAAATGGAGGCTGGCGATCCCTCTGTATCAATTGATTTGCTCATCAAGTCACTTCTCGCTTTGGGTACAAGCCATCAAGACCTCGCTGGCATAATTTCTCAAAACTAAATCGCAATCAGCTCAAGTTTACCGCGACATTTAAGAGTCACAACCTTTAGGTGTGCAGCATTTATTGATCACTCATGATTCTTCATGAGGCGATGGCAATCTGAGTTTACTATTTACTTTCTTCAGCCTTCTGGCAGGCTGTACGCATGATTTATTCATGCGCCAATGGCAAACAGAGCCGAAAGGTGCTGCCCTCGCAAGAGCTTGAAAGCAAAACAATCTCACCGCGATTGGCAACGGCAAGATTTCGCACCATGGCCAACCCCAGTCCCATGCCGTTTTCCTTGCGGCTGAAAAATGGCTCAAAGATATGAGGCTGGTCGTTCTCCGGAATGCCATGCCCCTGGTCCGCGATCTCCAGACTCACAAAATCCCCTTCTGTGCCGACGCGTCCGCTGATGGCACCGCCCTTGTCCATGCTCTGCACCCCATTGAGCAGCAGATTGAACAGCATCTGCTGTAACTGCAGCGGATCAACCCGGACATCGCCTTGGCCCTGCAGCTGAAAAGAGAACGGACGCTGGCCGATTTCGGCCTGGAGTAGTTCGCAGCAGGCCTGCCAGGCGGCGGCGACAGCGCATCTTTGCGGCTTTGGCTCGATGGGCCGGGCATATTCGAGAAAGTGCTGCACCAGCGCCTTGAGATTCCGGGTTTCCTTGAGAATCCGCTCGGCTTTCTGCTTCATGGCCGCTGATTCCGCTTCATCTTGAACCAGTCCTGCAAAAAGTTCGATGCCCGCCAGGGGGTTGCGAATCTCATGAGCCACCCCGGCCAGCATGGCCTTCTGCTGTTCGATGCGGGTCAGCACCGCCTGCCGCATCTCCTCCATGGTGCGGCCGAGAAACGCCACTTCGTCGCGCCCCTTCGCGGGGATGGGATCCTGCAGGTTTCCCGCTCCAATTTTCACGGCTGCTGTGCGCAGTTGCGCCAGGGGACGGGTCATATGAGCCGCGAGCAGCCAGGCTAACACAGCCGCAGCAGCAGCCGCAAACAATCCGATCTGCAGCAGCGTCCGCTGCATCTGCCGCACCAGCTGCAAAGACTGGGCGCTGCCTTCGACCATGACCACACCGCTGATCCGGTCCCCGTGGCGCAGCGGCGCATAGGCGGACTTCCACAATCTGCCATCGGAGCCGCGAAACAGGGTGGAACTGGCGGCCCGGCCATCGAGGGCCTGGTAGATTTCACGGCGGTCAGAGCCAAGGCGCACATAGACCGAAGCGATGGGGGCCTCGCCGGCGCTGTCCAGCCAGACGCCGCCGTCCGGCGCAAACACCATGATGCGCTGCAGGTCCGTGACTTGCGCCAATTCCAGCAAACGGCTGCGCATGTTTCTGAACACGCGCGTTTCCTCGTCTCCGGGATTGAAGAGCGCGACCAATTCCGCATCCACATCCTGCGCAACCGCGGCGGACAGCGCCTGCAATTTGCCGCTCAATTCCCGCTCCAGCGCCTCGCCGAGGCGATACTGCAGATAGAAACCCGCAGCCAGCAGGACCAGCAGCAGTGGCGCCAGCATGGCCCATAACAATCGACGTCGAATCACAGAAAATATCCTACAAGACACGTGCCAAAAAAAAGTTCACTGGTCAGCAAAAAACAGTTCCACACCGAGGCATAAAAGACACAAGTATAATCATATTTTTTAATAACTTATTATAAATGTACTACAAACCTGTCTATTCACAAACAGCTTCAAACCCCTAAAATTATTTGAACGACCCTCAGAAATCTGAGGCTTCATCAGCGGGCGATAGAACTTTTGATTTGGATAACCTCGCTTCAATCTATCTACTACGAAAGGCGCGAAAGAAGGTTAATAAAATATCTCCATTGCCGGTATTCCCCGGATTCTGCGTCATGGATCGCTAAAAGCCTCTTCTCTTCACCGCAGCGGTGAATATTTTCGGGCTTGAGAGTCGTGCTAACACCGAATCCGGCATTCATTGCTTGTATCTTTGCTATTGTCTATCCATCACTTCCTGGTAATATTCTTCATACTGCGGCACGATCTGCTCTTGTCGGAAATGGTCTTCCGCCTTGCGCCGCGCCGCCTGACGCATGGCAGCCAGCTTTTCCTGGTCATTGAGCAGGTCGATCGCCGCGGCCGCCATGCTCTCCACATCGCCCACCGGATAGAGAAAACCATCCTGGCCATGCGTCACCACTTCAGGCAACCCGCCTATATTGGTGGCGATGACGGGCGTGCCGCAGCTCATGGCTTCCAGCGCCGCCAGCCCGAAACTCTCTTCGCTGCTCGGCAGCAGAAATACATCCGCGCAACCGAGCAGATTCTCGATGCTGTCCTGGGTGCCCAGATAGACCACATCATCATGCACGCCCAGTTTTACAGCGATTTCGTGGGAGGCCTGGCGGTCCGGACCTTCCCCCACCAGCAGCAGTCGTGCCGGCACTTTTTGCCGCACCCGCGCGAGTATCTCCACCGTGTCGGAGAGCCGTTTGACACCGCGAAAATTGGAGGCATGCATGAGGATGCGTTCTCCTTTCGGCGCAAAATGCTCGCGAATACAATGCGGCGCCCTGGGTGAGAACCGCTCCACATCGACGAAATTATGGACCACGCGAATATCGCGTTCAACGGCAAATTCTCTGAGCGTGCGCTCCGCCAGATACCTGGAAACCGCGGTGACGCCATCCGATTCCTCGATGCTGAATTTTACCGCTGCTTTGAACGAGGCGTCCTTGCCAACCAGCGTGATGTCGGTGCCATGCAGGGTGGTGATGATTTTCGGCCCGCGGCCGCGCAGCATCTGCCTGGCCAGGTAAGCGCTGATGGCGTGCGGAATGGCATAATGCGCGTGGACGATATCCAGCGTGTAATCATCTGCCACTTCCATGATCTTGGCCGCCAGACTGAGATCGTAGGGCGGATATTTGAAGAGCGGATAGGCTGATACATCGACTTCATGATAAAAGACATGTTCGTGGAATCCCCGCAGCCGAAACGGCGCGCTGTAGCTGATAAAGTGAACATCATGTCCCCGCCCGGCCAGGCACATGCCGAGTTCGGTGGCGACGACCCCGCTGCCGCCGTGCGTGGGATAGCAGACCATGGCAATTTTCATTGGGAATAGCTCCATATGCAAATAGAACAGTAACTGGAAAATTAAAGGGGTTTTGTGGCACCCCGGAAGTTG
The DNA here is from genome assembly GCA_963169875.1 of Candidatus Zhuqueibacterota bacterium. GTDB lineage: Bacteria > Zhuqueibacterota > Zhuqueibacteria > Residuimicrobiales > Residuimicrobiaceae > UBA2214. The sequence continues at coordinate 12,506 of CAUJEL010000008.1, forward strand.
CCATACTAACCTGCAGTCATCGTATGGGTGTTCCTATCTTCAAGATGTTCAAATATATCAATTCCGCGCGCCTATGTCAATATATAACCTGAAATAATCAGAGGCATACGTAGTGACCCGCAAAGAATAAAACAAGGACTGGATTGATCGGAACTTACAAGACTGAACTGAAATTCAATACTTGTTCCATAATCACCCCAGGAACCACTCGGCGGCCTCGGCGGTTCATTTTATGAGCCGGAAAATCTTTTTTGTTTTTGCGAAAATTGCTCGCAAATATCTTGTCCATAAGAAAGAACAACGCGTTTGTTTGCTGCCATGAGGCTGTGTCAGGAACAAATCAGGTTTAAAAGTTTCAACCGCTAGTGAGCAGGTCTTGCTTTTTTATTGATTTATTGTCATATTTTCATTATTTTAAATGTCAATTTCGACTGTTTTTACAGGCACTTTACTTCGAAAAGAGTTTATGGCAAAAGATAATATTCGAAATTTTTGTATCATCGCTCATATCGATCATGGCAAATCCACCCTGGCGGACCGCCTTCTCGAAGCCACCGGCACCCTGACCAAATTTGAAATGAAAGAACAGGTGCTCGACAGCATGGATCTTGAGCGGGAGCGCGGCATCACCATCAAGATGCATCCCATCTGCATGGAATACAAGCGCCCGAACGGAGAAACCTTCATTCTGAACCTCATCGACACCCCCGGGCATGTGGATTTCACCTATGAAGTATCGCGCAGCCTGGCGGCCTGCGAAGGCGCCATCCTGGTGGTGGATGCCACCCAGGGCGTCGAAGCCCAGACCGTGAGCAATCTCTATCTGGCCATCGAAAACAATCTTGAAATCATTCCGGTCATCAATAAAATCGATCTGCCCAACATCGATATCGACAACGTCAAACATCAAATCATCGATCTCTTCGGCTGCAAGGAAGAAGAAATTCTCCTGGCCAGCGCCAAGGCGGGGCTGGGTATCATCGAGATTCTGGAAGCCGTTATCGAACGCATCCCGCCGCCCGTCGGAAACGTCGACCTGCCGGCGAAGGCGCTGATTTTTGACTCGGTCTTCAACGCTTACCGCGGCGCCGTGGCCTATGTCCGCGTGATCGAAGGCAGCATCAGCGAGGGACAGCGCATCAAATTTTTCTCAACCGGCAAGGTGTTCGAGGTGCAGGAAGTGGGCATCCTGCGCATGAAGCAGATCAAAAAAAATCGCCTCGAAGCAGGTGACGTGGGTTATGTCATCGCCGGGGCCAAAGAGGTGCAGGACACCAAGGTTGGCGACACCATCACAACAGCGGACAATCCCGCGCAAGAACCCCTGCCCGGTTATCGCGAAGTCCTGCCCATGGTATTCAGCGGCCTCTTCCCCGCCATCGCTGAAAATTATGAGGAGCTGCGCGCCGCCCTGGAAAAATTAAAGATGAATGATTCAGCCCTCTGGTATGAACCGGAAACCTCCCTGGCGCTCGGTTTTGGCTTTCGCTGCGGCTTTCTGGGACTGCTGCACATGGAAATTGTCCAGGAACGCCTCGAACGGGAATACAATCTGGATCTGGTAACCACCGTGCCCAACGTCGAGTACCACGTTTTTACGACCCGTGGCGAAATGCTGGTCATGGACAACCCCGCCAATTTGCCGGCGCCCAATGATATCGATCACGTCGAAGAGCCCTATATCAAGGCGAGCATTGTCACGCCCTCGGAATACATCGGTGCGATCATGACTATCTCCCGCGAGCGCCGCGGCAATTATATCAATACGGAATATGTCGACAAACTTCGTGTCAATCTGCATTATGAATTTCCGCTGGCGGAAGTCATCTTTGATTTTTACGACCGGCTGAAATCGGTGACGCGCGGCTATGCCTCCTTCGATTACGAGTTCACGGGCTTCCGGGAAGGTCCGGTAGTGAAACTGGACATGCTCCTCAATGGTGATGCGGTCGATGCGTTATCGATCATCGTTCACCGCGACAAGGCCTATGATTGGGGCCGCCACGTCTGCGAAAAGCTGCGCGATTTAATTCCCCGTCAGCAGTATGAAGTCGCGATTCAGGCGGCCATCGGCAGCAAAGTCATTGCCCGTGAAACAGTGCGGCCTTTGCGCAAAAATGTAACGGCCAAGTGCTATGGCGGCGACATCACCCGTAAACGTAAATTATTGGAAAAACAAAAAGAGGGCAAGAAACGCATGAAACAACTCGGCCGGGTTGAAGTGCCGCAGGAAGCGTTTCTGGCGATCCTTAAAGCTTGAACCGGATAGAGACAGGACATGCTGCACGTAGAACATTTGCAAAAATCGTTTGGCGACCGGATAGCGGTTCAGGATTTATCCCTGCAAATTGAAAATGAGTTGTTCATTTTCCTGGGGCCCAATGGGGCGGGTAAAACCACCTCCATCAAATTGATGACCGGCTTGCTGCAACCTGATCAGGGATCTGTCCGTATCGATGGCATCGATCTCGCGAAAAATCCGCTGGCCGCGAAACATCGTTTCGGGCTGGTCCAGGAAGAACCCGTCCTGTATGAAAAATTGACGCCGCGCGAATTTGTCCGCTTCATGGCGCGGCTGTATCAGGTGCCCGACACCGATGCCATGCGCCGCACCGAACAACTCTTCGAACTCTTCGAGATCGCCGACCGCGCCGATGAACTGATCGAAGAATTCTCCCACGGCATGAAACAGAAAGTGGCGCTTTCAGGCGCCCTGGTCCATGAACCGCAGGTCCTGTTCCTCGATGAACCCACAGTCGGACTGGACCCCAAAGCCGCGAGAAATCTCAAAGATCTCCTGCGCGGTCTGGTCGATCGCGGCACCACCGTATTCATGTCCACACATATCCTCGAGGTGGCCGAGCGCATGTGCGACCGTGTCGGCATCATTCACCAGGGCCAACTCATCGCCATCGGTTCCATGACCGAGCTGCGGGAGAAAACCTCCGCCGCACAAGCTTCTCTCGAAGACATCTTTTTGAAATTGACCGGTTCCAGTGATGATCAGGATGTCCACCGCTACCTGGGGGGACAATAGGTTTTATGTTTTTCCAGCTGCTGCATATTCGCTGGCGCGCCTTTGTCAACAGCGTGCGCCACGGCGGCAAAAAAAGCCGGCGACGCCTGCTGAGCTATATGGGACTCGTTGCATTGCCGGTCATTGTGCTGGCCAACATGATACCCTTCCTGAATGTGATGGTCAAACTACCGCAATTCGGCGCGCCCGCTGTATATTTGATGATGCGGGGCATGCTCATGGGTTTTTTTCTCATGCTCCTGTTCAGCGGCATGACCCTGGTTTTACATATTTTCTTTCTCTCCAAAGATCTGCCCCTTTTGCTGAGCACGCCCATCACGCTGAGCACCATTTTTCAATTCAAATTCTTTGAAGCCACACTGGCCAATTCCGCCCTGTTCTTCGGCATGGCCCTGCCCATCCTCATCGCCGGCGGCATCGTCACCCATGCCTCACTATGGTTTTATCTCTATTTGCCTGTGGCAAGTCTCATCTTTCTCGCCATTCCCACCGGCATCAGTGCGTTTCTGGCGTTCGGTTTGGTCACCATCATGCCCGCCCGTCGCGCCAAGAGTCTGGCCGCCGTTCTGCTCAGCATCGTGTCCATCGCCATATGGGCCGGATTTCAACTTCTGCGGCCAGAAAAAATATCAAGCCACGCCGGTAATACCTCCAGCGAAGCGCTCTCCCACTATCTGGACTTGAGCAGCCGCATTTCAGTCTATTTTCCATCGGACTGGTTCACCAATTCCATCTTTGCCGTCGCACAAAATCAGTATGCCCCGGCCCTGCTCCATCTGGGACTGCTTCTGGCGGGCGCTGCAGCCCTGCACGGTTTCACGCGCTCGCTCATGCAGCGCGCTCTGGCGCGAGATGTTTTCAGCGGTGTGGATACACGCGCACGGCGAAAAATCACCACTGGCGCCAGAACACAAACGTATGGTAATACGTCTATTTATTGGGCATTCGTGCAACGCGACTTTAAATTGGTGATCCGCGACTCGCAGCAGCTGACTCAGCTCATACTATTCACCCTGATGATGGTATTGATCCCTCTGTTCAACTCGCAAACAACAGAAGAGTTGCAGGGCGTGTACACGCCCTATATGCCTTTTTTGTTTCTGTTCGTATTCAGTATTCTCATCGGCGGCAGCATGGCGGCCCGGTTCATTCCCATGGAACGGACCGCCTTCGGTCTGTGCAAACTGGCGCCCATCCGCCTGCGCACCGTGTGGCTGGACAAAATCACCGTCAGCTTTATGCTGACCGTGGGCAGTGGTTTGGCCGCGGTGCTGATCAACTCGATCATACACAAAACACCTGCGGATGTCATCATCAGAATCAGTCTGTTTCTTCTCGCCGCCGATCTGGGCACCACCGCCCTGGGCGGTGTGTTCGGCGCACTATTTCCCAATTTTCTCTGGGATCACCCCAAACGCATGCTCTCTTCCGGGGGCAACCTGACCATGACGCTGGTCATCCTCGTCTATATGGCGGTGCTCAGCGGCATCGTGGCATTGAGCAGTTTTATCTTTGCCTCCATAGATGCTGGATTGCTCCTGAGTGCCCTGCTTGCGCTTTTCTTGCTCGGGTTTGGAACTGTAATATCAGAAAGAAAGTTAGATAAAATAGAGTGGCAACACTGATCCGCCATCTCTCATCATCGCTCCGTGCCGTACCGAAAGGATAGTCCATGAGTGGAAAAGGAAAGAATGTTTTTCGTGAATATTTTGAAGCTTTTGCCGTAGCCCTCCTCGCCGCCCTGATCCTCCGGGCCCTGGTCATTCAGGCATTCCGCATACCAACCGGTTCCATGAAGGATACCCTGTTGGTGGGCGATTTTTTACTGGTCAATAAATTCGTCTATGGCGCTGCCACCCCGGATGTGGTCCCCTTCACCGACATCAAGTTGCCATCAATTCAGTTCCCCGGGCTGCGTCAACCGAAGCGCGGCGACATCATTGTTTTTAAATATCCGCTGGACGAAAAACTGGATTATATCAAGCGCTGTATCGGTGTGCCCGGAGATACCCTGGAGATGCGCCAGGGCGTGGTTTATATCAATAGCAAGCCCGAAGGCAAAATTGATTTTCAGCAGCGCCTTTTCGATGATTCCGAAGGCCGTTACGTGAATTATTATCGCGTTCAGATCGCCAATGGCAAAGATTATGTCATACGCCGCTACGATGGCTTCAATCCCAGCTTTCCCGCCATCGTCGTCCCCCAAAAACATCTATTCATGATGGGCGACAACCGCGACAACAGTCAGGACAGCCGCTACTGGGGGTTCATGCCCATGAAAAATATCCGCGGCCAGGCCCTGGTCATCTATTGGTCCTGGGACAAGAATGAACCGCTGTGGAGTCTCTTCACCAAAGTGCGCTGGTCGCGCATCTTCAGCATCATTCGTTGAGTCATGAAATCCACCTGTGGACTCTATATTCATGTGCCCTTCTGCCGGCACAAATGCAATTATTGCGATTTTTACTCCACCACACAGATGGACCTGATGCCGCGCTATCTCGCTGCCCTGCTGCAGGAAATCGATCTTCTATTCAACAACCCTCCTTCGGGAGGGTTTGACTTTTCCACCCTCTACCTGGGCGGCGGCACACCCTCCCTGCTGTCACCGCAACACATCGAAACCATTTTCGCAAAATTGGCCGCCCATGGATCCATCCATCCACAAGCAGAAATCACCCTGGAGGCAAATCCGGGGGCCCTGGACGATGAACATCTGGCCGCTTACCGCCATGCCGGCATCAACCGGCTCTCTCTGGGCATTCAGTCGTTCATCGATTGCGAATTGGCATTCTTGCAGCGGATTCACACCGCTGCTGAAGCAAAAGCGAGTTTTCGCGCCGCGCGCCAGGCCGGCTTTGACAATATCAGCCTGGACCTGATTTTCGCCCTGCCCGGCCAGTCCCTGTCCGATTGGTACTGTTCCCTGCAGCAGGCGCTCGAACTGGCGCCCGAACATGTCTCCATGTACGGATTGACCATCGAAGAGGGCACTCCGCTGCATCGCACTCTGCAACAAGGGCTCTGCAAAAAGATCGACGAGGAACTGGAACGGGAGATGTATTTGTCGGGGAAAGAAACGCTCGAAGCTGCGGGATACCGGCACTATGAAATTTCCAACTTTGCCAGACCAGGGCGGGAAGCGCAGCACAATCAACACTATTGGGACGGCAGCCCCTACATCGGCTTTGGTCCTGCCGCGCACTCCTTCGCTGACGGGCAGCGCTGGTGGAATGTGCGCGATGTCAACGCCTATTGCCGTTCCTTGCTGCAGGGTGCAGAGGCCGTGGCCGGACGGGAAACGCTCGACCTGCTGCAACTGAAGGCGGAGGCTGTTTTACTCGGCCTGCGGCGCCGCGAAGGTATCGATCTCGCGGCGTGGGAAAAGCGTTTCACAGAATCAGCCCTGGAGCGGTTTTCCACCACCCTTGAAAAAGTGGGCGGCTGCGACCACGAAACGCCTCCCTTCCAGAAATCAAAATCACACCGGCTTTTCACGCATATGAATGATCACCTGGGCTTGACAACGCAAGGAATTCTCCTCTATGACTACCTCTGCCGCCAACTCTATGAAGTATTGGGCTGATGTCATAGGATCCCATGCTTCCCGTTATCCCCTCTCCAGCGCGCAGGACTGGTATAAATTAATCTACCAGGGCACGCTGGGCGCTGAACATCTGCTGCAGGATGTACCGGCCGCGCGGCAACGCTTGCAAGTGGAATGGGATGCCGTGGAAGCACAGACCGGTGCGCAGTGTGTTTGTGATGCCATTGCACCTGAGAACCGGATCGTGCGGCTGCATCTGCGTCCCCTGAAAGCGCTGGGCTGCCCCGTGCAGACGCTGTGGACGGCCTTTGAAAAGTCAGCTGCGCTGCCAACCCCGGGAAAAGCAGATTTTGTCGACAACTGGCGGCGACTCAAGCAAGCGCTTCCTGCCGCGGATGTTGAAGCCTGGGATCATATCATGGCTTCACAGGGGTATCCGGTTTGCCATCACTCGCCGGTTTTCCGCCAAGCCTACCGGCCCGCTTACCGCGTCGTGCATCTTCAAGCCTGCGACCGCGGGCTGCTGAAATGGATTAACGCAATATATTCCTGATGCAGCCTCATGGCTGCAGACAAACGAGTTGTTCTATTATGATCAAGCTCTTTGTGAACAACTTTTGCCAAAAGATGCAAAGATTTTCGGGGTAAGAGAATAAAAAAGGCTCCATGTTTAACAGGGGAGCCTTTTATAAAAGCAGAGCACGCCGTTGATCGCGCAGCTTTTTCTTGAGCATTTCCCGGGCGCGAAAGATGCGCACTTTGACCGTGCCAATGGGTATGTCCAGTTCGAGGGCAATTTCTTCGTAAGACTTGTCCCTGGCATGGCGCAGCAGGATGGCTTCGCGATATTTCTCGGGCAACGAATCAATGGCATCTTCAATGCACGAGCGCCGTTCCTTTTCCATCAAACCGGCATCGGGCCCGGCATCCTGATCCGGAAACTCGCGTTGCAATTCGCCATCCTTGGCCATGATGGGATTGTCCAGCGGATAGGTTTTGAGACGTTTTTTACGAAAATGATCAATACAATTATTGACGGCAATCTTGTAGAGCCAGGTTGAAAAAGCATACTCGGCATTGAAGGAAGGCAAGGCGTTGAAAGCCTTGATGAACGTTTCCTGGGTCAAGTCCTCGGCTTCATCGCGACGCTTGACCATCCGCAGGATCAGATTAAAAATCTGTCCGCGGTAGCGCCTGACAATCTCTGCGTAGGCCTTCTGATCCCCCTGAATGGCCTCGTGAATGAGTTGTGCGTTATCTGCGTCCATCAATAATCAAATCATACCTGAATTAGAAAGTGATCTCTATATTCATGAAAGTACATGAAAAAACCTAAACAATCAAGCAAAAGTTATTGCAAAAGATGGTGATAAACACTATTTTTTAAAAGAACTATCAAGTGATTTCCGGAGTGTATCATATGATTTATGCCATGGGCATTGATATCGTCGACCTCGACCGGTTCAGCCGCGCCGTGAATCGCTGGGGCGAGCATTTCCTCCAACGCATTCTCACACCGGAAGAAATCGCCTACTGCCGCCGCAAGTCCTCGGGTATGGACTCCATGGCGGTTCGCTTTGCCGCCAAGGAAGCCTTTATCAAATGCCTGGACGAGGATGCCTACAGCCGGTTTCACTGGCAGGACGTGCGCATCGAAAATGCGGCCAATGGCAAACCAGCACTCATCCTGCGAGGGGATTTGCAGGAACGTTTCAGGAATCATAAAATTACGGTCACTTTAAGCCACAGCCGGCTGTCGGCGGTGGCGGTTGTGTTGATCGAATAGGGGAGTCCTTTTATGCGTGCAGTGGTCACAGCCCTAGAAATGGCCGGCCTCGACCGCGCCTGCATCTCCGCGATGGGGATACCGGGCGTGGTGCTGATGGAGAATGCCGGCCGCGGCATCTGCGAAATCGCCTTGAAGATGCTGGGGGCGCGAACCGGGAAGCGCGTGCTCGTCGTCTGCGGCCCCGGCAACAACGGCGGGGATGGCTATGTCATTGCCCGTCATCTTGCTAATGCAGCCGTTTCGGTGGACGTCTGGGTGCTGGCGGAACGCGATAAAATTCGCGGTGATGCAGAGATCAATCTTAAAATCTGGGAGCACATGGGCGGCTCTGTTCATTATCTGACGGCTCTGCCGCAGGCGCCCACGCCGATGCCGGATCTGGTCATCGATGCGATGTTGGGAACGGGTGTTCAGGGCCCTCCCCGGGGGCTCATCGCCACGGCCATTCCCTATTTGAACAGCCTGGGTGCGCCCATATTGGCGGTGGATGTCCCAACCGGGATCGATGCCGACGATGGCACAATTTCCCAGGAAGCCATCCGGGCGACGGCAACCGCCACCATGGCCCTGCTCAAAAGAGGCCTCCTGTTCTCCCCGGCCAGAGAACAGGCCGGTGCGATCCATGTCGTCGACATCAGCCTGCCCGCGGCGCTCGTGCAGACGCAAAATCTGCGCACCTGGCAGATTACCGCGGACGACATCCGCGGACGTCTGCCGCGGCGTTCCGCCGATGCGCACAAGAACTGCGTCGGAACCGTGGCTGTGATAGCCGGTTCCGTGGGGTTCACCGGCGCCGCCGCGCTTGCCGCTTTGTCCGCATTGCGCGCCGGCAGCGGGCTGGTCTATCTGGCTGTGCCCGCAAGCCTGCAACCGCTCCTCGCCGCCAAACTCACCGAAGTCATCACCTGGCCGTTTGAGGATGGCGCCACCGGCTATTTGCTCGAAGCCGATTATGCCTCCTGGCACGAGTCCCTGGCGCAGCAAAATGCCCTCGCCGTCGGCCCCGGACTGGGGCTGCATCCGCAGACCGCCAATCTGGTCCATCGGATTCTCCGCGAGCAGAACCGGCCCATGGTCCTGGATGCGGACGGGTTGAATCATTGCGTGGATCACTTGAATCTCATTGCCCGCTATGGCGGCGAAATGGTGCTCACACCCCATCCCGGCGAACTGGCGCGTCTGCTCAACACATCAACCGCCGAGATTAACAAGAACCGCTTTGCAGCGGCGCTCCAGACCGCGCAAAAACTGGGCAAGGTGGTCGTCCTCAAAGGCGGCCCAACCCTCATCGCCACGCCGGACAGAACGCTCTACATCAACAGCACCGGCAACGCGGGCATGGCGACCGCCGGCAGCGGCGATGTCCTCACCGGCCTCATTGCGGCGCTGCTCGCCCAGGGACTGAACGCTCAGGATGCCGCTTTGTGCGGAGTGTTTCTGCACGGCCACGCCGGCGATCTCGCCAAAGAGGTTCGCGGAGAAATCAGCCTCATCGCCAGCGATCTGGTGGAATGCCTGTCCCGGGCTTTTTTAACCTTGCAGGATTAACGCGCCATGAAACACAACCAATGGTACTGGTACACCCCGGCTGTGCTCTGGGGCGCGGTCATTTTAATTCTTACTTCTCTTCCGCGACTCCAGCCTCCACCGCTGGGATTTAAAATGGAGGACAAGCTCTATCACTTTCTGGTCTACTTCCTTTTTGGTATTTTTCTGGCGCGGGCCTGGACACGCGGGGATTTGAACAAAAGCAGGCGCGCCGTACTTAAAACGCTTCTCTTCGGTCTGCTGTTCGCCGCGGCGGATGAGTTTCATCAGCAGTTCATCCCGGGGCGTTTTTGTGATATCTGGGATGCAACAGCGGATATGGCTGGAATTATCCTCTCCGTCATCGTATTTCATCTTGGCCGTCATTATTTAATCAGCCAGGAGCGCTCGCTTTTCAATGTTTTTATTGGTGATACTAAATAAAGGCCCAGTACGGCAACAAAGCACCAATTTTTGCTTCCTGATCAACTTTTAATTGACTTTGGTGCTTGAATAACGTACCTTAAATTAACGGTTAGGTATTTTGGGAAAGAATTT
>CAUJEL010000009.1 GCA_963169875.1 Candidatus Zhuqueibacterota bacterium
CGCAGCGATTTCATCTCATAGCTCTTTTCCAGGGCAACGGCGATCGCCTGATCCAGTGTCAGCGTGGTTTTTTCCTGTGACGCAGAAAGGGTGGCAAAGGCCAGCACAAGGATAACTGAGCACTTGATCGCGTTTTTGACAGTATGCTGATTGAACATATTCCGACCTCATCAGGATGATTTGATTTGAGGGAGTAAAGAACGAATGAGGAACCACGAACCATGGAACATGAACCACGGACGACTGGCCCCGAACCATGGACCACACATAACAGACCACTGACCAACGATAGACAACGGACCACGAAAGCACGCACCACAGTCAGCAAACGCCTGACGACAAATCACAGGCCACAGACATTGTGTTCCGGAATCCAAAATAACCAATGCGAAATCGCATTGTCGTTCATCGTCTATAGTCTATGGTCTCTTTGTCCTCCAACCTGTGACTTCTGATCTCTGACTTCTGCCAGGTGCCTTGTCATTCATATCGCAGCGACACAATGGGATCGAGCTTGGCCGCCTGGCGCGCGGGATAAATCCCGAAAATGATGCCCACCGCGGCTGATACGCCAAAAGAGAGAAAGATGGCGCTGATGCTGACGATGGTGCGCCATCCCGCATACAGCGCGATAACCTTGGTGAGGATAAATCCCAGCACCACGCCGAGCAACCCGCCGACAAAACTCAACACAATGGCTTCGACCAGGAACTGTCCCAGAATGTCCTTCCGCCGCGCACCTACGGCACGCCGCACGCCCACTTCACGCGTGCGCTCCATGACCGAGGCCAGCATGATGTTCATGATGCCAATGCCGCCCACCAGCAACGAGATCCCGGCGATAGCGCCCATGACAATGTTAAAAATCCGTTGCGTCTTTTGACGCTGCTTCAATAAAGCTTCCGGAATGGTGATGGAAAAATCGTTGACCAGGTTGTGGCGCCGCTGCATGGACTTGTTGACGATATTGGCCGCTTCCTGAATGCGCTCCGGCTCGCGCACCTGCACGATGATACGATCGATTTCACTGGCAAAAATTTCGCGAGGAAAACGCTTGATGGCCGAGGTTATGGGAATATAGACATTGGCATTGAGATTGTCGCTGCCGCCGGATCCCATACCCGTACTCGGCTTGGTCTCCATATATCCGACTACTGTATACCACTGCTGATCGATCTTGATGCGTTTCCCCAATGGATCATGAAAAAAGAACAGGCTCCATTTGACATCCGCGCCAAGCACACAAACCCGTCGTGCTTCCTTGACGTCTCTGTAACTGAAAAAAGCACCGCTCTTGGGATAGAAATTCATCACGCGCTCATAATCGGGCAGCGTGCCCACCACCGTCGCATCCACCCTTTCCTGGCCATAAAAAACTTCCGATTTGGTGGTACGTTCCGGCACACAAACCGCAATCAGAGGATTCACATCGGACAAGGCGCCCGCATCGTCCAGAGTCAAGCCACGGGACAAATTGGAACGGCCTTTACCCTCGGCTTCGTCTTCAACCGGAATGTCGTTGATGAGGAGGTTATTCATGCCCATGAGCTGAATCTGCTCGAGAGCCTCCTGCTTGGCGCCCTCACCAATGGAGAGCATGGCGATCACCGCGGCCACACCGAAAATGATACCCAGGGCCGTCAACACTGCGCGCAGTTTGTGCGAGCGGATGCCCTCCAATCCAATCTCGATACTCTCTCTAACATTCATAGGGGATCCCTGCCTCAGTGCATGATCATAACGCGTTGTCGCGAACCCGGCTTGCGCTCTGGCCGCTTCTCCTGAACCGCTGCCTTCTCGCCGCCCAGTTCCTTCACCGGCAGCGTCGGATCCCGCAGCGCCACTTCATCTTCAATTTTCAATCCTTTTTCGATCACCACATAATCGCTATTTTTTGCACCGATCTCCACAAGCTGCCGCTTGAAACCGCCCCGTTTCACATAGACCACTGTGGTATCATCTTTTTGCAGCACGCTTTCCAACGGCACAAACAATTTGTCCTTGATCCGGTCGGTGATGATCTGGCATTGCGCGCTCATGCCAGGACGCAGACGCGGATCTGAACCATCGAGGATAATCTCCACATCGAATGTCTTGACGCTCGAGTCCCGTTCGCGCGTCGCCAGAGCCGCCACCCGGCTGACCGTTCCATAAAACTGCAGCCCGGGAAGCGCATCGATGGTGATAATCACCTGCTGATTCCCCCGAATTTGACTGATGTAGACTTCATTGACCTTGGCCTTGATCATCATCTGAGACAGATCGGGAATTTCCACCAGCGTCTGCCCGCGCCAGGGGGTATCACCCACCTTGACCTTGGCGCGGCCATTGGCCCCAAAAATCTCCTGCAGCACCACCAGGCCGTCAATGGGCGCCAACAGCGTCAGATTGGATACTTCCTGCTGCTTCTGCTCCAGACGGATGCGCGCCTGGCGGACTTTGAGATCGGCCCTGGTCAAATCCGCCTTGTTGATGATCTCCTGGGATTCGAGCTTGCGTTGTGCCTGCTGCAGCGCCAGATCGGCTTTTTTCAGATTCAATTCCTGTTCGCGCTGTTTGGAAGCGGCTTCGTATTTCATCTGCTCATAGCGGAGCTCGGCTTGTTCGTACGAGTATTTCTGCGTTTCATAGGATGTATTCAACTGCGCCATGGTCGATTTGATGGTGGCGCGAAGGCTGGCCAATTCTGCCAGCGCAGATTCATATTCATTGCGCCGGTCTTCCAAATCCTGCGACGCTTCGCTGGTATCAAACTGGACAAGAAAATCGCCTTTCTGCACCATGGAGCCATCCTCCGCCAGGGCGACGACGCGCAGACTGCCGCGCACGTTGTTCGGTACGCCCACGGACACCGATTTAACCGCGTACAATTCACCTTCCTGGTTGATGTCGATGACAAATTCTCCGAATTGCGCCGCAGCGGTGGCCACGTTTGGCGTCGTCGCAGAACCAAGATAGATGAAAAGGGCAATGAGCGCGACGCCGGTTGCAGCCAGCACCGGGGTCTTCCATCTGCCAAGACGGCTCAGCCATCTGCTATTGATGAGGTCATATATCGCCTTGACCCTCGCTATGACTTGTGACCATTTTAAAATTTTCATGCATTTCCTCAAATAATATTACCGCGCTCTTTGCGCGGTACTGTCAATGGGTATTTTCATGATATTGCGAACCGTACTATCCCGTGGCGCCAGACGAATCCGCACCGTGGGCGCACTTGCTGGCGTTTCCTGGTCCTGCGCGCTACGCTGACTGCGCAGCTGGCCCGGGCTCCCCGGCATGGGTGTCATGCCGCGGACCGCCTGTTCCAGTCTTTTCATCGAACCGGGATCCAGTTCAATGGGCTTGCCATCCGGCGCCATACCGGGGAATTCGCCGCGTAAGGCTTCAATATCTCCAGCCGCACCATCACCCACGGCGATAATCCGGCGGTCGCGATTGGCATCATAATCATAATTCAATCCGCGCGCATCCATCTCCGCAAACGCCTGCGAAAGATCCGATCGCCCCCTGCGCCATTGCCGCAGAAATTCTGTATAACCAAATCGATGAAAACTGGTATCCGGAGCGAGGCATGCGAGCACGTCGGTTTCTTTCAAATCCTCGGATTTTACCACGACCGCGTTATCGTTGCGTTCGCCTGTTTCAATGGACACCGGATGTGGATATCGCCGTTTTGGAAACACCACCGGTTTGCCCTTGCGCTCGAACACCGCACCGAGCGGTACACTCATGACGCCGTTTTCTTTTCCCAGCGCCACCTGAACGCGGGCAGTCATCCCGGGCTTTAAAATCGAATCAGCCTGATCGATTGCCACCTTGATTTCAAAATCCCTGATGGGTGAATCCCAGTCCGCTTTTTGCGCCAATTTGGCGATCTCTGTGACGCGACCGCTGAACGGCCGGTCGGGGTAGGCATCCAGGGTGATATGGGCGGTTTGATTGATCTGAATGCGCGAAGCGTCCATTTCATTGACGCGCAAATTGACGAGCATACTGTCCAGGTTAGGGATGCTGACCATGGGCTCACCTGGCCGTATTTTGTCGCCCTTGGCGGCTTTTTTGCGATTATCCCACCACCCCACTTCATTATAGATGAGCATGCCGCTGATGGGCGCACGCAGTGTCAAGCCATCAATTTTTTTCTCCAACTCGGCTACTTCATTTCGCGCCTTGGAGATCTCCACCTTGAGAGAACTCAGCGAGGATGCGTCTATCACCTGCTGAGATTCGAGATTGGTCTGGGCTTCTTCGAGTTGGATGGCGGCCTTGCGTTTCTCCAGCTCGGCATCCTGGCGTCTTATTTCGGCCTCATATTTGAGCAATTCCTTTTGCAACTCGGCAATGTCTTCGGAATACCCGGCGGCGGTCACATCCGAATTCAACTGAGACAGGCGTGCCGATTGCTCCGCCAGCAGCTTGTCGCGTTGTGCCAATGCCGATGAGAGCCGGTCTTTGGCCAGATCGAGCCGCTGTTGCAGTTCAGTGACATCGAACTGAACCAGAAAGTCACCCGCCTGGACCATCTGGCCTTCTTCCACCATGTCGACGATCTGCAATTCCATGCGCCATTCCATGGGCGCCTTGATGTCGACGGAGTGCAGCGCGCGTATTTCACCCGTCTCCACGGCATCAATGATAAAATCGCCCCTGGTGACCGGTGCCCAGGCTTGACTCATGGTGGCCGGTTCCTTGCTCTGTGATGTCAACATCCACAGCATAAGAACCGCTGCCAGGAGCGCAGGGGCAAACCAGCGTTTGCGTATGACTTGTTTATAATTCATGCGTTTATCCAAAAACAGGTGATAAGCGGTAGGTCAATAGAATACTGGAAATTAGACGAAGTGGATGACAAAAAGTTCCCAAAGCATTTATATACCGCTGTGGAGAGCGCTCCTGCAATCGCATTTTAAAATACCAAGGTAGGAGGCCTCTCCTGAGGCCGATATCGCCTGCAAATGCATCATATAATACCAGTGTAGGAGGCCTCTCCTGAGGCCGACCGCGCATCAAATCGCGCTCTGGAG
>CAUJEL010000010.1 GCA_963169875.1 Candidatus Zhuqueibacterota bacterium
CGCCTGCGGTGACGAAAACTGTCCGGCGCCGACAAAGCCGCCGAAATGGTCGCTGCGTCCGAAGGCAATATGCAGTCCCAGTTTCTCATCCAGCAGGATTTCACCCACCGGTTCGACGCCGAAATCAGCAAGCACGCCAAAACCGAGTTCCGCGATGTTACCGTAAGCGGGTTCATTCACCAATCGGGCGTTTTCCAGCCTGGCGGCCTGACCTTCTCCATAGACCTCCCGGGCCCGATTCTGGAGAACGTGATAGAGTACGACTTCATGACCAAACTGCACCGGCAGATCGCCCTGTGTCTGGCTGACCGCGTCCGTCTCACCTTCATAAGGGACGATGTAGGTCTCCCCGCTGGGCAGGTTTCCGACCATGCCTGCATCCGGGAATCGCCCCGCACTCAGATGCGCCGTACGATAGCGTAAATCTATCTTGAAAAAATAGTGGTCGCGTTCACGGACCTGAAAAAAGATCTCGGCGGCTTCTGCGGCATCGAGCTTTTGCTTGAGAATCTGCAGCCTGCGCGCCACTTCCTTGTAATCGATCTGCAGAGCGGGCAGCATGCCCGGTGAAAAGCCCGGCATGGTGGCCGCGCGAAAGCCATAGGTTCGTGCCGTCAATTTCAACGGTGCGGTGGTGGAATACTGCGTGGGCGCCATGATGATCTGTACCATCTCATAGAACTCCCTGGCGCTCAACTTTTGTCCATGTTCGCCCAGATCTCCTGAAAAAGTGGGCAAATTTTTATCCATCCGGTAAAATTGATCGGGCAAATCCCCATTATTCGTGCCCACATTCTTATAACCAATCAACCAGACCGCCTCAAGTTCGAGTGCCTTGCGTTCCGCGTCCAGCATATCTCTGAGTTGAACCGCAAATGCGCGCCGCTGCTGCCATTCCTGCCGGTCTTCAGCAGCGTCGTTCGGCAAATCGACAATAACGGCTAATATTTTATCATTTGGCAGACGCGGAAATACGGAACCGACCAGGCGCACGAGATGCGCTGGGTTGAGAAGTTCAAATCCCATGATATACCCAATTTTTATAATACAGAAGCATTACTCCGAATCATAACATTGGTTTAAACATAGCGCAGTCGCCAATAAAAAGCAAGTTTTTTTTTCAACCCGGAAGAGTGCCGCATGCCGCTGATCCCCTGCATTATCCGCTTGCGTTACATGTTTTTATTCACTATTTTTTTTCACTGGTCATAGCCCAATAATCAGCCATCATGCAAGGAGAATCATCCCATGAAACAAGATGTCTCACGTAGAACCTTTATACAGACAACCACAGCCGCAGGAATCGTGCTGGGAACAGGCTCTTTTACCAGTCAGGCCCGCGCACAGGAACAGGTGCAAAAGGCGCCGGCGCTGCTCTACCGGACACTTGGCCGCACGGGATTGAAAATGACGCTCCTGGGATTCGGCGCCATGCGCACCTCCGACCCTGCCGTGATCCGCAAAGCCATCGACCTGGGCGTCAATAACATCGACACGGCGCGCCGTTATATGGATGGTCAAAATGAAGAAATCGTCGCCAAGGCGGTGGGAGACCAGCGCAAAGAACTCATCATCACCACCAAAATACCGCCGACCACGCCCGAACAAATGACCGCCGATGTGGAAGCCAGCCTGAAGGCTCTAAATTCCGACTATATCGATATTCTCCTCCTTCACAGCCTGAAGAGAGAGAGCGATCTGAAAAACGAAGATTGGCTCAATTTCCTGCAAAAAGTGAAAAAAGAGGGCAAGGTGCGTTTTGTGGGTTTTTCGACCCACAATAATATGGACGCCCTGCTCACCGCGAATCTGCAGGAAAAGTTTTTCGACGTCATTCTGACCGTATACAATTTCAAAAGCAGCGAAACCCTGCGCAGCGCAATTGCAACCGCTGCCCAGGCGGACATCGGCATCATCGCCATGAAAACCCAGGCCGGTGGCTATGAGGACGCTGCCATGGGAGAACTCAGCCCCCATCAATCCGCCCTGAAATGGGTGATGAACGATGCCCATGTAGCCTGCACCATCCCTTCCATAGTGACCTTTGACCAGCTCGAAGAAAACTTCAAAGTGATGGGAAGCAAAATCGGCTGGATGGATCGCAAAACCCTGCACCGCTACGGTGCGGTCATTGACGGTCGCCTCTGCCGCATGTGCGGTCAATGCAGCGGCCAGTGTCAAGCCGGCGTCGCCATCAGCGACATCCAGCGCTGTCTCATGTATGCGGAAGGCTATAGGGATTTACAGCTGGCACAGAGCAACTATGCGGAACTGTCAGCGCAGCAAAATCTGCGGGCCTGCGCAACGTGCAGCCACTGCACCGTGACCTGCCCCAATGGCGTCCAGGTGGCCGCCAATCTGCAGCGGGCGCAACAATTATTCGCTTGAGAGGTTATCCATGCGCTTTCTTTCCTGTGCAGCCGTTGTGCTGATATCAGCCTGTTCCGCCTTTTCATCCGAGGGCGCACTGCAGCGCTATCTGCCGCCGCCTGATTCATCCCGGGGATGGCGATTCGATATCGAACCAACTAGCTACTCGACGGACAATCTCTTCGAATACATCAACGGCGAAGCCGAACTCTATCATGACTATGGTTTTGTCGACATGGTCACCGCTGCCTATATCCGCGGCGAGGATTTTTCTTTTACGTATACCATAGACCTCTACGACATGGGCACGCCGTTGAACAGTTTCGGAATCTACAGCAGTTATCGCAATCCAGGGGCAAATCTGGTGGAGATCGGCGCCGAAGCATCTGTGTCAGAATTGAATATCCGCTTCTATCAGGGCCGCTTCTTTGTGCAGATGAACGCCGGATCGCTGACGCCCGAACTGCATCAGATCATGGTCGAACAGGCGCAGTGGATGGCCGCGCATCTGCCCTCATCCCCCCCACCGCTGGAAATCGGCTACATGCCCATCGAAGAGCAAATCAAGGGCTCGCTGAAATATATCACCAAAGGATTTTTGGGACAATCAGCGTTTCCCGGCGGTCTGCAGGCGCTCTACGCCGTAGACGGGGATACCCTCCAGGCTTTCCTCGTCCTGACGCAGACCGCTGCCGAAGCTGAAAAGTCATTCCACCTATACTGTAATCACCTGCAAACACGCGGAAAGGTGCTGACGATGACCTCCTCCGAGGTGGAAGCCGAGATGCCGTATCAAGGCCGCATCGCAGCTTTGCGCCATCTGCACTGGATTACAGGGTGCATGGGGTATAAGGAGCGCAAAACAGCAGACCGGTTGCTGCAGCACCTCCTGACCACATTGGGGGAATGATTTAGCCGGTTCGATTCATACCCAAATTTGGCGTTGACCGAACAATCAAAGAGGTGTTGTGGCCCCCCGCCGAGATTGCTGACCTGACCTGCAGGCACCGGACCGGCGTCAGGAACCGCCAAGCGCGCAGAGACCGCTGAGCTGTTTTTGTCGGGATTATGGAACTGGTTTTGAATTGAATCTCCTCCCGGGGGTAAAAATTGCTGCCAAGTCCGTTTTTATATTATTCAGTTACTGGTCTTTCTCCGCGTGCTCGCCGGACTTCGAAGCAGAATTGATTGTTTCATACAATAGTGGATCCTGCTTGGTGAGATCAGGGGGTATTTTTCGGACATACCACCACAGCGGACGCGTTTTCCATCCCGTCAGCGGCATCAACTCATCCTTCCGCGAAACCAGGGGGCCTTGCCGGTCATAGTACAGCCGCAGTTCAGCCTCCAGCCAGTCATCATCCATGACTATGACCTCATACCGTCCTGAGGCAATCACGCGCTGCAGTTCCAGACTCAATCCGCGGCCGCCGGAATTACTCCGTGTGCGCAAGACATCAACGACGGCACAGCGATGGGCAAAAGCGGCGTGTCCCGCTTGCGTCGCCAGCTGCACGCTGCCGGGCATCCACACCGGCCCCTGCACATCTTGCAACTGCTGCAGCAAATTTTCCCGCGCCTGAAGATCCTCCGGACCCGGCACACGTGCTCTCGGATCATAGTTCAGCAGCAGCATCTGGATGATCAGCACCGCCCACAGCAACGGGACTCGCCACCTTGACTCTGCACGCAACCACATCCCCGCCGCAAGCGCGCAGAGCAGCGATAGAACCGCATGACCGGGAATGGCGACATTATCATAGGATCCGGACGGAATTTGTGTAATCCAGCTTCCCCCGAAAACAGCCACAGCGAAAAAGAGCCAAAAGGCGCCCTCCCTGTTGAGGGGACGGATGAAACGGATGAGCGCCGCTGCCGCCAAAACAAAAGCCAGCGGCAAGGGTTTGATGTAATAGCCGAGCCAGTAATGATGAATGCGCCACGTCACCAGGGGGTGCTGGCCGGGCACTTCATAGCAGTAAAAAAGAAACCATCCCCGGGTGCTGATCTGATACCAGGTGATCCCCGCGGCCATGGCCCCCAAAAAAACAGTCAAAAAATATTTTTTCCGCAAAGGCGTCTCGAAGAGCAAGACATAGAAGATCATGGGTACGGCGATGATGAGCCCGGTCTGCTTGCAAAAGAAGGACAACGCCAGCAAGAGTCCCGACAGCATGGCGGAAGCACCCGAGCGGCCCTGGCGCAGCAGATACCCTGACGCCAACAGCAGAAGCGTAAAAAGCATGTCGACGCGCGCCAGCGTCCACCAGCTCCCGGACACCCCATAAGTGGCCGCAAACAGATAGGCGGCGAACCAGCCCAGATGCCACGACCTGGTCTCCCGCTGCGCCCACCTGAAGAGGATAAGCATACTCAGTAAGGTCGACACAATGGAGAGCAGGCGCATGGTGAAGAGATGCACGCCGGATATTTTGCACAGCGCCGCACTCGACAGGAAATAGAACGGCGTATAGGAAAAGGGGATAAATTCGAGCGATGGCGGCACATAAAGGGCTTGTCCGTTGACCAGACGGCGCACATGGTCCAGCATGCCGCCCTCCATCCATTCCAGTTCAAAGGGATAGCCAAGATGCTGCCAGGCGATATAGAGAAAACTCAGCAGATAAAATAATCCAACGCCATGCATGAGGAAACGCAGCAAAGAGAGGAGTGCGGAATAAGCGCGCCCGTCGTATTTTCGCCACCCGGTTTGACTCATGAATTCCTTGATTTTAAACCCGATTATATCTATTTTGCTGCATGAAATGGCCATCCTTGAGAAAACCCGTACGGCCCCCGCGCAGCCATGAATTATGGTTGGCCAGCCTGATCCTGTGCCTTCTCAGCACGCTGGACATGCTCTCCGCACCGTTCTCCTTCCAGTTCGATTTCAAGAGCTTTTATTGTGCCGCCGCAGTAGCCGCGAGCGGAGGCAATTACTATGATATTGCCACCCTGCAGACGATGGCTGCCCAGCACGCCATCCCTTTGCCGGTGTGGCCGTATCTCTATCCGCCTCTGTTCGCAGAAGTGGCGGCGCCGCTCGGTTTATGGCCCGTGCAATCGGCGCAATGGCTATGGATGTGCCTCAGCATGTTTGCGGCAAGTGCCACCATCGTGTTGACGCTTAAATGGGCCGCACCGCGCAGTTCCACAGACTCCCCGGCTGCACCGGCGCGGCAATGGTTGCATTTGCTGGCCGCGTTCCTGGTGTTTCATCTGCTGGGCTTCCGCCACAATCTCTATATGGGACAAATCAACATTTTTGTTCTGCTGCTGATCGTCTCCAGCCTGTACGCATGGCGACGCGGCCGTGATCTCCTCAGCGGGGCGCTGCTCGCATTGGCTATATTGATTAAAATGTCGCCGGCCCTCCTTCTACTCTTCTTTCTGTTCTCGCGCCGTGCCCGCGTTGTCTGGGCCGCGGCGGCCGCATCGATCGCCCTTTTTGCCGTCAGCGTGTTTGCCTTCGGCATGGGGCCCTGGAAAGAATTTATCAACGTATTGCCGCACCTGGCCCCCGGGAAAACCGTACCCGGTCTTTTTCCGCCGCACACCCTGTATAATTTTTCTCTGGCTGGATTCTTCAGCCGCTGCTTTCCCGGCAGCGGTCTGGTCTATGGGATGACCTATTTGAGTGCCAGCCTGCTGCTCGCTGCCGCTTTTCTCTGCACGCGCAAACTCTTGGGAACAGCGCCCGATCTCTTTCTGGTGCCGCTGCTGGTGATCATGGTCATCGCCGCGCCGTTGGCATACATCCATCACACCCTCTATATCTATCCAGCCGTCTGGTTGCTGCTGTCCCGCAGTCTGGCGGGCGGCAAATGGTCAAAAATTTTCCCTGTTCTTTTATTGTTGGCGGCCGCGGCTGCCAGCTTTGATTTTCCCGTCCGCTATCCCTGGTACTTCTCTCATTTTCATTTCAGCCCCTGGTTCACGGCCCTGTTCACTTCATTGAACCTTTATGCGCTGCTTTTTATCCTTCTGATCAGTTGTATCATCATCAAGAAAAGCCCGCCACTCCGGCTACTGCCGGACAAAGAGGAGTAGATTCTTGTATTCGCTCAATGCGAAGGTCTTGAGCAGTTGGTAATCGGGATTTTGTTGCAGCCGGTCATGGAGCACCTGATGCATGGGGTGCATGGTCACATCGGTCATGGCCTGGCGGTCATTGATCATGACAAAACGCGGCTCTCTTGAAAATATATAATCCGCGTATCCGTCCACGTCATTGCTTTTCCAGAGACGGGGAATGGTAACATCCGTCAATCCGATCATGTCGACAATGGGCAAATCCGTGATATAACCGATCGCACCAATCTCATTGACAACCACAACATCTCCCGGCTGAGCGATTTCCTTGAGATAGAGACCGATTGCCCGGTGTGGCCGGCTGTGCATGGCCGGATTGATCTCGCGCCCTGTCAGCAAGGCTTCGGCGCCGTAATAATATGACAGCAGGTTGAATAGAACCGGGAGCAGAAGCCATAACGACACTCCCAGGCTGCTTTTGCGCGATGTCCGTGCATTTTTCAGCAGCGGCTGCAGACCTGCATAGGCCAAGACACCCAGCAGAGGCAGGGCTGGCACGAAAAAGCGGCCAAAGCTCATCCAATCGGAACCACTGTACCAGACAAAAAAGAACAAACACGCGAGCACCGCGATCGGGATCCAGTCTTTTTTCCTGAGATTGAGCAGCAGATAGAACGCCGCAAAGATGAGAACGGCGTTGTCCCAGGCAAAGCTGGTATAAACGCTGTTAATAAAAGTGCGCAGATGCCAGATAATATATTCGAAAAACCCCCAATGGGTCTTTATTTTAACATAAAAGGTGTTGGGCAGCAGCGCCTGATAATAGAGCCAGCGCCACAGGGTGAGTGCCGCCAGCCAGAGAATCGGGATCACGGGAATGATCAGGGTGGGTCCGCCGCGCGGCCGTTTCATCCAGACATATATCAACAGGGGTGCGATGAACAAAACGCCTTCCGGCCGCGTCATCATCAGGGTGATGGTGATCAATGCCGCGTACCAGGGTTTCTCCTCCGTCAACAGGCAGGTGAACAGGACGATTTGCAGCACATAGAACAAGGTTTCCATCCCGGAGACGGCATAATAGACCAAACCGATATGGGTGGCCAGATAAAGGCCGAGAAAGAAGGCGAGCTGTTTTGCAGCCTGGAAATGGCGGGTCAGCAGGCGCATCGAGAGCAAAAGGATACCGATCCCGCTCAATACGCCGAGCGCTTTGGAAATCCATTCGATGTCCGCACCCAGCCAATGCCACAAAGCCAGAATGAGAACCCAGAGCAGGTTGGAGTAGCCTTCCACCCGCTCAGCGGTATTGAAGACAAGGCCCTGGCCCTGGCTCAGATGCGCGGCATAGCGATATGAAATGAACGAGTCATCCAGCGTGCAATTCCGCAGCGGCAGGATGACCAGGAGGAATAAAATAACGACCGCGATCGCAGGAAGCCATCGTCTCAGTCTGTGAAAAAGAGATTTGTAATCAACCATCACATCTCATCTCTTTAGAATGACGATATCGGTGCCGTTGGTGAAAGAGTTCGAGCGATTTGTCAGCAACCATCACATCTCATCTCTTTAGAATCCGAACGCGCCGGAAATACGGTGGGTATTATCCAACTCACCGGCCACAAAGGCGTAATCGATTGTGAAACCGCCCAAATGCAGTCCAGCGCCTGCGGTGAAAAAGTCCTGTTGATAGCCGCCGCGCAAGCTGATGGTCCGCAAAAATTCCACCTCACACCCGGCATGGTTCCCTTCATCCTGCCACAGGGCGCGATCATAGGAGAGCGTGACCCGGGTGCGCCAGTTGCGGAACAGATGTGAGGCAGCGACGCCGGTTACCAGGCCCCGGCCGATTTCATCTTTATGACGCGAATCGGTATTCCAGCTCAGCTGGGTGCGCGCCAGATCGCGCAGCACCGCGCCGCCCCCGAACCAGGTCACGGGTTCAGGTTCATCTTCCCAATTAGGCATGACACGAATCAGAATACCGGCATCGAGGCCCTGGCCGCTGCCCGCGTAGGTATCGATTTTTTGATGGATATATTTTCCGGTGACGCCCACCGAGATTTCGGTTGGAAAGTAGGTATCCGTGACGCCTCCGGCCATTTCCAGATCGAGGATGACGCTGCGGCGGAACGTCACCATGAAGGCATCCTCCTTGTCCGAAAAATAGCCCAGCGGCTCGCCGGAAGAACGGTGCTGTCCGAGGATCAGCCGGTCATAGCGGCTGCCATCGAGAGAACCGTAGCGCGGAATATCATCCACGCCCAGGCGAATCCAGTTCACACTGATGCTGGTTGAATAATCGAACGCGAGGTGGGCGCTGATGCTGTTATATTGCGCCAATCCCGAAAAAATGGGCACATGTTCGAGCTGCACTGCCATGCGGTAGTTCCCTGCCCATCCGGCCGGATTCCAATACGTTGCACTGGCGTCATTTGCCACGCCGGTGTAAGCCCCTCCCATGGCCATGGCGCGGGCCCCGACACCGATGCGTAAAAAATCGGCTGCATAATCTCCGGCCCATGCAGGCGCGCTGCTTAATAGCAGCAAAATCAGCGTACGCTTCATCGCGCTTTTTATACGTCTTACAGGACTCCTCTTCATCCGTGTTGCCCTTTCCTTATCTGTCATAGCAGCCTGGCCATTTTTTCAAAACGTTCGATCTTGTTGCTGTTATTTTCAGCGGTGAATTTGAGATAATAAACTCCGTTGGCCACTTCATTCCCATCCTCATCCGTGCCATCCCAGTCCACTTCATGATAGCCTGCGATACCCTGGAACGTATAGGTGCGAATCAGACGGCCGGATACCGTATAGATCGCCAATTTGACTTCACTGGCCGTTTCTGTCAGCAGAAAAGCGATGGTGGTTTGCTGCTGGAAAGGATTCGGATGATTTGCCAGGCTGGCGAGGGAGAAGACGCCTTCGACGCGGAATGCGCTGCTCAGGGTTGCCACATTGCCGTTGATGTCTTTGGCCTCAATCGCCAGTTCATGCTCACCCGCGGCCAAATCCGGCGAATAGGTCACGGTCATAACCTGACGGCTGTCCGGATCCTGAAAAAGCTTGCGCTGCTGTTCGGGCACTTTCACCCCATCCAGCGTCAAACGCAAACCCGGGTCAGCCAGGTCAAATCCGCTGTGGTCTTCCATAAAGATGGTAAAGACCGGATTTCTGGAGACGACATCGCCCTCGGTGAAATTCTGACCGCTGATGCTGATGTGGATCTTGGGGGCATCACCATCCTGACTGGAGAACAGCGCAAACGTATTCATGCCTGGGGGTAAATTCCCCCGCACCATGCCCTGCGCCTCATCCAGGGTCGATGCGAGTCCGTGCCAGGTGCTGGAGGCTGCATTCCAGCCATAGAGCCGCAGGCTTTTTTCCTGCATCTGCTGCAAGGTTGCCGCATCGCTCAGATCCACCGACGCCGTGATGGCTGTCTCCTTGCTCAGCACGAGCGTTGAATCGGAAAACGCAAACCCATACACCAGGGGTTTGGTGGCAAATTTAAATTTAACCGGCACAAGGCCTGACAGTTCGGCGGCGCGTTGATGCGCGGTTTCCCACTTTTGACTCCAGGATAGCAGCGTTGTCTGCGGGATAGCCTGCGCCGGTATCTCTATGAAACCGCTGGCGTCCGGCAGATAGAGAGGTCCGCCGGTACCCAGTGCGGTGGTCACCAGGCGCGACACCACCAGAGTGATATTATTGCCTTCGTTGCTCTCCTGCACCTGGTTGTCCACATCCACCTGGAACCAGAGTTTATTCTCACCAGCCGTGGGATTGGCCCAGGAAAGCGTCAACACCGAGTCGGTTTTGCCGGGGAGGGTTGTGATTAATAATTTTTCGCCGATGGGTCGATAGGTGGCGGCATTGAGCCCTTCGGTGACGGATATGGCGAATACACCGCTGGCTTTGTCTCCGGAATTCTTCACGGCAAAAGAAATCCGTGTATTTTGGCCGGACACGTTCACGGATTGCGGAGTGATGGATAGATCGGCACGGTAGCCGATCTGAATATTGGTCAAATCACCGACCAGCTGCTCGCCGTTGCCGGTGGTGATCAAAGTTTGATAATAGATCATTGACCCTTCGTTTTGTTGAACGGGTTCGGTCGTACGCCAAGTTCCATTGGCCTGCTTGACCAGGTTGAGCCGTTGCCAGTTTTTCCGGTCATAGGTGACGTTGAGCTCGACCAGTTTCAGTCCACCCGATTGCAGAAGCGATGTTTCATCCACATTGAGCATGAAATATATATAATCCTGGTGCGCCGGTTTGCGGGGTTCCAGTTGAACCTGAACGATGACAGCGGGATTGATGGAGATTTCGGCCATGCCGGCTGCATCTGTTTTTGCATTGTTGGCAAAAACGCGGATATAGGCTTTGCCCTGTTCATTCTTCCACAATCCGATATTTTCGTCTGTGAGGGTGAAAAGGTCGCACGAATAGGCGCCGCCCTGAATGGCCACTTCTTTACTGACCAGCAAAGAGTCCTCATGATTGGACAAGGTGACCAACGCTGTGCCCTGGCTGACCGTCTCGCATTGTCCCGTCACCTGAATGGTTTCGCCGCGGCGATAAGCGTTCCTGTTGGGCACAACGGAGATGTTGTCCTCTGAGATGTAATAAGAGAGGGTAGGATCGCCGAGCAGGATAAAGTGACGCACTTGGTCCCAGTAGCCATTGGTTTTGGCGATCAGCAAGAGTTTGCTCAGCGTGGTGATTTCACCAACGCGACGGCGGTTCTCTTCAAAGATGGCGTTGAAAAGGGCAATATTGAGATAGTAATCGCCGTCGGCTGATGCACGGCCCGCCGAACCAAAATGAGCGACAGCGCCCTTTTCGGTCGCCAACACCAGCTCTTCACCCAGGGAGTCCATTTCAGGATTGTCGAAATGGCCGACAAAACAGGTGAGACTGAAGACGAGCGGGTACTTGTTTTTGTTGTGCAGCCGGGAAAGATCCTCAATCTCGAACAGTTCGTTGTCAAAATAGACGCCGCCACCACCGTGTCCGATGAAATTGAGCAGGGTCTGTCCACGGTTGATCATGTCAGCCAGATCCTGTGTGGCGCCGAAATAAGGTGAAGATTGTTGTGTGGTGAGACGATTCACCCAAACACGTTTGGGTGTGTATTTGCTGATCAGTTCCTCTGCGTCGTAAATAAAGCGCACGCCGTCGGCATAAACCATGGCGACATTGCGCCGCCAGGAATCGATGAGCGGTTGGTCCTCATAATTGAGGGTTTTGTTGACAAGGTTCTCCGCCTGCTGCAGCGTGTTGGCTGGAAAGCGGCCCACATAGAGATCAGGAAGAATGTCGGTACCGGAAACCGCCACATAGGCATTATCGGAGGAAGTCATGCCCCAAGAGCCTGTGAACACCATGAGCGAGGGGATGAAGGATGGGACAAACTCTTTTTTCCCGGTCTTTTTGATGATGCCGCGCTTGTCCATATAATGGGTTGTGTCGCCAAACAGCAGGATGTATAGCGGCGATGGCTTTGTCCAGTGATGATAAGCATAGGCGATGAAATCGCGGATGGCATTGGGATCATAAATGCCATAATTGAACTCATCATAGACGTCCTGAACGTCCACCACGACCGTGCGGATGCCCTGGCTGTTGCGGCGCTGGGCCAACCGCTGCGCCTGACTCTGAAAATCGCTGTGTGTGATGATGATGAAATCAGCGCTATTGGCGGTGTTCTGCAGGCTGGATGGATCGTCGCGCGTGATACGGGAGACGCCGGCCAGGCGATTCTCGCCGATGATATATAACTTGCGGCTGGTGGTTGTGTTCATACTGAAATAGCAGGAATACGTGTTGCCCTCCCGGCGGATATCCAATCCCTTGAGAAACTGTCCTTCTTCCGTGAAAGCATAGAGACGGTCGGTGGAAAAACCGCGAACGCGCACCGGGCGGTTATTTTGCGCATCCACCGTGACACGGAGAGAATCTTTTTGCGCGATCAGTTCACCGGTGTAACCTACTTCGATATAATTGACCATGATTTTATCGACATTGACACCCGGCAAGTCCAGAGGCAGATTGATATTCAGCGTATTTGTGGTGCCGGACAGAGGGGGATTATCAATTGACCGTTCAAATGTGAACTGCGTCTGATTATCCCAGATGGCATCCCCAACCGCCTGACCGTTCAATATGAAGCGGGCATGGTGATCCGGGTTGGCCTGATAAATGTGGGTCAGGCCCAGCATATTCACTTTAAGCGAGATGGGTTTGCCTGGTACAGCCTTTTCCAGCGGCAGTTTCGTGGAGAAATCATAGTCACTGGATGCAGAATCCCAGTACCAACGATCCATGGACATATCCCCATTTTCCAGAGTCCGCTCATAAATATTATCATATTCCAGGTGCAGGAAAAAATTGCCTGTTTCCAGGGGATCGGCGGCCGTCGCCATCAGCGACGCATCTGTCTCAGCGAACCGGCTGCCGGCGGCGCCGTCCACCTGCAGATAGTATATATTGTGATCAGAATATTGCGATAAATAGTGATTTCCCGAGCTGTTGTGTTTTCCAATGAAAAGGATCCGGTCTTGTTCATCGAAACGGCCGTCTCCGGCCCCTTCCACATATAAAGCCACACTCGTGCCGCGATTATACATGGCAAGGGATCGGGGCGAGACCGAACTCAATGTCATGCCGGCTGCAGCCAGCTCGCGGCCGGTAATGGCATAAACCCCATCATATTCCACGGCGATGCGCAAGCGATCGCCAACCGCCGTGATGCCGGCTTTGGCCAGAGGCTGTGCGGTTTCGCTTTGTCCACGCCAGCTCCTCGCCTCACCATAATTTGCCAAAGTGGACTGCAATATAGTTTCAAATTCCGGTCTCTCGACGACCGCTGCAGCTGATTTGGCCAGAGAATATCCATCCGCCTTTTTGGTATCATAAAAATCTATGCGGAACCGTAAAGTTCTGGTCGTTTGCATCATCTGCTGGCTATGCAGATAACGGACCGGGTGCAGTTGCACCTGCACGATGCGCTGACTGCGGATAAATCCCTCCATCCCCACTTCAGCACTCCGGGATGGATACCACCCCTCTACTTGCTGCAAGGGCAAAACCTGTTCTTCCGTTTGTGGCGGTAACTCCGGAGAATAGACGGGTTTTTCCGCCAGACGCACAGCGCCGACCGGCCGCATGGTACTTTTTTCCTGCAGCAAAGTCAGACGCGGCTCGCCGCTGGCTGGAATGCCGAGAATCACACTGGTGACCGGGAGACGCGGCAATTGATAAGAGTCGGTGTAACTGCAACCTGCCAACGTCACGTCTGCCACCCATTGCCCCTCGATCAGGCGTTGACTCGTGCGCACAGAATCAAACGTTACTTCTGCAATCAGATAACGTTCAGTGGATTCTATGGTTGTATAGCTATAGGGCTTTTCAGCGGCTGCGAATATGATTTGCATGGCCCATAATATAATCATGACCAGAAGACCCATTACCCGCTTCATGCATGCTCCTTTCGCTCGCCCCTGATCCTGGTAACACCCAGGGCGGCGATGTATAAAATCATTCTTTTCATTTTTCTCTGCTTATATTTATTTCGTTCAACAAATCCATGCTTAAATCAGCCATCTTTTGGGCGTAATAATTGATGCGCTCAAGCAATTGGGCATCTTCCGGCAACAGCCGCGACTGCACCTCCTCCTGATAGATGGTGAGATAGCCAAGTAATCCCTGGGCTGTTGAGCGCAGCTCGTGGCCCAAACGGCGTTGCTGCTGCGCCTGGCTCACCTCATCACGCGGCGGAATTTGATCTTGAACCGCATCCATCACAACGCATCTCCAACTTGACTATTCAATCTATACCATCCGGCAGAGATCATGCAAAAACCATCCATCCTATCCGCTCGCTTCTGTGCCGCGCTGCCTGCGCACCTGCTGCCATACCTGAGCGGCCCCAAAAGCAGCGGCCATGATCAGGAATTGATCGATGGGCAGACGAAAACGGACTTTGACGATCATCACCGCATGAACCAGGGTATAAAAAAAAGCATAGCAGGTCCACAGTGCCATGACCTTGCGCAATTCCGTTGAAGCCTTGCGATAACCATAGATTGCCAGGGCCAGAAGCGGTGCGAAACTCAAGAATCCCGCCAGCTTGACGAGACCCCCCAGGCCGACATAAGAAGCCGTCACGGGTGAAGGATCGAGCCGCCAAAAACAGGCCGCTTTGATCAGGGTACGCCGTGCAAACAACCAGGGATGCCGGGTGATAAAAACCCCGGCCTTGGCCGTGAAGAGACTGTCCGCGAATAACTCCTGATTTCCCGTTGCCGCGGCAATCTCGTCATTAAGATCCACCGGCGTGGGCACACTGTTCGGGTTTTCGATCCTGCTGGCAGCATGATTTCCCAGCCAAAGATTATACCCGCCATTGGTTACCAGCGTCATTTTGCCGAGCACGAGTTGATTTCTCAACAGCCACGGCGTCACCACCATGAACAGGCCAGCTATCAGCGAAAATGCAGAAATGGCTTTTGCCTTGCGGCTGCCAGGTGCGTGACGCGCATGCCACAACAGTGTGGCTCCGGCGAGAACGCCAGCGGTTGTCACCGTTAATGTGGCCACTCCCCACACCACGCCGCCAAAGAACATCATATTGTTATTATTAGCAGTTAACGCCTTAAGATAAATCAAGACGGCTGCGATCAACAGCAGACAATAAAGGGTTGTTGCTAAAATCGTACCAGGAAGAAAAATGAAATAGGGGTAAAATCCGCAAAGAAGTAAAGTGCCCCAGGCAGCGGCCGGCCCCATCAGCCACCGGGCAAGAGAGGTACAAAGTAAAATGGACAGGAGGCTGATGAGCACCTGGACCAGACGAATCTGGTATACTTCATCCAGTCCGATGAGATGCAACGCACTGAGAAAAACCGGGTATCCGGGAGGTATGATGGCCGTAGGCTGACCGTCGAATAATTCATAGCCGGCACCTGAGGCCAGATTTTGCGCCAGGCGGAAATTCTTTTGTTCATCGCTCCAGATGGTTTTATTTTCCAGTCGCAGCGCAAAATAGAGACGGCTGCCACTGGCCGCCAGCAGGATGGCGAGGATAAGCCAGAGTTTCCACCGGCTTTTAGTTGCTGTCGATGTACCTGAAGAGCCCATTTTCCAACGTCCCAACGTATAATGTATTTTCAGTTCCCGATCCAACCTGAAACGAGGTGATAACCACCGCAGGAAGATTCTCTGTCAGTTTGAGCCATGTAAGGCCGTTGTCGTCGCTGCGATAGATGTTGGTTTGGCTGCATGCATAGAGCCGTTGTGGACGCTGTGGATCTGTGCGGATGGCGACACCCTGTTCCCATCCAATGTTCTGAAATGTATATTGCCAGCTCACCCCTTCATCGGTGGAGAGGTAAAAATAGCCACTCTCACTCACCACATAAATGCGGCTCGAATCAGCACCGCCAAAAGCGAACTGGACGGGAGAATCATATAAGCCGTTGTATCCCTGCACCCCTGCGTTCATATAGGTCCATCTGCTGCCGTCGTCGCTGGTCCGGGCAAATCCCGTGTACATCATGCCCAGTATCAGGGTGGCTGGTTTTCCGGGTATAGAGGTCACCGACAGAATCAAGCGGCTGTTTTTGAACGTGCTGGACCAGTCGCTTTCCGCTTTGCGTTTGCGAAAAATGCCGGTCGAAGTCGCCAGCCAGATGGCGTCATCTTTTTGTCCCACCAGGTGCACGGCATTGACCAGGGTATGCTCGACGGCGCCGCCCATGTTTGTCCAGGTAGAGCCGCCATTCTCCGTTCTGCTGATGCCGCGCCCCCAACTGCCACAGTATATGATTTGCGGATTGTCGCGGCAGAGCGCAATGGATTTAATATCGCGATTTGACAGGCCATTCTCGATCGTGGACCAGGTCTTGCCGCCATCGGTGGTTTTATAGAGACCGTCGAACAGGCCGACATAGATGGTGCTGGGCGCAGAGGGATCGATTTCGATACTCTGCACCTTGCGGCCCACCATGACATCGGCGAGATTGACCCATCCCTCCGCTTCCGCCGGTTTTTTGGGATTTTTATCCTTGCAGGAGAAAGCCCCCAGCATGGCGGTCAATGAAAGCAGGATGATCAGCAAATATGAACGCAATAAAGTTGCCATGTGCATCTCACATCAAACTTGGTTCAAATGTTTTTTCAGCGAGTTTCAGTTGTTGCAATGAACGGGCGATTTTTTCATCGATCTCCGCTTCCGTGCAGACCGGCAGGGGCCGGTTAAAAACGCGCGCATAAGCGGCCAGAAGCGGTGGATGGGTGTAACGCCATGCCAGTTCATTCACCACCCTGCGGCGGCCATAGGCGCCCATACTACGCCGCATCTCGGGATTCTTCAGGAGTTCATCCATTTTCTGCGCAAATTGCCGGACGTCATTGGGTCTGGCGTAGAGGGCCGCGCGCCGGGCGGAATTGTGTATTTCCTTGAGATCAAACGCCACGATGGGCTTGGAGAAAACCATGTATTCAAGAATTTTATTCATGGTCGAATTATCCGCCCACTCCGAATAGGGATCGGGATCGACGCATATATCGGCGGTCGACAAATAGCGACTGACATCCGCGTCCGGCAGTCGTCCGGTGAAGAAGACCATATCGGCCAGTCCCAGCCGCTGGTTCAATGCCTGCAAATCCGCTACAGCGGGTCCCCCTCCGATCAGAACAAAACGGACATCTTCGCGGCCCATCTGATGGCGCAGATAATGTGCCGCGCGCAATAAATAATCCACGCCGTCCTGCGGGCACATCTCCCCCAGATAACACACCAGATGCTTGCCGCCATGTTTCAGCCTGGTATCCGCGGCGACGGGCAGCAGATTCTTGAATTCGGGGCCTGTGCGCACGACATACACATCTTCCGGTTCCCGGCGTCCGCGGCGTATCGCGATCTCCTTGTAGGATTCATTGGTCACCAAAACCACATCGGCGGTCTTCATGGTGAGTTTTTCCAGCAAAACCAGGATTTGGTAAACAAGGCCTCTGCGCCCCGGGAATTTGGCGAGAAACATCTCGGGTGACAAATCATGATGATCAAAAATGAAGCGTTTGCCCGTCAATTTATAAAACAACCCCAACAAGAAAAAAGTATCCGGCGGATTGCATGCGTGAATGACGTCAAAACCCTCGCGCCGTGCTACCTTGATGGACAACCAGGCCGTTGCCAGCCATGAATAGATAAATTCTGCTGCATACGAGAAAAAACCTTTGGCCTCAAAGGGGATATCGTAACGATAAATGGGGATATCTTCAATGACTTGATGTTTTTCAGGATGCTCCTTCGATGTCGGACAAATAACGGATACTTTATAACCATTATCCCGCAAGGTTCGCGATTCCAGCCATACTCTGCGATCCAGTGGCACTGGAAGATTTTGTACAATGATCAATACTTTACCAGCAAATCCCTTCATAATTGACCTCTTTCACATTCACACGTTCGCCATTTTTGAGACCCGAAAGATCGATTATTTTATGTCCATTGCGCAAATCGCCCAGAACCGCTTCATGCTCTTCAGCGCTGTTGCCGATGACCACAATATCGGCGTGTTTGAGCAATTCTTCCAGAGAGCCACACATGAGTCTGGCGATGTGTGGAACTTCACGTTCAATATATTCTTTATTGGCCCCCATGAGCCGGGCCAGTGAAACATTGCGGTCGAAAATCCGCACATCATAGCCTTTGCCCAACAGCTGTTCAACAAGGGTGACCACTGGACTCTCGCGCAGGTCATCTGTGCCGTGCTTGAAACTGAGACCGAGCACACCAATGCGTTTGCGGCCGTTGGCGCGCACCATTTGCAATGCATAGCGAATGTGCTCAGCATTGCTGTCCATGGCTGCTTCCAGCAGCGGCACGCTGACGTCCGACTGTCTTGCATGATGCGCCAGGGCGCGCAAGTCCTTGGGCAGACAGGACCCTCCAAATGCGAATCCAGGTTTGAGATAGTAGGGCGAGAGATTTAATTTCACATCCTTGATAAAGACGTCCATGACGACCCGGCTGTCGACATGAAAATTCTTGCACAAGCGGCCAATTTCATTGGCAAAGGCCACCTTCACGGCATGAAAGGAATTATCCGCATATTTGATCATGGCCGCCTCACCCGGCTGCAGCCGGAACAGAGGCGCAGGCAGTTCGGCGTAAAGAGACGCCAGCAAATCCGCGGAGGCCTTGTCAAAAACGCCGATGATGGTCTTGGGCGGATGATAAAAATCGTACAACGAAGTGCCTTCGCGCAAAAACTCGGGATTGAGCGCAAACCCAAATCCCTCGCCGAGGCGTTTTCCGCTCGACGCTTCCAGCCGCGGAATGGCGACTTCTTCCGCGACGCCGGGCAAAGCCGTGCTACGCAGGGCAATGGTGATAGGGCGATCCGTTGTGCGCAAGGCGTTCCCAATCTCGCCACAGACCCGGTCAACATAGCCAAGATGCAAACTGCCGTTGCCATTGCTGGGTGTGCCGACGCAGATAAATATCAAATCGCTTTGCAGGGCCGCTTTCATGGCATCCGTGGTGGCATGCAAGCGGCCGGCATGCGTTTGTTGCAGAATAAGCTCCTCCAGACCATTTTCAATGATGGGAGATTGCCCATTATTAATCATATTCACTTTGTTATTGTTGATATCCACGCCTAATACTTCATGACCCATTTCGGCGAAACAGGCAGCGGAGACGCAACCTACATAACCCAACCCGAAAACGCTGATCTTCATCGAGCGTCACCTCCTGCTAACGTGTGAGCAATCATACACTGGAATGCGCCATAGCCCGTTGATGGCTTGCACGCAAATGATATCCATAAATCATTTTATAAACACGATTAGAAAGTCCCAACAGATAACCACGGCACTTCCGCCCAACAAACATCAACACGGGAATCGTGCCGCGGTTGACCAGCAACACCTTGATCCTGTAGCGCATTCTTTCTTTATAGCTGAGTCCGGCATGGTACAATCCAAAACGGCCCGCGAGATCACCAGCCAAATCCGGTCTCTCGCGTTGCCATATTGCGACTGCCTGCCCATAAAACGTTCCTTTTTTAAAATATTCCTGCAGGGTGAGCGGATGGTGATGGGTTGCCACCACATCCGCATGGTAGTAAAATCGGGTGCCCTTTTCGGCAAGCCGGTAAGCCAACTCCAGATCCTCGGCGACTTGCAGCCCCTCGTTGAATCCGCCCGCGCGCATCAGCAGCGCAGCCGGGAAAGAGGTATTGGCCGTTCGATAGCGGCGAAAGCTGATCTCGACATTGTTGCCGTCCATGTCGTTAAAATCCAACTCATTCCAGCGCGCCTGTTCCGTTGACTTTAATTCCTCAGACATCACAATCTTGCCCATGTGACACACCGGCTCATCCACGCCTTGATGCAATCTGATATGATAGCGCACCAGCGAAGGCCCGGGGATGGTATCCGCATCCAGGAACAGAACCAGGCGGCTGTGCACCGCTGCAAGGCCTTTATTCCTGGCAACCGCAGCGCCTGCACCCGGCGTTTGCAACACAGTGAGCGCGAAAGGCATGCGGATCAGTCCGCCAAGATAGGAGCGCGTTTCATCTCCGGAGCCGTCATCAACAAGGACGACTTCGAAAAGGTCCGGTGCACAATCCTGAAGCATCAATCCCTTCACAACCCGTTTCAGTTCTGCGGTACGATCCCGAACCGGAATGATGACGGAAATCGCCAGGTTTCTGCGGCTCATGCCACCCCCTTCCCGTCCAGGGGAATCCATGCCAGTAACAGCCGCCGCACATCCCGGCGGTCCAGACTCCGGGTGAACCAGAGCGTAACCACATACACCAAGCCGCCCAAGGCAATAGCCCCGGCCGCATGGATGCCGTTGAAAAAATGGAGACACAAAGCCATCAGTGCGCCAGCCATGCCAATACTCAGGATATGGCGGTCCGGCACAAGCCGGTATAAATGCTGATGAACGGAGAAATACTCGATAAACGCAAACATGATCGTTCCCAGTGTCAAGGCGATGGCTGCGCCTGTCGATGAAAATTCCGGAATCAACAGCAGACTGGCGGCCAGCAGAACAGCGGCGCCGGCGAAGTTGGCCCACAAATCGTGCCGCGCATGGCGATGGCTGATCAGTGTATAGGCTAATGTGGGAATGATGCCATAAGGGATCAACATCCACGCCAGATACTTCAGCACATCTCCAGCCGGCGCCATGGCAGAGCCATAGAGCCAGGCTATGATGGGCTTCGCACTGAGGCTCAACACGATGGCGAGACCGGTGAATACCATCGCCTGGTAGCGCAACGCCCGCTTCAGAAATTGACCGTACAAACCACGATCCTCCTGGGCCATGCGCGAGGCCACGGGCAAAAGTGCCTGCGAAAAAGAGAGCGTGAACATCAACGCATAACTGATCAGCTTGAAAGCCGCATTAAAATAACCCGCGGCTGCCTCACCCTGCATGCCGGTTAACATGATGATGGTCATCGACCAGAACGCGGAATTAAAAAGCGTGATGAAAAAAAATGAGGATGACTGGCGCAACAGTGACTTGAGGAGCGCTCGATCCAGCCGCCAGTCCGGCGCGGCCCCCCTGCGGCAGGCGAAAAAGAACGCAACGGCCGCCGCTATCATCTTGCTCGCGGCGATGACGATAATCAGCGCCCGCAGGCCATGGCCGGTGAGCAGAAAGAAGAGACCCAGCCCGATCAACACAGCGTTTTCGCACACGGCGGTCAGGCTGATATAACGCAGATCTTCCGCCGCCGTTAACATGACTTTGCTCCAGTAGCCAAAGCTGGCCGGCAAGAGAACCAGGAGCATGATATAACCGCTCCATCTGGTGGCGGGCTCGGGCTGCAGCCAGGTTATGCTGAAAAGCATCAGCGGCGCAGAGAGTATGGTGCAGAAAAGACCGATGAACAGGGCATGGCTGAAGTATGCGCCCATTTTGTGGCGATTTTGCGCCACTTCCCGGGTGATCAGCGAACCGATCCCCAGCGTTGATGCCAGTTCGAAAAAACTATAGAGTGAAAGTGTGAAAGCGATGGCCCCGAAGCTGCCGGCGCCGAGGTGGCGCGCGACAAGAATCCAAAAGACAGCAGAACCCAGCCGGGACAGCAGATCTGCGCTGGTCTTCCACACGGTATTTTTTAGCAAAGAATGGAGCATGCAATTCTTCTCAGTATGTTAGTGCTGCAGGTTTGCTTGCCACGATTAACAAACCATTGCCTTCTTCATTGTGACGATGTAAATCCACCAGCATCAACAGCAGTACAAAAGGATGAACCAGGAGAACATAAAAAGGGAACAGAACTTTAAAAAATGGGCTGTATTGCACGGAAGTCACCACATCATAGGCAAAGCGGCCAAAGGTCCCATAGCTTATTTCCTGGCTCTGGACCGCAAAGCCGGTTTTTTCCAGTTTGGCTGCGATCTCATCAGGCTGATCATAGCGTACATGCCCGTGCGGCATTTTATCGCCATGCTGTTTCGTCATGGCGGCTATTCTTTTTTCCAGGTGTTTGAAAACACGCTTTTCAGACGTGGGCACATATATCAGCAGAGTGCCCCGTGCGGCCAGATGCGCATGAAAGCGTTGCAGAAGAGATTCATCGTCTTCAATATGCTCCATCACCGAACAACAGAGAATCAGATCGTAAGGTCCTTCAATCCCAGCGTGCTGGATATCACCGGCCAATAGCTGGACCTGAGTAAAGCCCTGGTGCTGCAAAAAAACCTGGAAATCGCTCACCAATTCAGCATCCTGTTCGACAGCGGTGACGTGGGAAATTTGCGGCTGGCGGGCAAGATAATAGGTGTGCTGTCCCATGCCAAATCCGGCGTCGAGCGCCGACAGGGGGCTTGCAGACTCCTTCAGGATGCGTCTCATGGCACGCAAAATGTACCATTCCCGCAGGGTTGTCATGTGAATAAAGCAGTAGCCCAGCTTTCTCAGCCCAGTTTTTTGGCCGATGAAGCGGGCGATCTCCTTAGACGTCATAATTCTGTCTCTCATTGAGCAGGAGTTCGAAGGCCTGCTCTTTATAATTTTCATCCATATAGATGAGCGCTTCAATGATGGCCATCAAGGCCCAGAACATATACATCAGAGTGGGGCTGGATTTGTATCCATCCGCAAGAGCTGCGAGCAGGTAACAAATCAGGCTGGCAAAGATGCCGACAGCCACTTCGCGAAAATATTTGACACGACAGTTCATCGCCC
>CAUJEL010000011.1 GCA_963169875.1 Candidatus Zhuqueibacterota bacterium
TCCGGAGTGTCATACAAGCCCTGATTGGAAGGGTTGCGGCGGTTGGATGGATAATAGGTGTTGGAGTTAAAATAGTCGTAGCGCAAGCCAAAATTGATGACCAGGCTCTCGTATTCCATCTTGTCCTGCAGATAGAGCGAATAGTCAAAAGGTTCCTTGATATAGCGGTCCATGGAGATGCTCTCTTCCAGGGCCAGTTGCGGTTCGTACGGCGCGAATTCCATCTGTTGGGTTACGGGATTGTACCTTGGCAGCTGCCAATCCGCCGAACTGCCCAGGGATTTTACATCCATGGTGGGCACGGGGTAGTGGTGAATATAGTGCTGGGTGTATTGTCCGCCCAATTTGAAACTGTGGCGTTTGGTGGCCTGCCAGGTGAGATCGTATTTGGTCATCTGCAGCTCGGTGAAGAGTTCGCTGTGGCCGTGATCCTGGCCGCCGGCCGAGAAACCGCCGACACCGCCGCCGAAGGGCAGCGCAATATAACGCGGATCGTAGATGTCTTTGAACAGATAATATCCGCTCCAGTTGTCCGTGAAGGAATATTTGAGTTCGTGGAAGGCGCTGCGGCTGATGGCATGGTTGATCTTGAACGAGTACATGGCCGAACGCGAATGGCTGGTGCCGACGCCGTCCGGATTATACTTCATCCCGTGGCTGTACCCCTGACCATTGCTCTTGTCGAGGGTATAGGTGGCGGCCATGCGCACATTTTTGATCAGGTTGAACGACAGTTTGCTGAAAAAAGAATAGTTTTCCGAGTCATTCATCGGCACAATGGCGCTGTCGCCGGTGGCTTCGGAGTAGTATTTTACGCCGTTGATCCAGACATCCCAGGGGGTGACGATATCACCGGCGATATTGGGTTCCGCCATGTTGCTGTAATCATCCACATTGAAGCGGCGGATGCCATTGAGATAGCCAAGATCTTTTTCATAGCGCACATTGACCAGGAAGTTGATTTTGCTTTTCCAGATAGGGCCTTCGAGCTGGGCTTTGTAATCCTGAATGCGATCCAGGTCAGCGGCTTTCAGCCCGACATAAATGTCCTTGGAAGTCGGCAGATAGTTGCCGAGGTTGGCGCTGATGGAGCCATGGAACCGGTCGGCGCCGTCCTTGGTGACCATATTGACGATGCCGCTCATGGCCTTGCCATATTCGGCGTTGAAGGTTCCAGTGATCACCTCGAGATCCTGCACCACTTCCTTCTCCAGCTGGATGGTGCTGCCTTCGCCGTTGAAGGTTTCATCGACCTGCATGCCATCGATGAGATAGGAGACTTCGTTGGAACGGCCGCCGCGGAAGTGACCGCCGACCACGCCGGCTTGCATTTCGACGACCTGGCCGACATCCTGAACCGGCAGCAGGGAAATCTGCTCAGAGGAGACATTTTTGATCGAGCTGGTTTGATCCTTTTTGACCGAGACTTTGGAGGCGGTCACGATCACTTCCTGTCCCTGGATCACCGTCTCGCGCAATTTTATCGGCACGTCAAAGGTGCGGTTGGTGGATACCTGGGCTTCGGCGCGAGCTGATTCGTAGCCCACCATGCGCACGTGCAGGGTGTATTTACCGGGCACGAGGTTGATGATGTAGAATTCGCCGTTAAAATCGCTGACCGCGCCAAAGGTGGTGCCTTCGAGGATGATGTTGGCGCCGTAGAGCGGTTCGCCTTTTGTGGCATCTGTGATGCGTCCGGTGATTTTGCCGGTCGTTTGTGCCGTGGCAGAAAAGGCGGTGACGAGGATGAGCAGGATTAGAAGATGCTTGCGGAGACTCATGTTTTTACCTCACACTAGTTGAACGGTAGACGAAACAGTATGTCTCTTGTGCTGCGATGTAATCACACAGCAGGAAGAAAGAAGGCGATAAGCTGGAGACTGGATTCATTTGGGTGGGGATGATGGACATGCGATCCAGCTTGAAATTGTCGTGAGATCGATATGACATCACGGATTCCGCTTTGTTTTTTTTGTATAAAAACTTACCGCAACAAACTAATAAATATTTCCTCAAAAATCAACAGGAAAATCAATTTTTTTTTCTAACCTGTTCATTTCATGAACCGCCGCGCGCGTCGAGCTGTTTTTGTTGGGATTATCGAACAAGTTGTGATTTGAAAATCATCTCATCCTGAAAGTTGCTGCCACTGTTTTTAATATGTTTTTCTGTTGTTTGCGTGTTTCTGCGCTCTCAGCGGTGAAGGCTTGAGGTTGATGAAAAAAAAAGGCACCGGGTTCAGAGGAACGACGGTGCCTGATAAGTAACATGTATCTAATCCGGGATGCATGGAAAACACGCTTGGACTAATTTGTGCCGCTGAAAGGTCCTTTCAGGATGACCTTTGCATTATTTTTGCCCTCTACATCATGCCTGCATCTTTTAGTTGGATATGTCAGCTTTCAGAAATCTATTTCACCAACACCATATTACCATGCTGCACCCATTCCGGCGTGATGATGCGAAAGAAGTAATTGCCCGACGGCAGATCCTTGGCATTGAAGGTCACATGGTGTGTCCCGGCATTTTGTTTCTCGTGCGTGATTTGGGCGATTTTTTGTCCCGCGAGATTGAGAATATCGATCATCACCAGCGTCGATTTTTTCAGGGTATATTCGATGGTGGTGGATGGATTGAAGGGATTGGGATAATTGAACGCGATCTCCATGGCATCGACCTGCGGAGCGTGTTGCGGGACCGTCTCTTCCACGGTTTTACGCTGGGAAAACATCCAGGCTTGCAGCAGCGGATTTTCATAGATTCCCTGCCATACCGCGTGATCCCTGTCCGGCAGTTCCGTGTAGAGCATCAGTGCTCCGAATCCCACTTTTTGGGCGATCATGCTATCCGGCATGATCCTGGCAGGGCCGGTGCTGCGGAAGTCCCTGGCTGTATAAACACAAGCGCGGTTGGTTTTTTCCATGGCGGAGATCATGTCCCGGGAAGCTTTGACCGGCACGGTGCGATCCAGGCTGCCATGGAAATTCCACACCGGCATATGGCGAATGGACGCGGCGCGGCTGGTATCGGCCCCGCCGCACATCGGTATGGCGGCGGCGAACCGCCGCGGATAACGTGTTATCAGATCCCAGGTTCCGTAACCGCCCATGGAAATTCCGGTGACGTAGATGCGATTCAGGTCCAGTGAAAATTCCTTATTCAGCGAATCGAGCAGATTGCTGACCGTGGCCAGTTCATTGCTGAACGGCACCTGCTCGATGGCATAGGTGCCTTTGCTCCAGTCTGCATCCACCCATTGTTGATCTGCTGGACATTGTGGGGCGACCACGAAACAGGGCCATTTGGCCTGGCGGCTGCTATCCGCCCAGATCGTGGCCAGCTTGTTTGCACTCAACTGCAACTCGTTGTCGCTGCCGCGCTCTCCGGCGCCGTGCAAAGCCAGAACCAACGGATAGGATTTGTTGGATTCATAGGGCGCTGGGATGAATAAGCGGTACGGCAAACGGGTCCGCAGATAGGTGTGCGTGCGCTTTTGGAATTTGTTACGAACGGCTGCATCGTTTTCCGCGAAAACGGCAGACACAAAGAGGAATAACCCCACCGCCACAGCAACCCATGTGCGTGTAAAACGTACCATCCTGATTCCTTTTGTAACTACCACCAGTCCGTTACTTGAAACGAGTTGCCATGCAGGGGATGACGAGCAGAATCGACTCCGATATGATGCCAATACCGGAAATCGGGCACGCCCAGAGCGATTCGAACGCTCGACCTACGGATTAGAAGTCCGTTGCTCTATCCAGCTGAGCTATGGGCGCATACTGTACACAAAATAAACACATTTTTCATAAAACACAAGCGGATTTTCGCAAAAATCTATATATGGATAAACATTACTACAGTTTGTGCCGGGGGACACATTTATCCAGCCGCCAATATTTCTGGTCATTCAGCCGGAATTCTTTAGGATATTCCGCCGCAATATGCTACAATTACAATTTTTTATCCATTTGCCGTGCACAAATCACTTGACTGGTGCGCATAAATTAACGATACTACCTTAAAGGCCCCGTGACCGAAAACATGCCGCCCATCCACCTCCTCTCACAGCACGGATACGACTTC
Organism: Candidatus Zhuqueibacterota bacterium; assembly: GCA_963169875.1. GTDB lineage: Bacteria > Zhuqueibacterota > Zhuqueibacteria > Residuimicrobiales > Residuimicrobiaceae > UBA2214. The sequence goes on from CAUJEL010000011.1 coordinate 4,087, forward strand.
AAAAATGCAGCACCGCAGCAGTACCGATCAGGAAGTTGACTTGAACCGGCTCCATCACAAAGGAGGATCGTCATGGAAACGCTTGTCATGCTCCTTAAGGAACACCCCTTTTTTAAAGATTTCCCGCCCCAATTCATCTCTCTGCTCACGGAATGCGCTTCGAATCGCGTCTACAAACAGGGGAGTTTCATCACGCGGTCAGGTGAAGAAGCCAGAGAATTCTATCTGATCCGGGAAGGCATTGTCGCCATCGAATTGGATGCCGGCACGGATCACCCCATCGTGCTGCAAACCCTCGATGACGGCGATATCCTGGGATGGTCCTGGCTGTTGCCGCCCTATTACTGGCATTTCGATGCGCGTGCTGAAAAAGAGACGCACCTCTATGTACTGGACGGCCCCTGCATCCGGCAAAAGTGCGAAAAAAACCATTCCCTCGGCTATGAACTGCTGAAACGATTTGCCTACATCATGGAAACCCGTCTGGAGGCGACCCGGCTGCAACTTCTGGATATCTACCAGAAAAACCGCTGACCGCTCTCTCACATGGCAAACCAGTAGCTGAACTTGGCCAGCAGGATGTGCTCGCCGCGGGCGTTCCAAAGCTGATCGAGATTGCTGTTCCAGTCGTTCCCATGCACGCTCTCATAAGAGGAGCGGCCGTGACTCCACACCAGATAGAGCGTGGAACCCGTGCGCACTTCCCATCGCAACACCAGGTTGGAGCGGAACTCGCGGAAATTGAAATCTGGATCCGCAATGGCATATTCGTCCGCTCCATCCTCCTGGAACTGGATCAGACCCGATCCCCGGTGTATCTCCCCGGCTGTATAAGGCCGGGTTGCCATGTGGTAATCATCCGCCGCTGCATCCACGACGCGGCGCAACCTGGCGTAATTACCCATGGAGATGTAAGGGCTGCCATAGTATTGAATGGTCAGCTCCGGAGTAACCGCGTAATCAACCCGGAATGTCATATCCGCGGTGCGCCGGTCCAGCATCCCCAAAATATAACGCGGCTGCTGACCAGGAACAGTGGCAATATAATGCAAGAGCTCTTTTTCATGATTCAATCCGGCGTAGGCTGCCAACAGCAGTGCTTCATTGAGTTTGTATGTCCAGGTAGTCGTCCCGCCCCACAGACAGGATTGACCATCATCGTAACGATGGTGATGCAGCAGCCCTTCGATGACCAGCGGCCTTCCTGGATCCGTGGAAATCCTGACATTGCCGCACCATAAACCCTGAACATTCAAGGATGGGCCACCGCGCAGCAATCGTGCATCGCGCAGGGAACTGATGCGGTTCAAGCCGAGGTGAAAACGCCAGCGGTTGCGAAAACTGGCTTCCACGGCTGAAGATACTTCTGTATAGGGATTTTTTGCGTCGAAATCCCAATGCTGTCCGGCCCACAAGACCAGCGAATAGGATCTGAACCACCCACCGGGTTCGTTTTCTACGTATTCCGTGGATGCTTCGGTCAAGATATCATCCGCAGCGCGGAGATAACCGAGATCATTCAACTCCAGTCCGGGCGAACGCCACTTCACTCCGGTGCGGTAACGCCAATGGCCGTAGCTGCTCTTGCGGAAATAGAGCTCGCCGCCATGGCCCGCCAATGAAGTGCGGCTGCTGTCCACCTCGAGGTGTCCCGCATCCGGTCGTTGATAATAGCGCGCGGAGGCCGTTTGCAGCCGCAGCAAGGCGGCCGGCGATCCCTCGACCAGACTGCCGATCCATTTCACACCCAGATCATATTTCTTGTTTTTAAAATACTGGACAAAGTCCACGCCACCACTATAAGCACGGCGCGATAGAAAATCGAGATGTCTATCGTGCAAACTGCGATGGGTCATGGTGAAAAGGCCGCCGGCAAGGGTATTGCCGTGATTGGATTCCTTGCGCACCGAAGTCACCAGATAATTGCTGGCAGGCTCAACGATCACACTGGATGATCCCGAAGGCATATTCAATTCAGCATGCTCTTTTTGCGTCACACTCTCGATGATGCCGACCGAAAGCCCGTTGCGGGATTTACCGGTCAATTTGATAGCGCCGAGGATCGACGTATTCTCCGGCATTTCGACATGACCGCCACTGGGTGCGTTTGGTTGATAGCTTGGCGCATGCCCGATCCGGCGCGAATAAAACAGCTTGTCGTCGCCGAGTCCGAAATCGAAGAGGTTCATGCCCTCGAGGAAAAACGGCCGTTTCTCATTATAAAATACTTCATATACGGAAAGATTGAGAACGGACGGATCCGCTTCCACCTGACCGAAATCGGGATTGATGGTATAATCGATGGTATAGTTGCTGGAGACGCCGATTTTGCCATCCAATCCCAGTTTACCTTGCCATCTGCTGTTCTCTTTTGCAAAACCCGACTCCGCGTCCGGTTTGAAACGGACCTCTCCGACCGTGTAGGGTAAAAATTCAATCTGTCTGCTTTTGGGCAGATCGCGCAATCCGCGCAGAAAACCCATATCGTGGATGTGACCGGGGCCGTTGCGCGGGATGAGGCTGAACTGGACTTCCTCTTCCACACGGTTGATCCAGCGCCAGGCGTGCAATCCCCACACTTGCTCCGGCTGCTGGGTATAGCGCAGCTGGCTGAAAGGAATCCGCATCTCCGCGCACCAGCCCGAATCCATGGCCGCGGTCTTGCCCTCCCAGACCGCATCCCAATTGGTATCCCAGCGAAAATTATTCATCAGGATGAGATCGATCTTGGTGCCTGCCGCGGTGATATCGAATTCAAAACCGTTGAGGTGATCGAAATAGCTGTCCAGGCAGATGCCCACCACATCACCGCCGCTGAGGCCGTCGCGGCGGCTGGCCCGGCGGTCGATTTTGTCCGGTTCCGAGTCGTACGCCTTGAAAGCCACATAAAGATTCTTGTCATCATAGAGGATTTTCAGCAGCGTATTTTGACTCGGCTGCGCGCCCTCCGTCGGCATGAATTGCCTGAACTCCCCTGCCCAGGTCCCCTCCTGCCAGCAGGCCTCATCAAGGCGGCCGTCTATTTGCGGCGCGGCGGTCTCAATACGTTGGGTGGCATAAGTGCGTTTTGCGGCTGATTGTGTAAAGACCGGGTGAGTTGCTCCCATGAGCAAAATACAGCAGATGAGACGTTTCATGGTTCAGACCTCTGCGTGTGATTAATTGGGATGAACACTGGCTGGGCGATGTTGTTTATGGGAACGAGAAACAGCTGCCGGAACTGCCGTCACAGTATTAGCATATACGGGCAGATATTCATTTTGTTTCCCCCCCTGCATACTCATGCGGCAACTTTTTGTACCGGTTGACGTAACACAGGGAGGCAGCGGAACAGGCGACCAAACGAAAAACATCAGCGTCAATTTTTATGACCTTGCGAAGGTGTCGGGCTGCATAAGGGTGTCACTGTGAGCACGCATCGCTCCATGAAATTTTGTATAACTCTGGAGTTGCATATGAAAAAACCATTGTCACTTCTCGTCGCGACGCTGCTGGCCTTTTTGGTATCCAATCCTGTCTGGGCCACATCGCCGCATCATGATGTACGACCCGCTCCACAGCTGCGCGTCAATAGCCTTTCATTGGATCCAGTAGCGCCAACTCCCCCCTCCCCCCAGCACAGCGAAATTCCCGGACCGATCCCCGTAGCCTTGCGGCAAAAACAGTGCGGCTCATTCATGCAAACGAGCTCCGCCAGTATCTACTATGAAGAACAGGGCCGTGGAGAGCCCGTCATCCTACTCCAGACCGACGGACTCGACCGCCGTATCTGGGACGATCAATTCGATGTGCTGGCACAATACTATCACGTCATCCGCTTCGATCCACGCAATCACGGATTGACGCGCTGCAGCGCGGATACCTTCTGCCAACTTGCCGATCTCTGCTGTCTGTTCCATCAACTCGGTATTGACAAGGCGACACTGGTAGGTGTGTCAAAGGGCGCGGGCATGGCAATCGATTTTGCGCTGGCACGACCGGAAAAAGTCGCCGGTCTGGTTCTCATCTCCCCGCAGCTGAACGGTTATCAAGTCGCGGATCCCCAAGTGCTCGATTGCCAACGCCGATTGCAGGATTCAGGCGCGCCTGCGGAAACGGTGGAAGCCTTGCTGCGCACCTGGGCGGATGGCCCCTACCGGCAGCCCTTTGAAACCGATCTGGCGATGAGGAAGCGGCTCAAGGAAATCTATGCATCCACCCTGTGCCGCCGTGGGGTCAAAGCCTGTGAAAAAATGAAAAGTTTCAATACGATGAATCGCCTCAGCTCGATTCATGTGCCGGCACTGGTCATCGTCGGCGGACTGGACCGGCTGTGCGTGCAGGCGATGAGTAACAGGCTTGTGCAAGACATGACGGACATCCGCAAAGTGGTGGTTCACAATGCAGCGCATTGGGTTCATATGGAAAAACCAGGAGAGGTCAATCGCATTATGCTCGATTATTTGACGCAGATCATCCCGTGGCGATTGGCGCCGCAGGAGCGGGAAACAGAGATGATGGTTCTGGGGAACAACGTTCCTCCAATGGGATTGAGTGCACGAAACCTTTCTGAGCGAGCGATCCGGATGTAATTTCCGGAGATCCCTCGCCTTCCTGTGCCGGAATCGGTTGCATTTGAACATGAAATGAGCAGAAATCCCCCATCAGGGCTTGGTCCGGATGCATCCCGCAGGCCTGCGAGATGGTTAACCAGGACAGGATTGCGGGGGCATAGCAGCGGAAGAAGGCCGGTGCCTGCGAATGAGAACGCTGGCAAAAACCGTCAACGCCAGCACAGCGTTTAAGGCGAAGATCGCAGCTTCGCCATCGTCTTTGCATTGGTCCGGCAAAAATGCAGACATATATACCTTTCCGTGCAGGTGATACGCTCCAGCGTCCAGCCCTCGCGGTTGTACAGTGATGAGCGTTTACGAATCTCTTTTTTCAGTGTTTCCGACGAGTTGCAACTGCTGATGGCGATGCGTTCTTCGCGACTGGGCGATTGGCCTGAAGAAAACTTCTTCTGACTCTTATCCATCTCCACACTCTTCTCCTTCCTGGTTCAGCCAGGGGTTCGACACTTGGCAACACCAAATTCAAATCGAGCGCTGTTCCACAACCTCAAATAATACGCAACGGCGATCTATGCGCGCTCAGCGTTCCATGAAGAGAACAGGTTTGGCGTTATAGTTAATATAACGAAATCCGGATGTGAGAGTTATCACATGAAAATGTGATTTTCAGGGGTGAAAGTGGCGAAAATGTGATGCTCGCGGCAGAAAAAGCAGCTACAGCAGACCCAGTTCCTGCGCCCGCGCCATCGCCTGGGTGCGGCTATGCACTTCCAGTTTGTTGAAAAGAGTTTTGGTATGAGAACGCACGGTGTTCAAGGAGATGTACAGTCGGGCGGCAATGTCCTGATTCGACAAGCCATCGGCAATAAGCTGCAGCACTTCGCGCTCACGGTCGCTCAAAGGCTCCACGGTTTCATGGAGTGTTTTCACCGTTTCCTGCTGGTGAAATGCGGCAAGCAATCCATGCACATAGGTCCGCAGCGTCCGTGGCAGGGATTTGCAGATTGCAGCAGCCGCATACTGTTCAAGCAAGTTGCACAGGCCAGGTCCCTCGTCCAACAGGAGACGCATGAAGCCATATCGACTGGCATCCCTGAGAAGAGGTTCGAGACGGCCCAGAGCTTGCCCGCTCTCATCCATATGCAGCAGCGCCATGATTTGCAGGGCATTCAATTCCAGGCCAAGCGGCTTCCATCCTGCCTCCCGGATGCTGGGTTCGAGCAGATCGAGAAGATGCAGCGCTTTCTCCGGTTCATCCAGGGCGATACAAAGTCGGGCCACGGTGATGAACTCACGCGCCCGCAGAAATCCCTTTTCAAGCCGAAATGATTGATGAAGTTGCGCAGCGGATGCATGGACATCCAGGTGACGGCTGAACGCCCAACCTTGCGCCTCGGCCAGATCGCCGCTGGCAATACTCAAGCGGGCTGCATGACAAGCCACCGCGGCATCATCCATCTCCATGGGTTCGAATCGGGCTGCGGCCTCGCGCGCCTGCTGCAGTTTGTTTCTGGCTTTGGAAAAATCACCCTGGATGAATCTGATCCTTGCAACGCCGATGTAACCGCTCAAGGCCCCTATTTCCCCCCATCCTTTGACCAGTGCGATGCCCTCGTCAAAGGCCGCCGCCGCGGACGCCAGATCATTGCGTTCATAATAAATATGCCCCTGGCCGATCCGGGCATACCCCGCGATGGCGGTGGGACGATTGCGTCCATCGAGCGCCCACTGGTACGCGCGATCATAGGCCTCCAGCGCACGCTGCAAACACCCTTCCTGGTAACAGAGTTCCGCGATATAGCACTGCGCCAGAACGGTCACAAAGAGATTGCCCGTCTGCCGTCCCAATTCGACCGCCAGTGAAAAACTCGCATGCGCCTGCTGCAGGCTGCCGGCATTGAGATAATTTATCCCGAGAAATCCAGCGATGAAACTCCGGAAAAAAAACCGCTGCGGCGGCAGTGCGTCCAGTGCCTGCTGCGCCATCGCGATGCTTTTCTCATGTTCTCCCGACAAGGCCGCTGCCAAGGCATACACAGAAGCCCGTTCCGCGGCGTAGCGGCCCTCTGCATCCGCCCGTTCAGCTTCGCCCATATACTGGATGGCATCCAGCAAGGGGCGCCCGGAATAGATGGACGCGACTGCATAATAGATCCACATCAGAGGATGGCGGTGCCAGAGGTCTTTCGGTATCTGATCGAGCCAGGATTTCAGCGAAACAATCTCATTGCGCGTCATTTTGGTTTCGGCATAGGAATCCAATAGTTCGAGCACGGCTTCATAATTTTTTCCCGCCAAAGCATAGGTGATGGCTTCATCGAACAGATTCCCGGCCAGGCACCAACTGCTGGCCCGTTGATACAATGCGGCAATCTCGTCGCGATATTGCAGTGAAAGGCGATGGCGTAACAAGTCGGCAAAGAGCGGATGGTAGCGAAACCAATGCCGTTCATTATCAAGAGGAAAGAGAAAGAGATTGGCGGTTTCCAGCGCCAGAAGTATTTGCTGGCTGCCGGACCGGCCGGCAACCGCATCGCAGAGTGGGCCGCACAACCGCGGCAGGATACTGGTGAGCAGCAAAAATTCCTGTTGTTCCACGGGCAATTGCTGAATGACCTCTTCGAAGAGATAATCACCCACGTAGCGATCATCGGAGCTGAACGATTGAATGAAAGCAGCCCGATCCATGCACGAGCGTAATGAAAGCGCTGCCAGGTGCAGACCAGTCACCCATCCTTCGGTGCGCTCCTGGAGTCTGTGGACATCTTCAGCCACCAGTGAGAGCTGCAGCTGTTCGTTGAGCAGTTGTTCGGTTTCCGTTTTTTGAAACGCAAGATCCGCTGCGCCTATTTCAAGCAGTACTTTCTTGCTGCGCCATTTGGCCAGCGGCATGGGCGGATCATGCCGCGTCGACATGACCACGGTGACCTGAGCGGGAAGATGTTCAACCAGGAATGCGACCATCGCATGGACCTCCGCCGACGTGATGACATGATAGTCGTCGAGAATGATCGCCAGCGGTTGTGGCATCTGAATCAGATCGTTAAGCAGCGAGATGAGGAGCGGCTGACGGTTCGTCAGTTTGGGGGAACGCAGCAGGGTTTGCGCCGAGAGTCCCAACTGCGGATTATTTCTCTGGATCGCGGCGATCATGTAGGAGAGGAAGACGGCGGGATCATTATCGTTGGCGTCGAGGGAAACCCAGGCGACCGCCGGTTTGTGCTGGTGCACCCAGTCCAGCAGGAGTGACGTCTTGCCGAATCCGGCGGGCGCGGATATCAGGATGAAATGACCGGACAGATGGCTTTGCAGCCGCTGCGTCAGCCGCGGCCGCGCAACTTGACTCGGCCGCTGCGGGCCAACGCTCACTTTGGTCATTAGTAAAGGTTCACTGATCACGACGGGCGATCCTGCAGCTGGTGAACGGCTCATCCAAGTTAGCAAAACTTTTCTATGAGACAGAAACGGAGGAAGACAGGCGTCATTATTCAAAAGAAAATAGTCAGAAATGGAAGTTTAGCCATTACGCATTTGACACCTTACCCGGCAATCGCTGCGTTGACGGCATGCCGCAAGATGAATTGCCATTCTCACCTTGCGGCATATACCGTCGTAAACGTCCGCCTAATCTTTCAGCTTGTCCAGCCAGTTCTTTTTCAAAAAGACGGAGGTGACCAGGATGATCGCCAGGGTGACCAAAATGCCATCCATCTTCATCAAGACCAAATAGATGGGCAACGCCACCAGACCGGTTTGCCAGATGGTGCCTATGAACACGTTCAACGCATCGCGGCCAAAATTGCGGTTGCGCTCAAAGGACGGATCTTCCGCCTTGACCTTCTCGTAGATCGGTTTCCAGAAACCCCAGGGACGAACGGTTTTGTAGAATGACTTGAGCGTCTCTTCATCCGTGGGTTTGGTGAAGTAGGTGCCGAGGAAGCAACCGGCCACGGAGATGGCCAGCAGCAGCGGGAAATAATAAAGCTCCAGAGTCTGCTTGAAAATCAGGGGAAAAACCAGCGCCGGGATCAGGCCCAATACCATGCCCCAGAAATAACCATAGCCGTTGAAGCGCCACCAATACCACTTTAAAACGTTTGAGGCCACATAACTGCCGAACAATGCTGACACGATCCACTGTAGCAGACTGTTGACATCCTGGGCGAAAAAGCCCAGTATAACGCTGAATACCACCATCACCAAACCACTGGCGTAACTCATGAAGGATACCTGGCGATTGCTGGCTTTGGGTTTGAGGTATTTGAGATAGAGATCATTGACGATATAAGCCTGGGCGGCGTTCAGGGTGCCGGAAAAGGTACCCATGAAGGCGGCGATGAGGCCGGCTAGGAGAAGACCCATCAATCCGGCGGGTGCAAACTGGCTGATGGCCGATGGCAGGATCTGTTCGAAATCGATGCGGCCGGCGACGATCAAGTCCAGCTGGTTGTAATACAACAAACCCAGCACGGTGAAACCGGTGATCATCAGGTATCGCACCGGATTGAGGACCACCGAAACGAATCCACTCATCATGCCCGCTTCGCGCGGCGACCGCGTGGCGAGGATTTTTTGCATGTCATAGTTGGGCGCCGGGCCCGCTGCGCTGGAGAGGATGCCCTTGAAAACCATCAGCATCACCACAATGGTGAAGAGATCGAACTGGTCGCTGGCAATCTTGGCGTTCACCTCGTTGATGATGCCGCTCCAGTCGATGTTGAGATTCCAGCCGAAAAAGGGATTCATCCAGCCATCCGGCACCACCAGACTTTGCGCCGACAGGGCGTTCATGGCGATGATGGCGATCGCCACACTGGCGATGGTCATGATGATGTATTGCAGCAGATCCGCCAGCACGATGCTGGTCATGCCGCCAAGTACCGTATAAAAAACAGCGAACAATGTGAAAATCACGCCATAAAAATGCGGTACATACTGCGCGGGGATATCAAAAGGAATGTACGGGGAGATCACTTCCCAGGGCACAAAAATTTCCAGAAACTTGCCCAAACCGACAAAACCGTAGGCGAGAAATCCCAAACAACTGATCAGCGCAAAAACGACCACCACACCATGGGAGAGCGCGGCATCGCGTTTTGTGCCGAAACGGGTGCCGATCCATTGTGCGCCGGTGGTCACATTGGAGCGCCGCAGCCAGGCCGACAGAAAAACCATCAGAAAGATTTGATTAAAGACCGGCCACAGCCACGGCAGCCAGATACTTTTCAATCCATAGACAAACAGGATGGTCACCAGCCACATGGTGCCGGAGATGTCGAACATGCCCGAGGCATTGGAAAGACCCAGCAAATACCAGGGCAGCTTGTTGCCGCCAAGCAGATAGGAACTCAGATTTTTGGACGCCCGTTTCTTCAGAAACACACCGATCAGCGTGATGCTGAGCAGGTAGACGATGATGATGCCAAAGTCGAACCAGGTCATTTTCATGGTGTTTTCTCACGCGTTAGAGGTCTATTGGTTTGATGAATGAAAAACGCGGCAGAAGATGCCGGTGGATTGGTCACTTTAGCGTTAATATAATTCTTTCCTTTTTAATTTTCAAGGACAGAAATCAAGTCAGTGGGGCGGAATTGATCCGCGCCCGCGTCATCGAGATGAGGAACATCGCGCATGGACGGACATGGCAGCAAGCGGCGGGCGCTGGGAAAAAACAGCGGGGAGATATCGCGCTCCTTTTCATCCCGGTACATTCATGATGAGATTGAGGAACAGCTTATTGCATGAAGCGTCAGACGAGGATTGATCTGGTCGATTCGCGCACCACCAGATCGGTCTGGAGCAATATCCGTTCCGGCGGCAGCAGCACCGGTGACTCGATGTTACGGATCAAAATTTCCGCGGAACGCACCCCGATCTCATGCAGCGGTGCATGTATGGTGGTTAGAGGCACCGGATAGAGTTGCGCATAATAGATATCATCGTTGCCGATGATGGACATTTCATCCGGCACCCGGATGTTTACTTCTTTCAGCGCGGTCATCACGGCCAGGGCCTGCTGGTCATTGAAACAAACAATGGCGGTGGGATATTGGTCGCGGGGTTTATTCCTGAAAAATTCGAGGCTGTTGCGATAGCTGTCTTCATACCGCGAACCGATGAAAACCACCATGTCTTTGTTAAAGGCCAGGGTCGTCTCGCTGAAGGCGTAGCGAAAGCCTTCGATGCGCTCCTGGGTGTGGGAGGATTGCAGCGGACCGGCGAAATGAACGATTTTGCGGTGACCGGCGTCAATCAGATATTTTACCGCCTGGCGCACCGCACGGAGGTTATCGATCACCACCGCGTTGGCCTGAATGCCGCGCACTTCCTCGAGGAGGACGAAGGGATAGTTGATCATTTTCAATTTGAAGAGATGTTCAATTTCTGTCGCGCCCTCGACGATGGGAGCGATGATGGCGCCTTTGATGTCCTTGGTCGAAAAAAGATGGGTGAATTTCTTTTCGCATTCGTGGTCATTTTCAGAGCTGGTGATGATAACCTGATAGCCCTTGCTGTAGGCATATTCACGCACGCCGGTTGCGATCGCTGTATAAAAAGGATAGTTGATATCCTTGATGATGAGGCCAATGCTGCGGTCTTCGCTCCCATTCTTCAAGTTGCGCGCCATGCCCCGCGGCCGAAAGTTGAGATCCTTCATGACTTCCAGAATGCGCTCTCGGGTGCGCGGCTTGACTGTGTTTTTGCCGTTCAGAACCGCTGATACAGTCCCCTTGGATACGCCAGCCTCTTTTGCCACATCTTCAATGGTAATTCTCTTCGCCACGGCCTCAATGCTCCTACCCCAAAACGGGATAATTGAAACGGTTTGATTTTTATTAGATAATTTACATTTTCCAAAAGCTAAAATCAACATAATTCTTGAAAAACATCGACAAAAGCCGTTGCCGTAACCATCCCTTTTTTCCTTGACTTTTTTGCCCTTGTTAATTATATTTGAATCGGTTCAATTGTTTTATAACCCTTTGAAAAGGTGGCGCCGATGACACGAAAACTGGCTCTGTTTTTAGTTGCTCTCTCATCCTTCTGGATCGGTTCCGGTCCGTCATATGCGGCGAGCAAGCTCTCCCCTGCCTGCCAATCCATCTCATGCGGCGCTTATTACACAGGCATCTACCCCAATCTCTTCCACACCCTGCTCGATCAGCCCGAAAAAGAGATTCAAGCGAAAATCGACGCGACTTTCCAGCAGCTCTTCTATGGCGACGACGCCAGCGAACGGGTCTATTATCCGGTGGAACCGGACATGGCGTACATAAAAGACATTCTCAACAATGATGTTCGCACCGAAGGCATGTCCTATGGCATGATGATCGCTGTGCAGATGGATAAACAGCAAGAGTTCAACCGCATCTGGAAATGGGCCAAAACCTACATGCAGCACCCCAGCGGCCCGCGCGCCCATTACTTCTCCTGGCACTGCACTTCCGCAGGCGTCCGCCTCAGCCAGGACACGGCATCGGATGGCGAGGTGTGGTTTGTCATGGCGCTCTTTTTCGCCTCCGCGCGCTGGGGCGACGGCAGCGGCATCTACAACTACAGCAGCGAGGCGCAAAAAATCCTCGATGCCATGCTCGGCAAAACCGAAGAGTCCGATTCCGAACACATCGTCACCAACCTCTTCAACCGCCGCGAGAAACAGGTGGTTTTTGTCCCCAATGGCCGCGCCGACGCCTTCACCGATCCCTCCTATCACGTGCCGCACTATTACGAACTCTGGGCGCGCTGGGCCGACAAGGAGAACCGCTTCTGGTGCGAGGCAGCAATGACAAGCCGTACTTTCCTGAAAAAAGCGGCCCACCCCGTAACCGGCCTGACACCCGATTACGCCCATTTTGATGGTACCCCCTACGACTCGCCCTGGGGCGGCGGACATGCCGATTTCCGCTTCGACGCCTTTCGCACCGCCATGAACGTCGCCATCGACTATGTCTGGTTCGGCCGCGATGAATGGGCCGTGACGCAATCCAATCGCCTGCTCGATTTTTTCCATAACCAGGGTTTGGGTAAATATGCCAATCAGTACACCCTGGATGGCACCCCCCTGTCCAGCGACCGCAGCCTCGGACTGGAAGCGATGAACGCCGTCGCAGCCCTGGCAGCCACGTCGCCGCACCGCCAAGCGTTCGTGCAGACGATCTGGGATGCTGCACTGCCGACCGGACTCTACCGCTATTACGACGGCCTTCTTTATATGTTCGCCCTGCTGCAGCTAAGCGGGCAGTTCCGCATCTACGATCCCATGCAGACAGCTGCAGCCGCGGATGGCAATTACATCGCTTTCGAGGATAAATTTGGCCGTTTTGAATTGGCCGCGTCGGGAGGCGCCGCTCCGATCTATATCAGCACCCACGATTACCCCGGGGTACGCCGCGTCGCCGGTCACCTGCAGAGCGATATCGAAAAAGTGACCGGCTGTAAACCCGACATCATGACCGATGGTACACCGGCTGAAAGTGAAATCGTGCTGGTGGGCACGCTGGGTGTAAATCCGCTCATCGACCGGCTCGTTATGGAAAAGCGCCTCGAGGTCAGCGATCTCCACGGCTGCCGGGAGACTTTTCTCATCCAGGTGGTGGAGTCTCCCCTTCCCGGCGTGGACCGCGCCCTGGTCATCGCCGGCAGCGACAAACGCGGCACCATTTACGGGCTCTACGACCTCGCCGGCAAAATGGGCATCTCCGCCTGGCACTTCTGGTCCGATGTGCCGCCGCAGCATCACGATGCCGTGTATGTGCTGCCGGGACGCTATTGCAGCGGCGAGCCCAAGGTCAAATACCGCGGCATCTTCATCAATGATGAAGCGCCCGCTCTGTCCGGCTGGGCCTTTGCAAAATTCGGCGGCTTTAACGCCGCCATGTACGAGCACGTCTTTGAGCTCATCCTGCGGATGAAGGGCAATTATCTCTGGCCGGCCATGTGGGGTCGCATGTTCTATGTGGAGGATCCCCGCAATCCCAAACTGGCCGACGAATACGGCATTGTCATCGCCACCTCCCACCACGAGCCCATGATGCGCGCCCATGCCGAATGGGCGAATTTTGGCAGCGGCAAATGGAACTATGAAGTCAACGAAGCGGTTTTGCAGGCCTTCTGGCGCGAAGGCATCCAGCGCATGGGCGGCAATGAGAGCGTCGTCACCGTCGGCATGCGCGGCGACGGCGATGAACCCATGAGCGAAGCCGCCAACATCGCCCTGCTGGAACGCATCGTCAGGGACCAGCGCCAGATCATCGCGGCAGTGACCGGAAAACCCGCGGAGCAGACGCCGCAGGTCTGGGCTCTGTACAAGGAGGTTCAGGAGTACTATGACAAGGGCATGCGCGTGCCCGATGATGTGACGCTGCTTCTCTGCGATGACAACTGGGGTAACATCCGCAAACTGCCCCGGCCCGATGACCCGCCGCGCCCCGGCGGCTATGGCATCTATTACCACTTTGATTATGTCGGCGGTCCGCGCAATTATAAATGGCTCAACACCAACCAGGTCTCGCGAACCTGGGAACAGATGCATCTCGCTTATGAGATGGGCGTGAACCGGATTTGGATCGTCAATGTCGGCGACATCAAGCCCATGGAACTGCCCACTGAATTCTTCCTCGACTATGCCTGGGATCCGGACCAATGGCCCGCGGATCGCATCCCGGAATACACCCGCCTGTGGGCGCAGCGCCAGTTCGGCGCGGAGCATGCGGTGGAAATCGCCGGGCTGCTCGAAAGTTATACGCGTTTCAACAGCCGCCGCAAACCGGAGCTGCTCGATGCCGGCACCTACAGCCTGTCTCATTGCAACGAATGGGACACGGTCGTGAGGGAGTACACTGAACTGGCTGTCAGAGCGCAGCGCCTTTACGACCAGATACCGCAAAACCAGCGCGACGCCTATTATCAGATCGTACTCCATCCCATCAGCGCCTGCGCCAACCTGAATCAGCTTTATGCGGCAGTGGCCAGGAACCGGCTCTATGCCGCGCAGGGCCGTGCCCTGACCAATGAGCTGGCGCAGCAAGCCGAAGCCTTTTTTGCACAGGATGCGGCTATCAGCAAATATTACAACAACGAACTGGCCGGCGGCAAATGGCGTCACATGATGGACCAGACGCACATCGGCTACACTTACTGGCAGCAACCGGACTCCAACGCCATGCCGGTGGTGAAGCGGATCGATCTGCCCGCGACAGCCGATATGGGCGTAGCCATCGAAGGATCCGATGCCTGGTGGCCCCATTCGCAACAGGAAGCGCTGCTGCCGGAACTCGATCCCCATGTAAAACCATCCTGCTATATTGAACTCTTTAACCGCGGCCAACGCGCCTTCGACTTTGCCGTGGCTCCGGGCAAAAAGTGGCTGCAGTTCGATGTGCGCAAAGGCACGATCAGCGGCGAGCAGCGAATTCACATCCGCGTGGACTGGAAAAGCGTGCCCCAGGGGCATCATCGCGTGCCCATCGTGGTGACCGGTCCGCGCGGCCGACGCGTCCAGGTCATGGCGCGTCTGTTCAAACCGCTGGTGCCCAAAGACCGCCTGGCCGGCCGTTTTCTGCAGAGCAACGGCAGCGCCGCCATGGAAGCGGAAAACTACACCCGCGCGGTGAACCATGAAAAGATGTACTGGCAGAAAATCCCCGAATTGGGACGCACCCGTTCGGGCATGACGCCCTTCCCGGTCACCGCGCCGCCGGCGCAACCGGTCGGCGAATCACCAAGACTGGAATATGCACTGTACCTTTTCGAAGGCGACACGATGCAGGTTACGGCCTATCTCTCGCCAACGCTCAACTATCACAATCATCAGGGACTGCGCTACGCTGTCTCGCTCGATGATGAAGCGCCGCAAGTCGTGAATATGCATGGCGGCATGAACTGGGATGAATGGGTGAGCCAAAATATCGTCATGAAGACAACATTGCACAAGATCGCGCAGCCTGGCGAACATACCTTGAAATTCTGGGCGGTCGATCCGGGTGTGGTGCTGCAAAAACTGGTTGTTGCAACCACCGGCCAGTCACCCTGTTATCTCGGCCCCCCCGAGACGCTGGTACCGCTGCAGACAAATCAACAAGATTG
>CAUJEL010000012.1 GCA_963169875.1 Candidatus Zhuqueibacterota bacterium
ACGCGGCTTTGATTTATTCGGTAATGGCTACAGCCAAATATCATGATGTCAATCCGGCTTTGTATCTGGAGTATGTCTTCCAGACCATACTGGACTATCCCTTCCACAAATTAGCTGATCTGCTGCCCCAGAACTGGAAGACCCGTTCCCAAAACTAAGCCGCTCCCACTCCTTCCTGGTGGGGTGTGCTTGGCCGAATGCTTACACAATATTTAATGATGTCTTACATCGCAAGTCGGATAATCTGGGAATAATAGCCAAGGAGGTGATAAAGCCTTACTCTGTAACGTTTCGAAATAAATTAGAAGTACCAGGATTTGAAGACACAACAAGAATAATTGGCCTACCGAATTTACCTGAAGATTATCCACAAGGTAATGATGATTTTGATGAAAATATTTTTCCTAATTTAGTACATGTCTCTAAGAGTAAACTTGATGGTTGGCCAACGTGGGTGCAAACTAGTGAACCACCAAAAACTCAGAGTCATGAACAATTGTATTTCCTTGGTCAGTTGGACTGGATGCTATGCGACAACGCGACTTGGTGCCTTGGTGGGTATGCATATCTATTTCTTTTTGGATCCGAGACGTCAATATTTCGTTGTGACATGGTAATCCAAACAACATAAAAATTAATTTGAAATATCAAACAAATTGTGCTGGCTATTTCATATATCAATTGTCTAACCCTCGGCTGTTGCGGATTGCCGCTGGAGCAGTTTTCTATTTGAAGTTCGGTTTTCACATTACCGCGGCAACCGCAAAGCCGTCGCGTTGTGCGTTTAAAAATCTGCTTCATTTTCAGAAACCATGGTTCGGGCAGGAGCTAGAAGGAGGGCGGCTCATGAGAGCTTTGGATGAGATCCAAATGGGTGAGCACAGCCAGAGTGAACTCATCCCAACTGCCTGCAAGGAATGTGATAATGAGCATGCATTTTGCATGCAAGTTTGATTATAGTCCGGATAATACCAACTGGATAGAGTCGGTGGGAGCACTTGTAGTCGGATTTATTGCAGGAGAATTGACCTGGTGAGGTGTCAAAAATATTTTCTACTCCAGTTGCTTTTTCCGATCATCCTCTTTGCACAAATGACGGGATGGCAGGAGAATAAAGAGATTTTTATGCCCAGCGGAGTCGAGATCGACTCCCTCAATATCGATTTCCAGGTCCTGCACTGGAATGGCGATAACTGGCCCGATATTCTCATCAACGAAAACGGCCGCCTGAGCTATTTCCAGAATATCGATCCTCAGGATTATATTTTCGAAAAGTGCAATCTCACACTTCCAGCCTTACCACCACATTCCTTTCCAGATTGGCTCAACGAAAGTAATAACTTTTGTGCCGCGGACATGGATTATGACGGCGATTGGGACCTGGTCGCCGACAGCCTGCTATTCTACCGAAATACCGGCTCCAATGCCCATCCCGCCTGGCAGCTAGAGCCCGCTTTCTTTGAAAACCGGATAGACTCGGTCGATCTGGAATACACCCGGGGGATCTGCAATGATGATTTCACATTTTTCGATTTTGAGGGAGATGGCGATCTCGATCTCCTCGCCAGGCATCGCGATATATCCGGGGCGACCGAGGGGTATACTTATCTCTTCCTGAACGACCCGCTACGTCAGCGCTGGATTTTTAGGGAACGTTTTGCATGGCTGTTTTTCCGTGGCAGCGAGAACATCCATCTGGCTGATCTGGACAGCGATGGTGATCCCGATCTCTTCACTTCATGGAAAGCTTACGGAGGTATGTCCATGAATGATATATTCTGGTTCAATCTATATCCCAACCTGGGTACCACCATCCAGCCCGTCTATGAGAATCAGCCCACCCTGAGCGGCAGCTTCATACGTCCCCATTCCAGGTATATAGTCAGCGATCAGTTTTATGACATCGATAGCGATGGTGATCTGGATTACATCTGGCTCACCCCCAGCCGTCATCTGGATATTCGTTTCAATGAAACCCTGAGCAGCCAGGCTTTCGTCTTCACGGATAAAAATATCCGGCTCGGCCGCCTCTGCGTCACGGCCAACGCCCAACCGGCGCTCTTCCGGGAGCCGGATCGCCCATATCCTTCCCTTATCGTCAGTGAAAACTATGACGACTGGTACTGGGCTTCGGATATGTTTATGCGTCTTTATGGGCGCCTGCTCGAATTGGGCACCTGGGGTGCCTTCAACCGGGACTTTGCAACCATGGACAATTTCTGGGCCCTGAACTGGAACGAGTTTAATATCCGGAGTGATCAAATGAAGACAGTCTGCTATGACCACTGCATCACTTTCCCGGAGAATCCAGCCGGCAGCATCGCGATCTCTTATCGATACTATTATAATTGGGAGCACAAGGGCTACAAGGTCCAGTTCTTTCGCCGTAAGAGCGTCGGGGATTCTGCTTTCTGGGAGATGGATTCCACTCTGGCCGCCTTTTCCTTGTCACCCAGGCTCTATAACCGGCCAGTGCTGTCGGACATAGATCTTGATGTTTCGCCGGAGTTGTTCATCCGGGAGGACACAGTCTATACCTGCTTTAAAAATTTTGGCACACTAGAGGCAACGGACTGGCAGCCCTCGCCGGACGGCCTCGAGGGAATCGCGGAGCGTAGTCATTTCCACCTCGCCATGGCGGACCTGGACAGCGATGGCGATCCCGATATGATCTTCGGCGATGCAGATGGCTCGCTACACTACTACCGCAATCTGCGGCCGGTCTCCCCTAATTGGCAGCATATGCCCGAGGTTTTCGCGGGATTGGATGTGGGCGAGGATGCGGCCCCAGCCATCGGTGATGTAGACCAGGACGGCGATATGGATTTGATCGTGGGCAACCGCATCGGTCAGCTCTACAGCTTTCAGCTGCCGGAATATCTACAGGTGGAGAGGAAAAAGGCGAAGCTGCCAGCGGAATTTCGCCTGCTGCCGGCCTTTCCCAATCCTTTCAACAACACAACGACAATTGCCATTGAAACCAGTAAGAAGGAATGGCTGGAGATTTCTGTCTTAAACTCCCGCGGACAGCTCGTTAAAACCCTTCTAAAGAGCGAGATTCCTCCCGGCTTGCACAAGATAGCATGGGATGGTCAAGGCAGTTCCGGGCAGGTAGCTTCCTCAGGACTCTATCTCATCTACGCTCGCAGCCGGACGATGACGCACCAAATTAAAGCCATTCTGTTGAAATGAGTATCTGGCGTGATCTGAATGATCACTACTTCAAGATTAATGATTTTCTTCTTTTAGCAATTGAATTTTGATTTTGCTGGGGTTCAAAGAAACCGAGAAAATTATCTTCTATCAGGCGTCTGATACCCAGCCATTTCCCCATTTCCAGAGCGCCAGGCAATATCCGGTATTCTTATGGCTCCTAACTTGCCGATAAATTAGATAGCTCAGATAAAAATATGATTCGTAAGATAATAAAATATATTCGGTCTAATTCTGCTTGGTCAGAAAAAGAAGAAGTCATCGTCAAATTAATTTTGACAACAAGTGTTAGCGATTGGAGGCAAATAATACTTGAAGGCAAGCTTCCAAGTAGGCCTCAATCCATTTATGATCCTATTAATGGTGGTCAAATATTAATTAAGGCGGCAGCAATAAGATAAAACGCCCAACCCTCGGCTTGTGCGGATAGCCGCTGGTTCATTTGTGATTTTTAGAGGCATTGAAATTTGCCGCGGCTACCGCACAGCCGTCTCGTTCAGCCCTCGCGTTGCTCGGGCTGAATCGCGGCGCTGAGCATCGAGTGCCTGAGCCTTCGCTCCGCTCAGGCTGAACCAGGCACTCGAGCAGACACGCCCCCTGCGGGGGCTGCTGCTCAGCGCCGCGATTAGTCGCACCTTATTGAGTTCAATTCGGAGGCAGAATTAGTGAATTTTACATTTTCTGAATTTCTTGAAATGATGGCCAGATATAATAATCACTATTGGCTAATGCTTCCGATCAATTACTCCCTTTGCATTATCGCTATATTATGTTCACTTCGCAAAACCGAATATTCTAGCCGCATTGTAACGAGCGTGTTGGCAGTGCTCTGGCTGTGGACAGGAGTTGTTTTTAATGGGTTAGTGTTTAGCGAAATATCGCCTCGAGCGATAATTTTTGCTGCTGTGTTCGTTTTCGAAAGTATGCTGTTAGTGTTTTATGGTTTTTACATGAGCGAACTAATTTTTCGCGTCAGAGCAGATCTGATTGGAGCAGTGGGCTGGGCATCGATCCTTTATGGATTACTTGGCTATCCACTAATAGCATCGTTGTTGGGACGTGGTTATCCACAATCTCTAGTGGTAGGGTTAGCTCCCTGTCCTACTGTAGTATTCACATTAGGCTTACTGTTCTGGAGTGAGCGAAGGCTTTCTAAAGCAATATTAGCAATTCCTTTGTTCTATGCACTTGTAGGAGGAGCGATGGTCAGCTCCAAGGGCGTTGTTGAAGACCTTGGTATGATTATCATAGCAATGGCAATGATCGGCGTCGTTATTTATAGAGACCGTATACAAGCATAGTGATAGCGTCAAAGTCAATAGTCTGGCTCCTAACCCCGCCGTTGCACCCGACGCGCAGCATACTGCGGCGGAGTAGTTCGGTTGATTTGCGCTCGAAAAGCTGTTAGCGCCTCAAAACTGTCCGAGCGCGCGCCTGAGTGGCCAGGCGTTAACTAGTCTGACTAATTTATAAGGAGAATAATTATGAGCTTCAAAACACTGGCTGTTACAACGGCAATCATCGCCTTTCTGCTCGGCTTAGGATATCTTCTCTTCGGAAGCATTATAGTTGGCAGGTGGCAAATTCAGCCGACAGAAAGCGTTCTTCTTTTGGGGCGACGATTGGCAGCTCTCTATATTGGCTTGGCGGTAATCTTCTTTCTCGCCAGATCAGCTCCAGTTTCTGCAGTGCGCACATCCTTGTGTATCGGAGCTGCGGTTGCGCTATCCATGCTCGCCTTGCTTGGGATTTGTGAGCTGCTATTAGGTCATGTAGGCTATGGAATATTAGCCAGTGTAGCAATAGAGTCCTTGCTTGCAATTGGCTATATTGGGATATTATTAACCGGGAGGGTAAATAAATCAGCATAATTCATCACAATTAATAAAGCAGTTGCTAACCATAGCGCGCCCCCGACACGCTGTACTTGTGCATTAAGTAAAAATCGGATAATTTTCACCTATCATTCATTTTGCAGTTTAATCACCTCCATGTTGTGCCAGTGGCGCTTTTCGTCAGGTGGCCAAACAGATTGCTGTTCAGAGGGTGAGACCGATGTCAATCAGCAGGTTCCTGGCAACTCAATTGGGGAAGCCCTCCGGGATTTTTGGAAGACTAGTAATGCTCCCGGCCCTGAATCGTCACAATTTGCCTGTCAACGCATTGGCACTGATGCAGCTCCATCTCGGCTCCACGGATCGTGTTTTGGAGGTGGGGTTTGGTGGTGGAGCACTGTTGTGTCAAGTTGTTGCAAGTGCTCATCAAGGGCACGTCGCAGGGGTGGATTATTCCATTGATGCGGTAGAGCATTGTCGCCGGAAACTGTCGAGGCATGTTTCCTCAGGTCTGCTGGAATTACATTGCGCTGACGTATGCCAGCTGCCATTTTCTTCCGGCACATTTTCCAGGGTCTGTTCCGTGAACACCGTCTATTTTTGGCCTGATCCGCATGCTGCTTTCGGTGAAATTCATAGAGTGCTGCAAAAGGATGGGCTATTTGTTCTGTGTTTCAGCCCACGAAAGGAAATGCAGAGTCGGCAATTCACGCTGCATGGCTTCAGGCTATACGAACAGCAAGAGTTGATAGAACTCCTGATATCTGCCGGTTTCCGGGATGTCTCTGCTGAATCCACATCACACAAGTCTGATCACTGGGTGGCTTTGATGGCTTCGAAGGCATAGTCAAAGAAAAGTCTGCTGTTCGGCCAACTAGCACGCAACTGCACCTGACGCCGCGTCGGGGCAGTACAGGTGTTGAATTTAGCCATCTGTAAAAGAGCCTCATCTTCCCGAAACACGTTGCGGAAACGAATGAATGGATGGCCCTGACGACAAGACCGTGACGCGAGTCGAAGACAAGGGAAGAGCAACATGATGAAGATCGCAAAGAACACGATTTGCCTTTGGTACGAACGCGATGCAGAGGAGGCAGCGTGGTTCTACGCCAAAACCTTTCCCGATTTGTGCGGTCTATGGGTCGGGACAGAAGCCGTCTTTGGCGGTCCAGAGGCCCGTTTGAGGAGGAATCCATGCACACTGAAGACCAGGAACCACACCACGAGGAGCGTCGCCACACCGCTCGGGCCGTCAACGGGTCCGGGAACCCAGACTTGAGGTCCAGCAGCGTCGGGAATGCAGACCCCGGGGGCTCCCTATCCTCCAGCCGTGGGCGGGCTGGTGGCTTTATGCACTGGCTGTGGAACACGCTTCCCCGTGTACTGCTTGTCATCGCTTTCAGTTTCATGTCCGGATGCAAACAACCCAATACTCCAAATACTACCAGGACTCCCAGTCCTTGTCAGGTAGACTGGGGAGCGGGAAGCGCGGATACCAATCCAAAGATCGTCTCGCAAGCGGAAAGGATGCTCTCGGAGCACGGAGTGACCATCACGGATCCCGTAGCAGACTGGGTCTGGCCCGGCAATCAGGAAGACTTAAAAACCCTTATCCCGTGCCGTGGGCAGATTTTACCAGCGCCACGTTCGCTGTCGATGCCAACTATCTCTATGTACGCGTGACGGTTGATGGGGTGTTTCCAAGCACCGAAGAGGCACTGCCACGGTACGGACAGGATCAGATTACCAAGTACAACATGAACATCTGCCTCGACACGGACAACAACAAGGACACAGGATGTCTTTCGGATGGAGGCTCCGAGGTATCGCTCGGGGCTGACATGATGATGACGCCGAATTGTGGGTGGATGGATGTGTACGACTTTTGGTACGGAGCTACGGGAATCGAACAGCCGGAAATGGCAAGATATGCGCACATTTTCAACCGGAATCTAATGGTCGCGGCGTGGGGAGGTGCGGGGCATAACTATCGAATAATTGTCTACCCGGTCGGGCAGCTTGGCATTCATCCCGGTCAGACAATTGCGGTGATTGGCTGGGACGAGTGCGCAAGCGTGCAGTACGCAAACTGCCACGCGACATTCGACGTATTGGGCACGGGCGGAATGAACAACCGCGTGGTAATTCTACTGCCCTAAGGAGAAAGCCCCCGTTTGCTGGAAGGAGTAGACTCGCGGGCACCTATACCAACAGCATTCCCAACCAGCTGATCGAGTATTCGTTGGGAGACAAGGCGGCCAAGGTTGAGTTCGTTGAAGTATCTGGCGGGGGCAGTGTAAGGGTTATCTTTGACGCCGAAGAAACTCACTCCGTAGAGCAGCAGCAAGTGGCTGGCAGGCTATTCTTAATAACTTCGCCCGCGACGCTTAAGGTCGGCAATTGAGTACCGGCCGCTAATCATTCATTCGAGCAAACGTCCCTGTCGGGCCGCCGCTCAACTCAAACATTAGCCGGAGAAAATAGTGCGTCTGCCAAATAGAAAACCTGGGTATCATTTTCTCTCCGATATGATAATTTTCGACTCATCTAATATTCGGAGACACTTGGTGGAGACTATGAGTTAATCTTGGAGGAAAACGTATGAAAAGACTGATTTTCTTACTGTGTTTCCTTTTTGCCATTGCTCTTGTGCCAAACCCGGCAAGCGGCCAGCAAGGTCAGGCCATACTGAAAATTGTCAAGAGCGAAGACGGCACAGTCAAAATGTATGATCTGCAGGGTAATGAAATACAGCCATCCTCTGCGACTGCCGGTGAACCTGCCCCTGTTCAATTACCCGCGACTAAAACGGTTTATGAACTAGCGTCAAGTTCGAAGCATTCCATAGCATCCAAAGTACCAGTAAAACCAAAGATGACGACAGACTCTTTGGAAATGCCGTCGGCGCGTGAAGCAATAAAATTTGAACCAAAAGAAATCAATGCCAACCCGGCAACTTGGCAAACGAATCCTGATAAAAAAGTCCAGGATACTACAGCAGGAGTTATGAATCCCGGCCCGGACTTGACTCTTTATATGTGTATTGATTCGTATAATAACAACTGGAATGTGACCCTTTATGAAAGGGTGAGAAACAGTGGAACAGCATCTTCCGGAAACTGCTATCTGGGATATTTTTTATCCACCGATAAAATCGTCGGTGCAGATCTATTTTTGGGACAGGATCTGGTGAGTCCCCTAATGCCCGGAATGGAGCAAGAAATAAGTCGGATTTTTGATCTCGGTTTGTATCCAGGGATCTGGTATATTTTACGGATCATTGACTATACCGGTGTTGTTGACGAAGATAATGAATCGAATAATTTTGATTTTTCTTTATTCTTTGGTCCTGGCCCGAATCTGAAAGTTACTTCTGTCAATTGGTCGTATTCCGTCACTCATCAACTTGATATCCATGCCACCGTACTGAATAATGGAACTGTTTCAGCCGGTTCCAGCGTCCTGGGATTTTATTTATCGGCAGACATGGATATCTCAACCTTCGATCTTAAAATGGGTGACCTCCCGGTTTTCTCCTTATCTCCCGGCGCTGAAACTGTTAAATCGTTCACCACTATAGGTGATATTTGTAAAACGGTTCCTTCCGGAATATGGTACGTTGGTGCTGTGATTGATGAAACAAACGCTGTGGATGAACTAAACGAATTTGATAATGTACACTTATCTTTCGAGCCGTTATCTATCAATGATTGCTCAATTATTGTAACCCATCCTAATGGCGGAGAAACTTGGGATGAAGGCTCCACCCAGACCATCCGATGGACGTCCAGCAATACCAGCGGAAAAGTGAAAATTTTATACAGTCTGGACAGCGGCACCTCATGGACGACCATAAAGGATAATTTGCCGGATAATCACAGTGCCTCCTGGATTATCCCCGAGGTCGGTTCTGATCAGCCGCACTGCCGGATCAAGATCGAGGATGTCCTCCTTTCCGGTTGCTCGGATATCAGTGACGCCGATTTCACGATCAGAAATTTGGCTTATTCTTTAAACTTAGCCGTTAATCCGCCGGGTTCAGGCAGCGTCAGCAAGGATCCCGACAAGACGAATTATGGCCATAACGAGTCGGTGCAATTGACCGCCCATGCCGCGCCCGGCTACCGGTTTGATCATTGGAACGGTGATTTGAGCGGAAATAACAATCATGCAGAACTGGTGATGGATGGCGACAAAAGCATCAGTGCCCTTTTTGTGAGCAATGCTTCTGCTGACTATATCTGGGTGACCAATTGCAGCGATGCCGGGCCCGGCTCGTTAAGGGAAGCCATCCATATCGCCAATCGTCACGCCGGACCCGATACGATTTTATTCGCCATTCCGGAGGGGGTGCCCGGCTATCAGGCAGATGCCGGTATCTGGGTGATCCAGCCGCAGACCGAGTTACCGCTCATCACCGATGGCAAATTGCTCATTTACGCGTTTTCACAGTCAACCTTTATTGGCCGGGATGCCAACCCCGATGGCCCAGAAATTATCCTGGACGGTCAGCATGCTGGCCAGGATGCGAGCGGATTACATCTTGCGGCGCCGGAAGTATCCATCGTCGGATTGACGGTCAATCATTACGCTAATGTCGGCATCTGGATGGATCGTGTCGATGCCGGTCACATTGCCGGCTGTTACATCGGCACCGATCATAGCGGGACTGTAGCAGCGCCCAATGGCCTGGGCATCTGCATCGGCAACCGCTGTCAGCATGTCACCGTCGCTCCGATGGATACCCTTCGTAACGTAATTACCGGCAATATCAACGGCGGGATTCTTGTCTCGGATTCCTCGCACGCCATTACTGTCTTGAACAGCATTATCGGATTGGATCGCACATCCCAGGCGGCTCCGGGAAATGGCGGTTTTGGCGGCTTGTGTATTCAGCAGTTTTGCGACAGCGTGATCGTCATCGATAACCGGATCGGCGGTAACGTGTTCGGTCTGTTTATCAATAATTCCGTCCATAATACGATTCAATCGAACTGGATCGGGATTTCTCCGGAAAATCTGGATCTCAAACCCGGTGATCTCATTCCGCTGACCGGAAACAAGAACGATGGCATCTACCTTGCTGGTGAATCCACTGATAACCTGATTTCTCAAAACATCATATGCCAGAATGAAGGGCCGGGGGTAGGCATTTATGGAGAAGAGCCGGTACGCAATCGTATCAGCCAGAACTGCATCAGCCAAAATATCGGGCCTGGAATTCTTTATGCCTCAGCCGGCGCCAATATGATCCCGGCGCCGATAATCAACAGCGCCACCGGCACCTCCGTATCAGGAACGGCCATACCTGATGCCACGATTGAAATCTACACGGATGCAGAGGTCGAAGGACAAATGTTTCAGGGCGTAACCCAATCCGGTTCAGATGGACATTTCAACTGGACGGGAGTTATTGCGGGACCCCTGCCCAATATTACCGCTCTTGCCATTAATGCCGAGGGCAGCACCTCTCCGTTTTCCAGCGCATTCTTGACGGCTGTGGAAGAGCCCCCAATGGTCAGTATGCCTTCCTTGTTTTCGCTCGAGCAAAATTATCCCAACCCGTTCAACCCGGAGACGATAATTTCCTACACCATTCCTTCGACTTCCAGGGTTCGGCTTACGGTGCACGACATCCTGGGTAAAGAAGTGGCCGTTCTGGTTGATGAAGTGAAACAACCCGGCGTTTACCAGGCGATATTTGAGGGCGTTACCTGTCCCAGCGGTTTGTATTTTTACACCCTGGAGGCCGGCGGAAATATCTTTATGCGAAAGATGATGCTGCTCAAATAGGAAAATACCATGCAGGCCTATCATGAAAAGATGCTATCAGATGCAAACATTACAGAGGGGACGAAATGAATTTTAATAAACCAGCATCCAAGCCGGAGGATCTGTTCAATAATATCCTCGTATTCATTATTCTGCTTCCATATCTCCTGACGGGAATTTTGCATGCCCAAACTTATCCCATCACTTTGAATGTTATCAGCAAAAATTATGAAGGTACCAGCATAGAAGACATCCAGGTGCAGGGGAATCTTGCCTTTCTGGCCAATGGAGTCGGTGGTGCATCCATTATCGACATAAGTAATCCAACTGCTCCCGTATTTCTATCAAATATTCAAACCCAATACAGTTGTGATATGGTACGCAATCTTGGATCCTGTTTATATCTGGAAGACGCAAGCACTCTGCGCATATACAACATTGAGACGCCTTCTGCCCCTGTTCAATGCGGAGCGTTTGCGGCCGGGAACATAATCATGGATATGAGCATTCACAATCAGACGGCTTTTATTCTTTGTCAATACCAGGATTTAATCATCGCTGACCTAACAAATCCCTCACTTCCGCAGGTCATTTACAAAATTCCTCTGCCCCTGAGCGGCTCTGATTTTGCCAGACTTTTGACGGTTATCGAACCCTATGCGTACGTGCTTACTTTAAATGGCCGGCTTTTTATATTTGATATCGGAGATTTAAAACAACCAAAAGCGATCTCCATTACAGATGCCGGCCCGACCCGAACATTTTATACCACCGGCCGTCATGTTTATGTTTTTCCGAATGAGGAACCGGCTAAAATATTCAACATTGAAAATCCGGTTCTGGTCCAACAAGCCGCCACCTTTTTTGCTCCGGTTAGCGGTCCCGGTGATGCAAAAAAGATCGGGGATTTTATGATTCTGGGAGGCCAGGAAATCGCTGTTTATGATATCAGCACTCCCTTGGTACCAAAACTTGCCGCAAGCATGGTTCATTTGGGTGCAGGACTGGTACGAAAAATGGCCATCCAAGACAACCTCATTTATGCTGCAACGCATCAATCAGGATTGTACATCCTAACCATCACCGCTGCCAATCCCTATCAAGTCACCAACACCCATGACAGCGGGCCGGGCAGTTTGCGTCAGGCTTTGGCAAATGCTGCCCTAGACCCCGATCCGGTCCCCATCGTATTTGGCATTCCCAAATCAGATCCCGGTTACCGCAGCGAAGATGATGTCTGGACGATTAAGCCAACCATGGTTTATAGTATCGGCCGCAGCCATCATACAATTGATGGCGCTTCGCAGGCGAGATACCTGGGTCTTCCGGAAAACTCACCCCCGAA
Organism: Candidatus Zhuqueibacterota bacterium; assembly: GCA_963169875.1. Lineage (GTDB taxonomy): Bacteria > Zhuqueibacterota > Zhuqueibacteria > Residuimicrobiales > Residuimicrobiaceae > UBA2214. The sequence goes on from CAUJEL010000012.1 coordinate 12,166, forward strand.
GATTGAGCTGGATGGAAGTTCGGCACCGGATGGCTATGGTATCTCTGTCAGCGCCAACGATTGTGGTTTGAATGGTCTGATTATCAATAATTATGCAAATGCGGCAATCAGCTTCTCCTATTTGGATTTGGGCCATGTCTATAATTGTTACATTGGCACCGATGCTACCGGCAGCATAGCACGCGGCAATGGTACAGGAATCCATATCATTCATGCCAGCAACATTGTCGTCGCCCCAATCGATAGTATGGTGCGAGGTTCCATTATCTCCGGAAATATCACAGGAATTAGTTTACATGATTCCAGCTATAGGGCAATTATATCGGGTAACATTATCGGTTCTGACCGGTCTATTACGAAAAAATTGGGGAACAGCCTTCATGGTATCTGCCTGCAGAATTCGTGCGCAGAGGTATTGATTGCTCATAACGTGCTGGTTGACAATGGTTATGGAATATATGATCAGTCCGGATTTAAAAACACCATTGTATTTAATCATATCGGTACGGATACTATGAACGTGACTGACATGGGCAATAAAAATGATGGCATTTATATTGCATCGACTATGGATGGGTGTTTTATGAATACCATCGCATATAACCATGGGTATGGCTTGCTGCTCATGGGTGATTCTCATACCTCCAATACAATTTCAAAAAACTCGATTTACCGGAATCATGCGGGAGGTATAGATATACGTTACGGCGCAAATTGTGAACTCACGCCGCCACAGATTCTCTCTGTAACCAGGAACTCTGTATCCGGATTGACCGGTGCAAACCATACGGTTGAGGTATTCGCCGACTCTGTTGACCAGGGCCGATATTTTTTAGGAACCACAAAAGCGGATCAGGACGGAAAATTTATGCTGCACCTCGACCAATGGCCTTATGATTTACCGGTCACGGCGACAACACGAGATGAATTCGGCAACACATCCAAATTCAGCACGCCTTGTGTAATCAGCAAGGTTGCCAATCCGGATAATCAGCCGGAAAAATTCATGATCAGCCAGGCTTACCCGAATCCGTTCAATATGTCGACTGGTTTGCAGATGACACTGGCACGCGAACAACACACGACTGTTCAAATATTCAATTATCAGGGACAAAAAGTCCGGGATCTGTTATCGCAGAGATTGGGCCAGGGAACTCATCAGATCAACTGGCAGGGTACCGATGATGCAGGAAAAACCCTGGCAAGCGGCATATATTATTTTCTATGCAAAATCGGAACGCTTCAGGAATGGCGTAAAGCTGTCCTGCTCAAATAATGTGCGGTTTATAGCATGGATAGGGCAAAGCTTTCAGAGCTGGCCAAGATCGTTCCTGACTTTGTCAGCAGGGAATCCAGGAATCACAAAATGCAGCATCTGACCCCCGCATGCAACAAACTCGCTACACTCGACGCTGATGCCGCGCGATCCAGGCTTATCTTTGTTCGGGCTGAATCGCGGCGCTGAGCATCGAGTGCCTGAGCCTTCGCTCCGCTCAGGCTGAACCAGGCTCTCGAGCAGACACGCCCCCTGCGGGGGCTACTGCTCAGCGCCGCGATTGGCACTGTCGAATTTACTTGCTTTTTATGATCCAAAATCTTATTATCTTACTAGTAAGAATGTTGATTTTGGAGGTTATATGTCTTTCGTAGAAACAACAAAGATGTCGTCAAAAGGTCAGGTGGTCATTCCCGAAAATATTCGGAAAAGGCTTGGTCTCAAAACTGGTTCACAATTCGTGGTAGTTGGCGACAAAGATGTAGTCATTCTCAAATCGATCACTCCACCATCGATGTCCGATTTTGACAATATGGTCGATAAAGCCCGGGAGCAGGCTAAAAAGGTGGGATTCAAAGAGTCAGACCTTAAAGACATGATCACTCTGGCAAGAGAACATAAATGAGAATCGTTTTAGATACAAATGTCCTAATCTCGGGGATATTTTTTCATGGACCCTCTTATCGAATCTTGCAAGCCTGGAAACAGAAAAAAATACAATTTGTAATTACACCGGAGATTTATGCGGAATATAGTCGTGTCGCAGAAGTGATCTCAACGAAATATCCAGGTATTGATATTGCTGAAATTCTAAATCTCATCGCAATTTATTCCGAAATTGTTCAATCATTTACTTTATCAGAACCTGTTTGTGAAGACCCGGACGACGACAAATTTATTGCATGTGCGATTTCAAATGAGGTAAGATATATTGTAAGCGGCGATAAGCACTTGCTCAAAATATCAGGATACCATGGAATACGAGTGATCAAGCCACAAGAATTTTGCACCGAATTTCTGAATTAAGTGCCAACAATGGCGCGCACCTGACCTTCGCTGCCGATCGCTCAAGCAACGAATATTGAATGTGAATATATTGGGAGCCCCTAAAGTTGGTTCGATGCGGCTCGGCGGGTGGCCCCTGTCGTTCCCGAGACACTTACGCGTCTCAGGACTTGATAATTCGCGAGTACAGCAGATCACGCCACTATTCATTCGAACAACTGGAGAAGATGACATGAGAAAAATCTCGTATCATTCGACTAAGCGAGCATTCGCGCGGGCAAGCCATTCTCGTTCGGCAGCCGCGGTTTTTACATTGGTCGCCGCGCTTGCATCTCAAATTCTGGCGCAGAACGACCGCATGACACGCATCGAAACGCCTTCGCAGCCCGATGCGATCGAAATCGGGACCGGTCCGCTGCCTGGTGCGACGAACCCGGAGGCCTGGCATATGCAGTACGGCAGTCAGTTCGCACGAAACGTTACTGTGGCAACGCTGACGCCCTTTCTTCCGGATCCCGCCAAAGCAAGCGGTGCCGCTGTTGTCGTCGCACCCGGCGGTGGTTTCCTCACCTTGTCTATGGAAAATGAAGGCTGGAACGTCGCCCGCGCATTGGCGGAAAAAGGTGTCGCCGCGTTTGTTCTCAAATACCGCCTGAACCAGACACCGGCGGAAATGCCGGCGTTCGAAAAATCCATGCGGGATATGTTTTCTTCCGCGGCGCGGCCGACGCGCCCCGACCCGGAAAAAGCCATGGCCGGTCTTGCACCGCAGATCGCCGACGCCCGCGCGGCGTTCGCGCTTATCCGGCAACGTTCCGCGGAGTGGCATGTCGACCCGGACCGGATCGGCATGGTCGGCTTTTCCGCCGGCGCTATGCTGACCATGTCGACCGCGCTTGCAGGCGAGGATGCGAAGCCCGCCTTCATCGGCAACATCTACGGTCCTCTCGCGACGGTCACGGTGCCGGCCGATGCGCCGCCTCTGTTTATCGCCTTGGCTGCGGACGATCCCTTCTTCGCGAACAGCGGCTACGGGCTCATCGACAGCTGGAAAGCCGCCAAACGCCCCGTTGAATTCCATCTTTATGAACAAGGCGGCCACGGCTTCGGGATGTACCCAAAGGAAACGACGAGCACCGGTTGGTTCGACGCCTTTGTGCGCTGGCTCGGAATGCACGGTATGTTGAAACCGAAAGGATAATAAAGCCGCAACAGAGTGTTACGTTGTTTAAACCTGCGAAGAGAGGAAAAAAATTGAGCAAGATTGCATATCTTTATGTTTTTGATACGATGGCAGATTGGGAACCAAGTTTTGTTATAGCAGAGCTTCATTCAGGACGGTATTTCAAGGATAAAACGTTGAAATATGATGTGAAGACCGTTAGTTTAACGCATGAGCCAATTACGACAATGGGTGGTGTGAAAATACTCCCGGATCTGACTATTCAGCAATTGATGGCTCATGAGGCTGGTGTATTGATCTTACCCGGAGGCGATACCTGGCTCGAACCGCTCCATGCTCCTATTTTTGACTGCGTGAGCGAATTTTTGCATGCGCACATTCCTGTTGCTGCGATTTGTGGGGCAACGTTCGGGTTAGCAGCACATGGGTTTCTGAACAATCGTCAACACACCAGCAATGATCGTGACTATCTCAAAGCAATCTGTCCAGCTTATGTAGGAGAATCGTTCTATCTCCACCAACCAGCAGTTTTTGACGGGGATCTGATTACTGCATCAGGGGTTGCACCGCTTGATTTTGCCTATACGATCTTGGACAAGCTTGAGGTCTTCCTCCCGGCGACCCTTGAGGCATGGTATAAATTATACCAGACGCACGAAGCCAGGTATTTTTTTGCTCTGATGGCATCTTTACCACAGGTTCCACAAGAGAAACGGTAAGGGTTTTCGTTCCCGAGACGCCTGGGCATCTCGGGAATGATTAAAATACAGAATTTGCCCTGCGCCCCTGCTTATTTCAACAGCAACAGCTTCAGCGTCCGGTAATACCCCGGACCTTGCAGCACCGCCACATAGACGCCGCTGCCGGCCGCTGCGCCGGCCCCATCCGCACCATCCCATCTGATCTCCGCCATTCCGCGGCCCTGACCATCGATGCGGAATTCGCGAATTTTTTGTCCCAGCATATTATAGATGACGAGTGTCCATGCCGAGTTTTCGCTGTACTCCGGTAAGGCCAGGCGCAGGGTCACCACACTGTTGAATGGATTCGGATAAGCCTTCATATCAAAGAGCAGGGCATCATCGTTTTCTACCGGGGCCTCAACGCCGGTTGACGGCGTCTCGTTGTCCCCGCCGCCGGCCTCATTGCTGTTTTTATCATTACCCTGCGCGATGTTGAGCGGATCATAGCCATAGTTCTCATCCGGCCGCTGCACAATAAAAGACGTATAGGGTGTGACGATGCGCTGCTTCAGACTGGTGTCCATGATCTCCATGATGGTGGCATTGGTCTGCCGTTCCAGCAGCAGTTCATGGATGCGGTTGCCGTGCCACGCCAGCGCCAGCTTTTCATCGCCCGGAATCACATCGCCATCAGTGATGGTGAATTGATCGCTGAATTTCTCCAGGCGCGTCTTGCCCAGCACCGTGATCTCCAGCGGCAGCGAACCCTGGAAGCGCCCGATTTGCATGATGGGAAAATGCAGCGGATAATAACCCTGATTGAGCGCGATGACATACTTGCCAAACGCATAGCCGCTGGCAAAACGGGTCTGCACTTCGATTTCCTGGTAATGGGTGATGTGCTCATAAAAGAGCGCCGAGAGAATATTTTTTAACGAGTGATAACGCAGAAAAAAGAGATTGCCACCCGTCTGATTGCACATGAAGCCGTAAAAACTCTGCAGCTGCGCCACGTATTGATTATCCCGCGAACTGTACACCAGATTGGATTGATTTTCCAGATCGACCACGTGGATTGTGGTGCCTTTGGGCAGCATGGCGATGATCTGGGCCGCCAATCCCTCCCGGCTCGTATCAGCCTGGTAATCGGGCAGGGATATTTCATCCGTATTGCTGAAAAGCATCACATCCACGGGTTTGCTCTTGTATTTTAGAAATCCGGCCGCTGCAGTGACCAGCGCCTGAAAATTGCTGTAGGAGGGAAAAGAACGCTTCAACACATTTTGGAACAGGGTATCCAGGTTCTTTTCCGTGCACGCCACAAAATCAGCGGCGCCCCAGACCAGATCGTCAAATGCGACCACAATATTCACAGAGTCCTGCGCGCTCATGGCCTGCTGCATCGTCTCCTTGAGCAACATGAGCACCAGTTCGCCATCCAGTCCCCTGGTATTGTAGCGGTTGAAATCGACCAGGATGAGATAATTACGCGGCGTTCTCACCTCGTCCTGCTGCGGCGGATAAACCGCGAGCTGGTAATAGGCATCACCATTTTTTGTGTACGTGCTGAAGTAATGCTTGTCCACGATGGGAGACGGATAAATCAGTTCAACGAACATATCATAATCAAGTTGAATGACATAATCCCAGCTATTGGTAACCGCATTATAGGTCTCATTTTCAATATCGGCACCCAACAGATCCGGCTGATGGCCCTCCATGAAATGTAACTGCAGGGTACGGGCGCCCGGACTCGACCGCGAGGTCAATTGCGTGATGGGCAACCAGACGCGCAGGGTTTCGTTGGTGGGCCGCGCCGGCAGCAGGTACTCCAGCTTGAACGTGCGTTTGATGTTGCGCATGACGGGATAGATGCGCACATTATAGTTGACCTGGCCTTCGCGGTCGGCAAAGGAGCGCGTCAGCAGGGCCGGATTGCGCACCGGACTGCTGACCTCGCTGAAGAGCAGTTCCGCCGTCCACTTGTCCAGCAGCGTGGCGTTAAGCAGCGAATCCTCCTGCCACAGCCAGAAACCCGTGATGCTCGCCTGATCGGGCAGGCTGAATTCCCACATGAATTCCAGTTCGTCGTAATTTTTGAAATACCAGCTGTTGAAATCGTAGGAAACGGTCAATTCGAGCGTCATCTCGAGAAAGGCACCGCGCGGCACGATGGTCAAATCCGCCGTATCGACGCGCACGTTATAATCCTTGACGTTGGGGTAATTGGCCTCGTAGACGCTGAAATTCGCCGCAAAAACAGTGCTGGTCAGAAGCAGCATCAGCAGCACCGGTATAGTCATAACAGGATAATTATGGCCGATATGACCATGCGTCATGCGCGGCCACAGCCTCATAAATAATGTGCGCACGGCGCGCCAACAGGCAGGTGCCGCAGAATCGCCCGAAGGAAGCATCGGCGCCCCCATGGCCGTTCCAGGGGTTTGCCGGGGGGCAGGTGCGATAAAACTGTCCGGAGGCGGCAGCGGTGGCGCCCATAAAGCCGTTTTAGGGCCACGCCGGGAGGCAGCTGCAAGACGCCCAACCAACACAGCCGGCAGAAGTTTATTCAGGTATGTTTTCATGGCCGTCCTCGCTTATCTGAGCAACGATATTTTTGCATTTTTTCTGAACGACCCGGCTTGCACCTGTACCAGATAGGTGCCCGAGCCAGCCGGACGGCCGGCTTGATCGAGGCCGTCCCAGACCACGCGCAGACTGGATCGCGCAGACGCGTGCATCTGATATTCATAGACGATCTGGCCCATATAATTGACGACGCGGATCAGGACGGGCCGGGTATCGTCAAAATCGGGCAAGGTGATGCTGAGCGTTGTGGATGCGTTGAAAGGGTTGGGGAAGGCCATCAGATTGTGCTCCTTGGGCGCTTCGGCTGGCGGAGGTTGCTGTACTTCCACAGCGCTCTCCGCGCCCTCCTCCAGCCGCATAAAAGCCAACAATCCCTCTGCACCGGGGACGATGAATCCGCTGTAGGGCGTCAGCAGGCGCCGGCTGACGCTGGTGTTTTCAATATAGGTGATGGTTTCATAACTTTGCGGCTCCAGCAAGCGATTTTGAATGTAGCGATCGTACCAGTAGGTGACCACGGCTTCCCAGCCCGGATCGGCGCTTTGACGGTCGATGGCCACGGTCCGGGCGAAGAGGGAACCCTGGAAAGAACCATAAAAATGCACATCAAAGGGCGCCGCTCCGTCATACACGCCCATCTCGTAATAGGGCATGGTGACGGGGAAATTGACTCTGCCTTGATTCAACCGAAAACGGGAGTGGGTCAATCCGCCCTGTGGTGCCGGGTCGATTTCCACGGTATTGACCGTGGGTGCGATGGCGTCGAGCATGATATCAAGGAACTCGTAGGATACCGCCTCGCGCAACCTGACAAACGTGCCCCAGCTCGCTCTGGCCAGATTCTCATATAAATAATCATTGCCGTAGTAAACCTGCGCGTTGATGGTCTGTCTGAACTGATAATTCCGGTCCGCACTGATGACGCGAAAGACCAGGGGCCTGGCCGCCCCGCCGTGGGTTTGCTGTATAATTTCCATGGCCGTGGCGAGCGGATCGCAATGGCGGTTGGCGTCGCTGAGCAGCCAGATTTCGCCGCCGCGTTGCGCCTCATTAAAAAAATCCACCGCCTGGCGCAGCAGCTGCGGCAGGGTATTGAGGATCGGAGGCGATTGATTTTGCGGTCCAATGAAGAGTTGATCCAGCCGGGGAGCTGTATAAGGCGCAAACGCCGCATCGGCCTGAATGGGACTGAAGCTCGAATAAATCAGAGAAATCGAATCCGTATCAATGAGGGATAAGCGGACAGCCTCCTTGAATGTCTTCACCAGGTCCAAGTAATTGGCTTGCTGGTTGGTGAGGTCAATGGCCAGCATGATATTCCGCGGCTGTTGCCGGGTTTTGTCCACCGGTGGCAGCACGGCTAATTGATAAAAAGTGGCGTCCTCTTTCAGACACGTGCGCAAATAGGAACGCGACGCGGATTCCGGCGCCAGGCCCAGGACTGTTTTGCTGGTTTGCGTGTTGGTGCGCCAGAAATCGCCCGATTTTTCCCAATTGTAGCCCACACCGGCCAGGGTGATTGGCTGCACGGAAGGATTATCGTGATCCCAAACCTGCAGCATGGGTGTGGAACTTTGGACATACGTTGAAAATTCCTGCAACGGCACGATGATGCGACGCGTGTTGTAATAGGGCAGGCAGGGAGAGAGGTAACGGATTTTGATCGTCGGTGCCTGGGTGACTGTGACCGGTGAAAAATTCATCTGAAATCGCTTCTGCACCTCGCCGTTCCAGTTGCGATACCAGCGGTGCCGCAGCAGCAGGCGCGGTTTTGAGGCGGGCTGCTGCTGGTAGCGCCGCTCCGCGCTGGACAAATCAACGATCTCGGCATTCTGAAACGCCGTGGCGCCATAAGCCTTGATCCAGCAATCGGTGATGACCGCGCCTTCGATGAGATCGAAATCCCAGGTGATCTCATAGGTGCCGGGCGGTATCTCGCTATAGGACCAGGGCGCCAGCGCGAGCTGGAAGGTGATGGTCGTCTCATAGAACAGGCCAAAAGCCTCAACTTCGCAGGAAAGCTGTTTCAAATCGAAGTTGCTCCAGCCGTAGCCGTTTTCGCTGAGATTGCGAGCGTAAAAGGAAGCATGCGCAGTGGAAAAGCAGGCGAGCATGAAAACAAGTAACCAGCGTTTCATGTCATATCCTCCTGAAAAAAGGACGAATTTGCGGGCGGCTCTTTAATCCGTGTCGCTGCAGATCAGGAATGTTCGATACATGTTCAGGTGAACTGGGGGAATGAGTCCAGCGGCATAATGAAATGTAGGATAAAATTGCATGCAATACAATTTATATTTTGTATCAGGCTAAATTGTTTATCAGGTGTTGAATCTATGCAATTAAAAGTCCGCAACGCCGTTCCGTCAACCGCAAGCGACAGAATGCGGATGCGTGCCAGGCACGTGCCCGGCACCCAAACCCTTATGCGGGAGGGTGCCTGGCACCCCTGCTGTTAACGGCTCGCTCTGGTTAGCATCATGGTTAAATCCTCAAGCAGGGCCTGAAGATCCTCCTCATGCTGCACTTCATCCTGCAGAATTTGCACCGCCATGTTGTAGGTGACGGGGTCTTTGAGCCCTACTTCCTGGACGAGTTTATTGTAGACGGAAATGGCGCACTGTTCGCCCTTGATATTTTGTTCAAGAATGATCTGCACAAAAGGATCTGCAGGCTCATCATAGCCGCAATTGGTCATCTTGAACCACTGCTGCGGCGTGGTCAGGGGTTTTCCGCCCAGCTGGATGATACGATTGGCCACCATGTCCGCATGGCGCAGTTCGTCGGCAGCGTGCTGCAACAATTCCGTGATGACGTTGTCTTTCATGGGCCCGGAAATGATTTTCGCGCCGAGCCAATACTGATAATACGCCAGCCATTCGTCTGCAAAAGCCCTGTTGAGCAGATCCAGAACATGATTGATGTCGATACCGACAATTTCACGACCTTTGGTTCCCATATTAGCTCCTTTCTGATTATCGCCTGAAATGAATGATACAGCGCATAGAGACAACCTGGCGAAGGTTGAAAGCCTGCGTTAGTTGCTTGATTGTTTTATGTTGCGCAAAATAGGCAAGAACTGCCGGACACCTTGGAGGGATCCGGTATTTGTTCCCGGATGATATGATTTTGGAAAAGCCCTCTCCCACTTCAGGTGCGTCCAGGAATGGATGAGCATGCGCAGTCACCTGTGTCATGCTCGTATCGAGTTATTCGGATTTCTCCAAATCGGCCAGCCGCTGTTTGATCGCATTCAACTCAGCCTGCATGGCATCTGCCTCATCTAGCAAAATTCGTTTTTCGCTCTCCGGATCAAGCTCTGGCGGCAGCCATCCCGGATTTTTGAACCATCCTGGCTCTCAACCGCACCGATCTCAACCCTGGCATCTTGAATGCGTGGATGATGACATTGATGCGGCGAGATTGATCCTCTGGGGGCTGATCTATCTTTTATCATTTTTCCCAAACCGGCCATCTCTCTTGTGCAGGCCAAAGGTACAGTGGCATTTTCCCCCTGTTGCACGCTTCCAAAACGTCTAATTTATTTTCGCCTTTACCAGCTTTTGGTAATATTCAATCGCCCGGTCGGCCAGCACCTGGGTGGCGCTCACCACCGGCACACCGGAGCGCGCGGCATTGAACGCCAGCGGGATCTCGGTGCAGCCGAGCACCACCACCGCGGCGCCCTTGGCCTCCAATTCCTTGCCAGCTTCATAAAGCCACTCCTCGGCCTGACGCTTGTCGCCATGCGCCTTGATGGAATAGACGGCTTTCATGACGTTATTCTCCACCATTTCCGGAGAAGGCTTCACCACCTCGATACCGAGTGCAGTTAATTCCTTTTCATAAAGGCCGGTCCGGATGGTTCCGGAAGTGGCCAGCAGTCCCACTTTTTTCGCCCCGGGATGTTTCGCGGCCACCTCCGCGGCGGTCTCGCGGATCATGTGGATGATCGGTATCTTGACGCTGCGTTGCATATGATCGAAAAAGTAATGGACGGTATTGCAGGGGATGGCGATGAACGATGCGCCGCTCTTTTCCAGTCGCGTCACGCCTTCGGTGAGATAGGGGAATATGGTGGTATCGCCGCTAAAAATCGCAGCGGTACGATCCGGCACCTGCGGCAAACTGTAAATGAGTGTGGGGATGTGCTCCTGATCCTTTGCCGCGGGTGTGCTGGTGACGATCAGTTGATAGAGATTGGCGGTCGCCTCCGGCCCCATGCCGCCGAAGATGCCGCAAATGATGTGAGATGCCGGCACATCCGGCATTGTCGAACCCTGGCGCGCGGCCGGGCAGCAGCCGAACATCATACCCATCACAAAGAGAATCAAACACCAGGTGGCCAATCTCTTTCTCATCATAACTCCTCCCGGAAAATCCATTTCGTGTACAGTGAGCTGCAGTAAAAAAATCCCGTCTATCACAGCCGAGCTAATCCCGCAGAAGACTGTTTGCCACTTATTACGTCTGTGCGTAGCTATCTTGGCTCTTATCCCACAGCAGATTAAATCCCGCACGAGAGGGTCTGTCGCCGCAGATTTTTGCGGTTCGAGTCTTGTGCGCAGAATTGGCTATCGCTACTGCTTATAATGTAATACTATTCTTGTGAAAATCAAAAAGATTCACAGAATGGCAAGCAGGCCCCTGACATGGCAGGGGTGTTGTACCAGGGAGGGAATTGCGCATCCTGAAAGAATGTTACACCATGGCAGGGCGGTAGGCTGGCAACTCGGCTGGCTGTGACGACACTTGTCAACCAGCAGGGATCTTTTAGCTTCTTCGCCGGGCTCTGCAGCAGATGTCGAAAATGGTTACAGCTTGACCGCGAGGAGTTTTTATGTCTGCATCCCATACGAGAAAAAATATCGATCCGGTCGAAACGATGCGGCTGTCCACGCCGGCTCTGATATCGCGCACGGTGACCGTTATTCTTACCAACCTCATCCCGCTCTACGGTGTCTGGCATCATGGCTGGAACAGCTTTATCCTCATCGTGCTCTTTGTCGTCGAAGGTATTATTGTTTTTTTGATGGATCTGCTCAAGCGTCCATTCATGAAAATCAAGGATGAATCGAAAATTCTGTTTTTTGAGTTCGTTTTCATCTTTTTCTTCGGCTTTTTTGCCATTCTCATCTTTGGCCGCGACGAAGACAGCACCGATCTGGTCATGACCATCCGCACTTCCTTTAAAGCGGCATGTGCGCTGCCGTTGTGGCCGATTTTGGCTATCCTCCTCATGCGTTTGTTGCGAACGGGAGAAGAACTGTTGGCAGCCGGCGTCTTCATTGGCAGCGGCCGCCAGCCGCTCTATTTCAAGGGCGGCGGCTGGATGCTGCTCCTCTTCTTTTTGGTGATGACCGCGCCCTTCATCGCTGATAAAAGTCCCAATCCCATGGCAGGACTCATCGCGGTCATTTTCATCAAAACCCTGGGAGAAGTTTTTGGTGTCTGGGCGCACCGAATCGCCAAATAATTCAGCGACCCTGCTGCGAAGTTGCGGTTTTGTGACGAGCATCTATGTTTAATTAGCCGAAATTATTATTTTTACTTGGCCTGTTCTATTTACCCGGATTCTTGTGCTAACTTGCCCGCACCATATGGGTGGGTATATTTTATCAGGATCACTGCAATCGTTGACACCGGATCAGGGTTTTATAAACCGCCGAGCGCGCAAAGCCTGTACAGCTGTTTTTATTGGCATTATAAAGCAAACGCCCGGCACAAATATAAAATAGATTCTTCCACACAGATCTTTTCCGGTTCGCCTGCTGTCTGATCAGCCTGGTATTTTTTCCATATTGCTTCATCATACGCACACCATTCCTCCATCAATGTTGATAATTCCGGAGGCATCAAATGAAAAAAATCACCACCATTTGCTTTGTTGTTGCTTTTGCTTTTGCATGGACACAAGCGGCAGTGGCAACCGAAAACCGCACAGCGAGCAGCGGAATTCTCTATACCCGATTTTATCCTGCGGCGATTTTTCCCGATGGGAAGGATGCAACAACCCTCGAGGTGGTGACCGACGGCATGAATATCCAGGAGGTGCAGGTCTATTGGCACTGGTACGACCCGGATTGGCAATCCCTTTATGATGATGGCACGCATGGCGACCGCATCCCGGGAGATGGCGTCTACACGCTCAATGACTTGAAAGCCACCTTTGCCAATTTTTATGCTTTCTTTGGAAACCACATTCGCGATTTCGGCGTCGACATAAAAGTAACCACAACAGGAGGTGAAGATAAAACGTCCTGGGTGCAGCTGGGTCTGGCCGATCCGGAAATGTCTTATCCGGCTGCCAACCTCGCTGGTAATTGTTACGCTACGACATGCGCCTTTTTCATTGTCGATCAGGCTGGTGAGATTTTCGCCGGCTATCCGGTGACCTCTATCGATTGTGGCAGACAACTTTTCCCGGTCGCCTATAAAAAGCTATATGAGCGCTTTGCTGATGTTTTTGATTTCATCATTGTGATGCCCGCGACACGGCTTGTGGAACCGGACGATTATGTCGAGCGAGTGCCGTATTGCATCACGGTACGCAATGATGTGCAGCATATCGGCGTCCCCCTCTTTGACGAGAGTTCCAAATGTTATTCGAAAGGACATCTGCGTTCCGTCATTTATCACAGTTATGGATTTGGCGCCATTCTCGAGCATGAATTGGGTCATACCTGGGGCATGCGGTTGGGGAGTACGCTCGGCTTGATCAAGGAAGATCAGAATGTCGAAGGACTTTACGGCCACTGGCTGGCTCAATCAGACGTTGACGGTCAAATGAGTTCGTTTATTGCTGGATGTACGCTGAGTGATAATGGCAATGGCACCTGGCGGCTGAAAGACCAGAATCGGGACTATATGCCGTATTCTCCATTGGAGCTCTATGCCATGGGGCTTGTGCCGCCCGAGCAGGTGCCTCCCGCCCATATCCTGTACGGCCTGGACACCTCGAACCCGGAAATGGTGACGGCAGATTCCACAAAGACCATCACCATTCAACAGATCATGGCGGCGCACGGCGGAGAACGGATTCCAACCTCCGCCACCTCTCAAAAAGATTTTCGCGTCGCCTTCATCTTCGTCTCGGATCGTGAATTCAGCGCCGGCGAATTCGCCTATTTTTCCGGCCTGGCGGAGTACTTTGCTTCTGACCGGCCGGGGAGCTGGTATATGATGCCATTCGAAGCTGCCACCGGGGGACGCGCGACACTGGATGCTTCCCTGCCCGGCATGGAATATCTGGCCGTCGCAACACCGGGCGATGAGACTGTCGTGTCCGGCTTTGATTTGACACAAAACTATCCGAATCCGTTCAACGCGAATACGCGCATTACCTTTTTTCTGGATCGAGCGGCCGAGGTTTCCATCTCCGTTTTTGATGCTCTCGGCAGAGAGGTTTTATCCCGATCAAATCAGCGTTATGCGGCTGGCCAACATGCGCTGCTACTGGAAGCGACAGATTGGCCCTCGGGCCTCTATCTCTGCCGCTTGCGCAAAGGCGCACAATCGCAGACCATAAAAATGCTCATGATCCGATAAAATTACTGGTAAATGACAAGACGGCCAAGGCGCCAGGGGGAACTCTGGTGCCTCGCACATGACCATGCTTTCCCGAAGAATTACTCTGTCAGCCCGGGTCTGTTTATGATGATCGATTGTCTGGTTTTGGAAGGTAACATCTGACTTTTGCTACCGCCAGATACGGAAACGTACGTAGCGGCGGTGTGAGAGGCGTCAGGGGCCATCCTGACGCCTGTTCGATTGTGCCGGCTTGTCAGAAGGAATAATTTGCTTTGCCGGCCTGGGTGCGCAGGGCTTTGCTCATCACCTTGTCCAGCGTGTTTTCGGGCTGACTAGCCGCCCGCCTTTTTTGTTCGGCGACGATATAATCCGCTCGCTCTTGCCGCAGCTCATCGATGCGTTTCTGAATTTTTTCGCGTTCCGTCCGTTTCGTCTCCAGATACTTTTTCTGTTCGTCCAGAGACAGCGATTTCATCTCCGCCGGCAGGTCTTCTCTTTTCACCTCATCCAGTTCGATTTCACCTTCGTTGACAGCATCGACCAGGTCCCAACTGGTGTTCTTGTAGATGGCCTGGGATTTGGTGATGGAGCGCTGTACGATGGAAGCGGGCGACGCCTTGGCCGCGTTCAAATCCTGGCGTTCCTGATTGGCCCTTCCCGCAGCGCCGCTCTGCCCAAAACCGATATAGGTTGTGTTCAGCGCCGCACCCAAATCGACCAGTTCCTTGTCAAAGGGCGTCGGGATTTCCGCAACCTGCTGATTCTGATCGATATTGAAATAAGCGCCATCGGCGAGATCGGCGCCATCCTTCCAGTTGGTTTCGACACCCTCGTTGTAATTGCCGCAAAAAATGGCATTAACCAGAATGCCCTTGCTGATGGCGCGTTTGCAAGTGATCCGGTAATCGACGCGTCCCTGGGTGAACTCTTCATTGCCCGCAATGAAAATGGCGCGATAATCATTTTTACCGATGCCCCACGCGAGTTCATCGACGGCTTTGCCGATCACGGTGCCGCAGTATTCATCGCCGCCGCTGGTGCTGAGATTGAACAGGGCATCGGAGACCTTGTCCAGGTCGGTGGTCAACGGCGTGAGCTGTTTGACATATCCGGTTCGTTCTCCCAGCGCCGGCGTGCCATAGTGGTAGAGCGCGACCTGAATGTCCGGGCGCTGCCCATCGACCGAGGCGGTGATGAATTCATTGACGATTTTCCACAGCTGACTCTTGGCCTGTTCGATGAGTCCGTCCATGGAATTGCTGGTATCCAGCAACAAGGCCAGTTGCACCACGGGTTTCTCCGCTGCAGCAGAAGGCATCCCTGGTACGGCCCAGAGGCTCCCGGACAGCAATACAACGAGTAAAAGAATCCATTTATTCATTTTACAATCCTTTCATGGAGGACTAGTCTGTGATTTCATATACTTTGCCGGCCAGAAGAACCTGCATGTTTCTGCCGGCGGAGAGCCACTGCGGCGCATTCTTGTCCAGATCGAGAAGACGATAATATTCTTCGGAGGCGAATTTGATCTGCACCGGTTTTTCAGCTTGAGCAGCCTGTATCCTGGCATCGATCCAGATATTATTATTTTGATAGAAGGTTTGATTGGCGATACTCTTCTGCAGGCCGGATTGCAGCGCTTCCCGCACTTTGACCGCAGCGGGTGCGGCGGCGCCGCTCTGACCGCGTTCAAAATAGGCGTTGGCTTGCACCTCGGCCTTGTCCTGGTTGGCATTTTTCAACATGGAAAGGGACTGGGCCGCGCCGACCGCCATGTCGCCGCTCTTTTCACGATGCACCTGATCGTACATGCGCCCGGTCTCGCGCTCCAGGAGTGGATCGTTGAAGACGATGGTGCGGCGCGGGGAAGGAATGTTGCGCACGGTTTCGTCTTCGATGATAAGATACGCGGTGTATGGCGTGACGATGCCATAGCGCCGCGCCAGGATCGTCACTTCCTCTTTTAACTCATCATTTTCGCCATGGAGGCGGATTTGATCCAGAAGAAAACCGATGCGCCGCGAAGCCCAGATGCGGGGAATGAAATCATAAGCCACGGCTTCCTCCGGAAATTGCACCCGGAAAAGCCAATTTTCGCTGCGGCCATTGACCTTGCCGGTGAGTGATATCTCGGCCCTGCCGGAACCGCTGTACTGCCCCAGCAGCAGCAATTGTTCTCCCTTGAAAATATCCGGCAACTGCGACGGTGTCATCCTGCTCAGGCGCACAGGACCAGTCACTGTTATTTCGGGCCTGGCCAGCACCGGCATGTTGATCTTGTCAAAAAAATGGGCGATTTTTGCGGTGAGATCTTCTTCCGGAAGGATATATTGCCCGGCTGCGCGCGTCTCCGCGGTGAGGCGATCCAACAGATGGGTATTGAGGTCGCTGCCAACGCCGAGACAAAAGATGCGCACTTGATCATCGCGCAGGCGCCTGGTCACTTGCGCCAGTATGGCATTTTCACCGGTTTCGCCCACCGTGGGTTTGCCATCGGTGATGAGGATGACCATATACGGGCGCTGTTCGCTTTCCCCATTTCTCAAAGGCCGCAGCGCCAGGTCAAGAGCTTCGGCGAGGGCGGTGCCGCCAATGGGTTTGAGGTCGTCGACAAAGTCACCGGCCTGGTCGAGAGAGCGCGCACTCACCGGACGCAGTTCGCCGAAAAGCGCTTCCGCTTCGGTGGAAAAACGCACGATTTCAAAACGGTCCTGGGTGTTCATATGGCGCAGGCAGTAGCGCAGCGCCTCCCTGGCCTGATTCATTTTTTCCTTTTCTGCCATGGATCCCGAGGTGTCCAGCACAAAGACCAGGTCTTTCGCCAGGACCTCTTCGCTGGCGACGTCCGCGGCCGGGGAGAGCATGAGCATAAAGTGGCCTTCCCGGGCCTGATCGGGATCGCGAAAAGCGAGAAGATGGGCGCCGATCGATTGAGGCCCCTGGCTGGCGATGAAGAGCTGGAAATCCGTGTCCGGCTTGATCTCCCGGTCCTCGTAGCCGATCACGGCGCGATGGCGCGACGGCCGGCGAATCTCGATTTCATGGCTCGGCGAATATATGTCCTGCAGCGGTTGGCTGGATTCAACTTCTATCTTAAGGGCGACGCTTTTGAGCGGCGTGGCCGAGAATTTTTCCGTGTTCAGGGGATAGAGATACTCCATCAACCCATTGTCCTGCTTGAGGATTTGTGTGTAACGCAGCTTGATCTGTTTTTCAGCGCGCGGCGGGATCGGGAAGATGCGCACCCGGTAGAGGCCCTGGTTCGTGTATTCAAGCAGGGCGGGATCGCGCAGGGAACGAACGATGTCTTCATAAATACGACGCGCTTTCCCGGCATCGAGCAGTTCAGCTTCCACCATCTTGCCGTTGATATCCATGGAAAACTGGTCGATTTCTCCGCCCCGGGGGATGGGGAACAGATAAATGCCCTCCAGCTGTGCCGGCTGGGGATTATAAAAAACCTGGTCGATTTCCGTGACAGCCACCTGATCTTTGATTTGTACCGAGACGTGGTGGTAACGGACCTCCAGGGGCGCAAAGGCATAGTGCGGCGGCCTGTGATGCGGCGGGTGCGGCGGACGCGGAATGATGATCATACCGTCGGCTAAAACCGATCCGGTCATGAAAAGTAACACCATGACAATGGAATTGACGACACCCGTAACAAAATGGCGCATGGCTGATCCCTTTCAGCAAAAGGATTGAATCTACCCATGAAACGACAAAAATATTAAAAAGTTCATGATTTATTCAGGGCGGTGTCAACGGAATACCAGGAATTACTCGCCATGGAGCATTGTTCCCATAAGTACAGTATCTGCACGCGCAGGGACAGATGATTTTTTCTCTGGTCCGGGTATGAGCGGATTAATATTTGAATAAACAAATCATTGAATCCTTATTAAAATATGGACGACTGTTTGGCCTGAATTATGCATGCGTCAAGGTCATATCAGGTACGTGATAAATAAATCATCAAACCAAACGGAGGTAGTATGCGTTATTTTTTGACATTGATGGTTGCTGTGGGGCTGCTTTTCGCCACGGTTGTCAACGCTCAGGAGGTTCGCGCGCAAGTGGAGCGCGCCAAGGATCAGAAAGCAATCAAAACGGATAAAGTGGCTGTCATGGATGATCGTATGGATCTCAACCGGCTTTCGGATCTGGTCATGAAATGGGATCAATTGCGCAAGAGCAAGGCCACAGCGGCCGAGCTGGAAATGATCGAGAAAGAGATCGCATTTGAATTGCGCCGCGATGTGGCCGAAAACAAACAGCAGGTCGAAGCGGCCCAGAAGGAGGTCAAGCAATCAGAGGCCGAACTGAGGCAATCCAGGCGGGAGGTGCGCAAGGAGCGCAAGGATAAAGATCAAGACCAGAAAGCCTTGCGGGATGACAAGCAGGACCGCCGTGATGACCGCCGTGATGTGAAGGACGATGTCAAGGACGCGGAGAAAGCCGCAGAGCTGCTGCAGAAGAAGCAGGCGGTCGCTGCCGAGTTGCTGGAGCTGCAAAAGAAAATCGATGCAGCCGGACCCAGAGTGGACAAGGCGCTGCGGAATCAGCAGGACGCGCTCCTGGAGAAATATCTGCTGCTGTCCCAGGAGGAGATGAAAATGGGGACGCGCGAACTCAAAGAGGGCAAGAAAGAGAAACGCGAAGACCGTCGCGAGCGGAAAGAGGACAGGCGCTGAAAAATGTTCCACAGCGGTCAATGTTCACTTGACTTCTGACCCTCGTTGTAAACAAAACGGCATGCCATCCATCCGGTGTCTCTTTGGATTTATGGCGTGCCGTTTTTTGTGCAGGGCATCGTCCCGGTAAATAGACGAATAATTGTCGGTGTTAATAATTCATTGTGCGCCCAAGAGCGCAAGCGTTTCAGCGAATGACCCGGAATGGCCGGCATCATTCGTTCGCTCGCGCAGGCGTGTGCCAACAACGGTGTGCCACAGTGGATTTGGTGCCGAGAGGCAAAACCTCCCCGCAACCTCGCAGTTTCCCCGCGCGAATGGCGCGCTGTTTATCACGAATTCCGCTTGCGTTCGTTTTCCTGGTTGGCGCGATCCTCATCATCGAAGGCCACCTGATTTTTTGCATTTTGGCGATAGGCGGCGATGTTCTTGGAGACAGAGTGCCAGGCAGCCTTATTGCCATGGCTGGTTTTGTCAAAGGCCAGGGCCTGGCTACCGGCAAAGCCAATACTCATCGCTTCACCGATGGCGTCGAGGTCGGCGCTGAGGAAGACAAACTGCCATTTCTCATTCCCGGTTTTTTCCTGTATCATTTTCAGAATTTGATCACGCTTGAATTCCCGGCTGGCATTTTCCTGGCCATCGGTGATGACGACAAAAACCACCTTCTCGGGCCGTTCTGTTTCCGCCAGGTCCAGCAGGGATTTATCGAGATCATTGATGCCCCGGCCAAGGGCATCGAGCAGCGGCGTGGAGGCGCGCGGTACATAGGTTTGCCGGGTCAGGTCGGGCACCTGGGACAGATTCCGGAAACGGTGGATCACTTCGTAGGGATCCTGCGAGTCGAATTGCACCAGGGTGAGTGTGGCCGATCCGGGCAGTTCTTGCTGGGATTTTAAAAACGTATTAAATCCGCCGATGGTGTCGTCGCGGATCGATTCCATCGATCCGGTGCGATCCAGGATGATGGTGATGTGGGTGTAGTCTTTTTTTGTCATGACAGATCCTCCTGAAACGAAAAAACCCCGGTCTTGTGAACCGGGGTTTCGAAGGTTTATCTGAACTTATAGTTTGGTGACGTTGCTGGCCTGCGGGCCTTTCTGACCCTGCGTGACCTCGAACTCGACCTGATCGCCTTCATCCAGAGTCCGGTAGCCGGTGCCCTGAATCGCATTAAAATGAACGAACACGTCGCCGCCGCTCTCTCTGGTGATAAAGCCATAGCCTTTGGCGCCATTAAACCATTTGACAGTTCCTCTTTCCATCTTGCAAATCCTTACTAAAAAAAAACCAAAAACCTTGTAACACTCTTTTCCTCACACGACACCAAAAAAAAATCGCGTGCAAATGGTCTTTTTTACCATTTTCGCGATCAACAGTTTCGCGTGAAAGGACCTTTAACCAACAGAGAAAGGCGGGTAAAAAAGTGTACCTTAATTTGACGCTTAATCTACATAATAAATTATAAAAAGGCAATAAAAATTATCAATTTTTTAAAAAATTTTTATCTATTCCATTTAACCTGAATCATTGCTAACCACGAAGAACATGAGGCAAAATGATTTTATATTTCATTTAATTATATATATTTAACAAAGCACCCATCGTACGATTCATGGGCTTTGTGGTAGAATACAGTTTCATTGTCTTGATAATGAAAACCGTTCTTAAAAGTAAAACTTTTCCTTCTAGTGGTTATAACCCTGATTCAGTGTCAGAGATTGTCCTGAGTTCATTTCAATGCACCCTTTTTGTGAAATCACTTGAACATGAAGGTCGCGTTGACAAGAATCCGGGAATGAATAATGCAGGTTCACCCGATCTATTG
>CAUJEL010000013.1 GCA_963169875.1 Candidatus Zhuqueibacterota bacterium
GTCAACGTCGTCTTGCCGTGATCCACGTGGCCGATCGTGCCGATATTCACATGCGGCTTGGTTCTTTCGAACTTTGCTTTTGCCATGACAAAATCTCCTTTGATTCTTTATAACAAAACACAATTTTCAGTTATACTGCCAGCCCCATCTTTTGCAGGAGCTTTTTACTCACTTCATCACTAACGATCTGATAATTTTTGAACTGCAAGGTAAAGATCGCCCGGCCTTGCGACATATTCCTCAGCGCGGTGGCGTAGCCGAACATTTCCGACATCGGGGCTTGCGCGGCGATCACCTGTACATCGCGGCGTTTGTAATGGTTCTCAATTTTTGCCCGCCGCACCGCCAGGTCGCTGAGGATGGCGCCGAAATAGTCATCCGGCGTCACAACCTCCAAATCCATCACCGGCTCCATCAGAATGGGCTTGCCGCGCCGTACAGCGTCCTGCAGTGCCATGGAGCCCGCGATTTTGAAAGCGAGCTCGGTAGAATCGACATCGTGAAAAGAACCGTCCACCAGCGTGGCCTTGATGTCGATGATCGGGTAGCCGGCGATGACGCCGCTGACCATCGCTTCCTTGAGTCCCTGTTCCACCGGGCGAATGAACTGCTGGGGAACCTGCATGCCGTTGACGCGGCTGTGAAACTCAAAGATTTTTCCTTCTTCGCTGGGCGCGACTTCGATGACCACATGGGCGTACTGGCCCTTGCCGCCGGTCTGTTTGACAAACTTGATTTCGCTGGTGACCGGTTCGGTGATGGTCTCGCGATAAGCGACCTGCGGTTTACCCACATTGGCCTGGACTCTGAAATCTCGCAGCAAGCGGTCAACCAGAATCTCCAGGTGCAGCTCACCCATCCCTGAGATGATCATCTGCCCGGTTTCGGCATCGACGTGATACTCAAACGTCGGGTCTTCTTCAGCCAGTGCCTGCAGCGAAGCGGTCATGCGGTCCTGATCGGCTTTGGATTTCGGTTCGATCGCGATGGCGATGACCGGCACCGGAAACTGCATTTTTTCCAGCATCAGCGGATGCTTGGGATCGCACAGGGTGTCGCCGGTGCGGGTGTTTCGCAATCCGACGGCGGCAGCGATATCGCCGGCCGCGATGCGCTGAATCTCCTCGCGTTTATTCGCCGACATCAGCAGAATCTTGCTCAAGCGCTCTTTCTTTTCCGTGCTGCTGTTGAGCGCCGTCTCTCCGACCTCGATGGCGCCGGAGTAGACCCGGAAGTAGGTCAACTTGCCGACAAACGGGTCGGTCATGATCTTGAAGGCCAGCGCCGAAAAGGGCTCATCCACCGATGGTTTGCGGTGCTCGATTTTTTCCGTGTAAGGATTGACACCTTCCACATCCGGCACATCCAGCGGGCTGGGGAGATACGCCACGACCGCATCCAGGAGCGGCTGCACGCCGCGGTTTTTCACCGAAGATCCGCACAGGACCGGCACGATCGCCGCCTTCAGGGTTCCGCTGCGCAGGGCGCGATGGATTGCCTCGAGGGGCACATCCTCACCGGAGAGATACTTTTCCATGACCGCGTCATCAAAATCCGACAGGGTCTCCAGCAGGTCGTGATGCAGGCTTGTGGCCATTTCCGCGTAAGCCTCGGGTATTTCGGCCTCTTGCCAGGTCGTGCCCAGCGCTGCGTCATCGTAGTGGACTGCTTTCATGCGGATCAGATCGATGATCCCGGTGAAGCTGTCGCTGCTGCCGATGGGCAGTTGAATGGGCACCGGACGCGCGCTGAGGCGTTCGCGCAGCATGCGCAGAACGTGGTTGAAATCAGCGCCGACGCGATCCATCTTGTTGATGTAGGCGATGCGCGGGATATGATATTTATCAGCCTGGCGCCACACGGTTTCGGACTGGGGTTCAACACCCCCGACCGCGCAAAAAATCGCGACCGCACCATCCAATACTCTCAAAGAACGTTCCACCTCGGCGGTAAAATCGACATGGCCGGGTGTATCAATAATATTTATGCGATGATTCTTCCAGTTGCAGGTGATGGCGGCGGAGGTGATGGTGATGCCCCGTTCGCGTTCCTGCTGCATCCAATCCATCGTCGCGGCGCCGTCATCGACTTCGCCGATGCGATGAACTTTACCCGTGTAAAAAAGGATTCTCTCAGTAGTGGTCGTCTTCCCGGCATCGATATGGGCCATTATGCCGATGTTGCGCGTCTTTTCAAGATTGGATGGGGTAGACATAAAAAAACCACTTACTTTTTGAGAGGCTCCTCCATACGGATAATCGGGAGCGGTTCAAGCGGGCGTCAGAAAATTGGCGCGCTGCGTGTCTTCTCTCTTCCTGCAAGTGGAAAAGTGATGCGTGCAACGCCAAGTCCTGGCACCCACTTTCCGGCCCGGCTTTCTTTAAGCCTGATTGAGCCGGAGTTAGAATGCTAGACTGGCAAATAAAAACGAACGATTACCAACGGAAATGAGCGAAAGCCCTGTTGGCTTCGGCCATTTTATGGGTATCTTCACGTTTCTTGACCGAAGTACCTTCGTTCTTCGAGGCGGCGATGAGTTCATTGGCGAGCTTTTCCGCCATGGTTTTCTCAGAACGGTTTTTGGCATAGCCGATGATCCAGCGAATCGCCAGCGCTTGCTGACGGTCGCCGCGAATTTCCACCGGCACCTGATAGGTGGCGCCGCCAACGCGGCGGGAACGCACTTCCAACAACGGCTTGACATTATGCATGGCTTTTTCAAAAACCGGCAAACCGTCGCTGCCCACTTTTTGCGTGATAATATCAACCGCGCCGTAAAAAATCTTTTCTGCCACACTGCGTTTGCCGCGCCGCAGCAAACCGTTGATGAACTTGGTGACCAGTACGCTATTATATTTTGGATCAGGCAGTACCGTACGTTTGGGTGGTGATTTTCTTCTCGACATTAAATACTCTCAGTATAATATAAGGCTTTAGAAAAAGTATCTGCGATTACTTGCCACGTTTGGCGCCATATTTGGAACGGCTCTGCTTGCGGTCTGCAACACCGCTGGTGTCGAGAACGCCACGGATGATGTGATAACGGACACCCGGCAAATCCTTGACGCGGCCGCCGCGAATCATCACAATCGAGTGCTCCTGCAAATTATGCCCTTCACCAGGGATGTAAGCCGTCACTTCAAAACCATTGGACAAACGAACACGGGCAACCTTGCGCAGCGCCGAGTTCGGTTTCTTCGGAGTGGTGGTATAAACACGGGTGCAGACACCACGACGCTGCGGCGAACCCGTCAACGCCGGTGCTTTCTCACGATTTTCTAAACTTTTTCGCCCTAACCGGACCAACTGATTGATTGTGGGCACAACTCCTCCACGTTTTTAACAAAGCCTCTTAATATATAAAATATTTTTTCAAAATTCAAGTTTTTTTATTAATTTCTCGCAAATTATGCATCAATTAATTCGTCTTCATCCAGACCCTCAAAGTCGTCCTCATCCTCCACTTTGCGCGGACGTTCGGGACGCTCCGGAGGCGCTGGCAGATCGATTTCCGGTCCGGCCACCCGCAACTCGTGATACCGGTTGATGCCGGTTCCCGCAGGAATCAAGTGACCCATGACGACGTTCTCTTTCAGACCCAGCAATTCATCGACTTTGCCTTCCACCGATGCATCGGTCAGGACACGCGTTGTCTCCTGGAACGAGGCCGCGGAGATAAAGCTTTCCGTGGTCAACGATGCCTTGGTGATGCCCAGCAGCAGCGGCTGGAAGGTTGCCGGTTGACCCGAACGCGCCTGCGGAACAGTCTTTTCCGCGGTCTCCAGTTTGCGCACGACCTTGCGGAATTCTTCACCATCCATAATCTCGCCGACGCTGAATTTCGAATCGCCCTTCTCGGTCACGACCATCATGTTGCGGACTTTATCATTCTCCTGCAGAAAACTGAGACGGTCGACCTGGTCACCTTCGAGATAATGGGTGTCGCCGGGGTCTTCCACCTTGACCTTTTGCAGCATCTGCCGCACGATCACTTCGATGTGTTTGTCATTGATACGCACACCCTGCAAGCGGTAGACTTCCTGGATTTCGTTCACCAGGTATTCCTGCACCTTGTTGGCGCCCATGATGGCCAGGATGTCGTGCGGGGCTACGGATCCTTCCGACAGTTTTTCGCCGGCATGAACAAAATCGCCCGGATGCACCAGAACATGCTTGCCATAGCCAATCATGTAGACCTTTTCCTCGTGGCCATCCTCGGAACGGACGATGATCTTGCGCACACCGCGCTTCATCTCGCCGAATTCGACGATGCCGTCGATTTCGCTGACCACGGCCGGTTCTTTGGGCCGCCGCGCTTCGAACAACTCAGCCACGCGCGGCAGACCGCCGGTGATATCACGGGTCTTGGCGATTTCGCGCGGAATCTTAACCAGTGCATCGCCCGCGGCCACCTGTTCGCCATCGCGGATCACGAGGTTGGCACGCGTCGGTATGACATAGGAAGTGGCCACTTCGCCCTTCTCGTCCACGATGTTGATGGTGGGACTGAGGTTACGGCTGCGGGTTTCGATGACCACGCGTTGACGCATGCCCGTGGTTTCGTCCATCTCTTCGCGGAAGGTCACATTTTCCAGCAGATCCTGGAAACGGACCGTGCCGCTGGTGGTGCTGATGATGGAAGCGGTATAGGGATCCCACTTGAAAATAACGGTATTCTTGGCGACGCGCGTGCCCGGCTTCACCAGAACCAGGGCGCCATAGGGCACGGTCAAGCGCTCCATGTTGCGGTTGTCTTCATCCTGGATGTTGATGCGGCCGTTGCGGCCGATGCAGACGATTTCGCCATCTTCACGTTCAACGGTTTTCAGATTGTCCCAGGCGATGATACCCTCGTGTTTCACCGCGACCTGCGACTGCGCCGCGATGCGCGATGCCGTACCACCGATGTGGAAGGTACGCAGGGTGAGCTGGGTGCCAGGTTCACCGATGGATTGGGCCGCCATGACGCCGACCGCTTCGCCAATACAAACATTCTTGCCGGTAGCCAGGTTTCTGCCGTAACAGGCGGCGCAGACGCCGCGCGGGGATTCGCAAGTCAGTACGGAGCGAATCAGCACCGAATCCAGACCGGCATCGCTGATTTTCTTGGCGATCTCTTCGCTGATGAGCGCGCCCACTTCGATGATCACATCACCGCTCTCCGGATCAAAGATATCTTCTGCCGCGACGCGGCCGACGATACGATCGCTCATGGACTCGATGACTTCTTCACCTTCCTTGAGGTCACCGACGCGCAATCCGAGGATGGTGCCGCAGTCCGGCTGGGTGATGATGACATCCTGGGCCACGTCCACGAGACGCCGGGTAAGATAGCCGGCATCCGCGGTTTTGAGGGCGGTATCGGCCAGACCTTTGCGCGCACCGTGGGTCGATATAAAGTATTCAAGCACCGACAATCCTTCGCGGAAGTTGGCGGTGATCGGGTTTTCGATGATTTCGCCCATGGAGCCGGTCATCTTTTTCTGCGGTTTGGCCATCAAACCGCGCATGCCCGCGAGCTGGCGAATCTGTTCCTTGGAACCGCGGGCGCCGGTATCGGCCATCATGAAGATGGGATTGAAGCCCTGACGGTCCTGGCGCAGGCGCTCGAACATCTTTTCCGCGACCGCGCTGGTGGTATGGGTCCAGATATCGATGATCTGGTTATAGCGCTCGCCGTCGGTGATGATGCCGCGTTCATAGCGTTTTTGAATGCCCAAAACATTTTTAAAAGCCTGTTCCAGCAGCTCATCTTTTTCCGGCGGCACGATGACATCATCCAGACCAACCGTGGTTCCGGAGCGCATCGCATAGCGGAAGCCGATCTCTTTGAGATTATCGAGCAGCAGGGCCGTGCGGTAATTACCCAATTTGTTATACGCCTGGGCGACGAGTTCCTCGATCGCCTTTTTGGTCAACAGAACATTGACCATGCGAATCTCTTCAGGCAACATGTCATTGAAAATGACACGGCCGGTCGTCGTCTCGATCATCTCGCCCTTGAAGCGAACCTTGATGGGGGCATGCAACGCGATACGGCCGTCGTTATAGGCGATGAGCACCTCTTCCGGCGATGAAAAGCTCATGCCCTCTCCCAGAACGCCGGTGCGGCGTTTGGTGAGATAATAAATACCGAGCACGATATCCTGGCTGGGGATGGCCAATGGACGGCCATGGGCCGGCGACAGGATGTTATGGCTGGAAAGCATCAATATTTTCGTTTCAATCTGCGCATAGAACGACAGCGGCACGTGAACGGCCATCTGATCGCCATCAAAGTCGGCGTTGAACGCGGCGCAGACCAGCGGGTGAATCTGTATGGCTTTGCCTTCGATCAGCACGGGCTGAAAGGCCTGGATGCCGAGGCGGTGCAGGGTTGGCGCGCGGTTGAGCATCACGGGATGATCGTCGATGATCTCCTCGAGGATATCCCAAACCTCGGAGCCGCGGCGTTCGACATATTTTTTGGCGCTTTTGACCGTTTTAACCAGGCCGCGTTCGACCAGTTTGCGGATGACGAACGGCTTGAACAGTTCCAACGCCATCTCCTTGGGCAGACCGCACTCGTGCAGCTTCAATTCCGGACCCACGACGATCACCGAACGGCCGGAATAGTCGATGCGCTTGCCGAGCAGGTTCTGACGGAAGCGGCCCTGCTTGCCGCGCAACATGTCGGAGAGGCTCTTGAGGGCGCGGTTGCCGTCACTGCGCACCGCGGAGGACTTGCGTCCATTGTCAAAGAGCGAATCGACCGCTTCCTGGAGCATGCGTTTTTCGTTGCGCAAGATGACTTCGGGCGCCTTGATTTCCAGCAGCTTTTTCAGACGGTTGTTGCGAATAATGACGCGGCGGTAGAGATCATTGAGATCCGATGTGGCAAAACGGCCGCCTTCGAGCGGAACCAGGGGGCGCAGTTCGGGCGGAACCACCGGGATGACAGACATCACCATCCACTCGGGGCGGTTGATGCGATCGCGATTGGAGCGGCGGAAGGATTCCACCACTTTCAGGCGCTTCAGCGCATCGGCCTTGCGTTGAATGGAAGTTTCGTTGCGGGCCTGGTAGCGCAGCTGATGAGAGAGTTCATCGATATTTACATGCTTTAGCAGTTCGAGGACACCCTGACCACCGATATTGGCATAAAACGTCTCCTCTTCGGGCAGACCATCTTCCTCTGTCTGCATGCGCTCGATGATGTCGAGATAATCCTCTTCAGAGATCAAATCCTTGGTGGAAAGACCGCTTTTGCCCGGACGGATCACCACATACGATTCGTAATAGATGACCTTTTCCAGTTCCTTGATGCTCATGCCCAGGATGTAGCCGATTTTTGAAGGCAGCGATTTCCAATACCAGATGTGCACCACCGGAACCGCGAGGGTTATATGCCCCATGCGTTCGCGACGCACGCTTTTCATGGTCACTTCAACGCCGCAGCGGTCACAGACGATGCCTTTATAGCGAATCCGTTTATACTTGCCGCAATGGCATTCCCAGTCGCGCACCGGTCCAAAGATTTTTTCGCAAAACAGGCCGTCTTTTTCAGGTTTGAAAGAACGGTAATTGATGGTCTCCGGCTTGGTCACTTCGCCATGAGAGCGTTCGAGTATTTTATCTGGAGAGGCAAGACCAATGTAAATGGACGAGAAATTTGGATCTTGCGTTGGAGTATCTTGAGCGAACATGTAATTCAAATTGTCACCTCCAAACTCTGTGAGCGAGCCTGGTTAAAAAAACGCATAAAGAGGCGTGGCAGATGCCCTTTTTTCGGCATTTCCGCCGCACCTCTAAAGCCGGTATCATCAATGATTGATTTATGCTACTTTTTTGCTGACTTGCTGATCAATTCCACATCCAGACCCAGTCCCATCAATTCGCGTATGAGAACATTGAAGGATTCAGGCAGTCCCGGATCAGGAATATTCTCACCCTTGACGATGGCTTCGTAGGCCTTGGAGCGTCCGCGCACATCATCGGACTTGACCGTGAGAATTTCCTGCAGGGTATAAGCCGCGCCGTATGCTTCCAGAGCCCACACTTCCATTTCACCGAAACGCTGGCCGCCGAATTGGGCTTTTCCGCCCAGGGGCTGTTGGGTGATCAGGGAGTACGGCCCGATGGAGCGGGCGTGAATTTTATCCTCGACCAGATGCGAGAGTTTCATCATATAGATCCAGCCGACCGTGACCTCTTCATCGATCATATCGCCGGTGCGGCCGTCATACAGTTTGGATTTGCCATTCAGCGGTATGCCGGCTTTCTTCATCTCTTCATGAATTTCTGCCAGGCTTGCGCCGTCGAAAACCGGGGTGGCATAGAATCTATCCATTTTATGAGCCGCCCAACCCAGATTGGTCTCGAGAATCTGCCCCAGGTTCATACGCGAGGGCACGCCCAACGGATTGAGAACGATGTCCACAGGCGTACCATCGGGCATATAGGGCATGTCCTCGATCGGCACGATCTTGGACACCACGCCTTTATTGCCGTGACGGCCGGCCATCTTATCGCCCACCATCAGTTTGCGTTTCTTGGCAACATAGACTTTTGCCAACTGTACGATGCCGGGGGGCAACTCATCACCCACGGTGATTTTGAACTTTTGCAGTTCGTATTCATCCTCGATGGCGGTCATCTTGCGGCTGAAACGGGTATTGATGACCTGAATCAGTTTGTTGGTGGCCGTATCCTCGGTGAGGTGCGAACTAAAATCAACATTACTATAATCAAGCTTGGCCAGCACCGCATCCTTGAGCACGGTCTTGGCTTTAACAAGCACTTTACCTGTGATGGCTTCGCGAACACCCGCACTGACCTGTCCGGATAGGGCAATGGTCAGCTTGTCGGCGCGCATTTTGCGGATTTTGGCTTTCTGTTCTTCCAGCCAGGCATCGAGTTCTTCGAGATTCTTCTTCTCTTTGCGGCGGGTGGAAGTGTCCTTCTTTTTGCGCGAGAACAGACGCGTATCGATGACAACGCCTTTCAGACCGGGGGTTGCTTTCAGGGAAGCATCCTTGACGTCCCCGGCTTTTTCACCAAAGATGGCTTTGAGCAGTTTTTCTTCGGGGGTAGGGTCGCTCTCCCCTTTCGGCGTCACCTTGCCGACGAGGATGTCTCCGGCCAGCACTTCAGCACCGACGCGGACAATGCCATTCTCATCGAGTTCCTTGGTGGTTTCTTCCGAGACATTGGGGATTTCGCGCGTCAACTCTTCCTCGCCGCGCTTGGTATCGCGAACCTGAAGCTCAAATTCTTCGATGTGTACCGATGTGAAAATATCTTCTTGAACGACGCGTTCTGAAATGACAATCGCGTCTTCAAAGTTATAGCCGCGCCAGGGCATGAAGGCGACCAGCACATTGCGTCCCAGGGCAAGTTCGCCCATTTCGGTCCCTGCGCCATCGGCGATCACCTGTCCGGCTTTGATTTCATCGCCTTCGTTGACGATCGGTTTCTGGTTGATGCAGGTGTCCTGATTGGTGCGCATGAACTTGGTCAGCCTGTAGGTGACCACGCCGCTGTCATCGAAATCAGTGAGCTCGGCGAGTTTATCCTTTTGCAGCTTTTTCTCATGCTTGCGAATGACGACGCGGCTGGCGTCCACACGCACGACGACACCGTCGTGTTCGCTGGCGACGACGGCGCGCGAGTCCTTGGCGATCTTGCCTTCCATGCCGGTGCCGACAAAAGGCGCCTGCGGGGTCAACAAGGGCACCGCTTGACGCTGCATGTTCGACCCCATGAGGGCGCGGTTGGCATCGTCGTGGTCCAGGAACGGGATCAGGGCGGCGGCGGCGGACACGATCTGGGTCGGCGAAACGTCCATGTAGTGGAGTCGATCCGGTGTCACCACCGGGAATTCGCTGTGGATACGCGCCTTGACCAGCTCATTGATAAAATTGCCCTTTTTGTCCAGCAGTTCACTGGCCTGGGCCACCATCAGATCTTCCTCGTCATCAGCCGCCATGAAGACAATCTTGTCCGTCGCCTTGCCATTTTCGACCAGGCGATAGGGCGTCTCGATGAAACCGAATTCATTGATGCGCGCAAAAGTAGTCATGGACGAAATAAGGCCGATATTCGGGCCTTCCGGTGTTTCGATCGGACAGAGGCGGCCATAATGGGTATAATGGACGTCGCGGACTTCGAATCCGGCGCGTTCACGGGTCAAACCTCCGGGTCCCAGGGCGGAAAGACGGCGTTTGTGCGTCAATTCAGCCAGGGGGTTGGTCTGATCCATGAACTGCGAAAGCTGGCTGGTGCCGAAAAAGGTATTGATCACCGAAAGGATGGTTCTGGCGTTGACCAGATCTTGCGGCGTCGGATTTTCGCTTTCGCGCAAATTCATGCGTTCCTTGATGGTGCGCGCCATGCGCGCCAGGCCCACACTCATCTGAGCAGCGAGCTGTTCATCGACGGTGCGGACGCGGCGGTTGCCCAAATGGTCGATGTCATCGGCGGAGCGCTTGCCTCTGCGGAGATCGAGCAGATACTTGATGATGCCGATGATATCTTCGCGGGTCAGGGCAATGTTATCCGGTGCGACCTGCAGACCGAGTTTTTTATTGAGACGATGGCGGCCAACTTCACCGAGGTCATAGCGTTTCGGGTTGAAGAACAAACGTTCGATGAGCTGCTTGGCGGTATCCAGATCGGGCGCCTCGCCGGAGCGCAGGTTTTCATAGATGGCTGCCAGCGCTTCATTGTCATCGGATGTTTTATCCTTCTCGAGCGTATTGCTGATGATCTCTTCGCCGTACGTCTTGTCGGAGCGCACCACATCGATCTTTTTGATGCCGAGATTGATGATGGAGCGAATTTTGTCTTCGGTCAGCTTTTGCAGTTTATCGACAATGATCTCGCCGGTATTGCGGTCGATGATATCATCGACGACGCGCTGGCCGTCCAGTTCCTGCGCATTTTCTTCGCTCACCACCACCTCTTCGCGGAGGTCAAAGGCATCGAGGATGTCTTTGTTGGTGGAGAAGCCAATCGCGCGCAGCAGGGTGGTGACGAGAAATTTTTTACGCCGGTCGATATAGACGATCATCAGATCATTGATATCGGTGGCGAACTCGACCCAGGATCCCCGCAAGGGAATAATGCGCGCGGAATAGAGGCGTGTGCCATTGGGATGAGAGACCTCATCAAAGAACACGCCCGGAGAGCGATGCAGCTGGCTGACGATGATGCGCTCGGCGCCATTAATGATGAAGGTTCCGCGATAGGTCATGTAGGGGATGTTTCCCAGGTAGACGACCTGTTCGACGGAATTGGCCAGAGGATCATTGGGATTGTATTCATCCTTGATGGACAGTCGCAGCTTGGCCTTGAGGGCCACGGCGAACGACATGCCTCTTTCCTGGCACTCTTCGACGCTGTATTTGGGCGGATCGATATAGTATTCGAGGAATTCAAGAATAAAGTTTTCCCGGCTGTCGATGATGGGAAAAACGCTCTTGAAAACCGCTTGCAAGCCGACTTCGCGCCGTTGTTCCGGCGGCGTATCAGCCTGCAAAAAGTCCTTAAATGATTTTAGCTGAATATCCAATAAATCCGGGATTTCAGCTATGGACTTGATTTTAGAAAATGTCTGTCGTTCTCTTTTCAAACCAACGGGCAAAGGATTAACTCCTTTTGATGGGTGACTGGTGTGATCTATTGACAAAAACCGAGCTCAGAGAGCTCGGTTTTTTATCGCGTCTACTTTAATTCGACTTCAGCTCCAGCCTCTTCCAACTTGGCCTTGATGTCATTGGCTTCTTCTTTGGTCACGCCCTCTTTTACTTTGCTGGGGGCGCCATCGACCAGATCCTTGGCTTCTTTCAGGCCGAGGTTGGTGATGGTACGAATGACTTTAATGACATTGATTTTGTTGGCGCCAGCCGCTTTGAGGACCACGTCGAACTCGGTTTGTTCCTCAACAACCGGGGCAGCAGCCGCTGCACCTGGCATTACCATACCCATGGGCATGGCCATTGGAGCCGCAGCCGTCACGCCAAAGCGGGTTTCGCACGCTTTGATCAACTGAGACAGCTGGAGAACGCTCATTTCCTCGATGCTCTTAAGGATTTGCTCAACTTTGGCATCTTGGGCAACTGCAACATCTGCATTTTCGGGCATTTCTACCTCCCGTTAGAGTCAAAATATTAAGGTTATGATTCTTTCTTTTCTTTAATTGCCTGGAGAACGCCGACCATATTGGAGAGAATGGCCTGGATGCCGCCCATAAAGCCTGTGATGGGGGAAGCCATGGCCGAGACCACCTGCGCCAACAGGATTTCGCGGCTGGGGATCTTTCTCACTTCTTCCACAGCGGCTTGATCCAAAAGCTGGCCTTCGAGCATGGCCGCTTTGATCGACGGTTTTTCTTTATCCTTTTTGAAATCATAGATGATACGCACCGGTGCAACCGGATCGCCCAGGGCAATGGCCATACCGGTGGGGCCATTGAGGAAAGGCACGATCTGTTCGAACCCGTTTTCCTTGGCGGAGATGCGCGCAAGCGTGTTCTTCACAACCAGATATTTTACATTGTTCTTGCGGAATTCCGCGCGGAGCCTGGTGATCTCTTCAACGGTCAATCCGGTAAAATCGGTTAGAAAAACGCTCTTCGCCTTGCTCAGGCTATCATTGATTTCTTCCAGCTTTTTTACTTTTACAGGTTGTGGCATGGAGGATATCCTTTACTTCAAATGTGTTTATCAAGCCTTTGCCGCTTCCACGATCTGGTTTTTATCCAAGCGGATACCAGGGCTCATGGTACTGGACAGGGTGACGCTTTTAATGTAAATCCCTTTGGCTGACGATGGCTTGAGGCGGTTGATCATATCCATGAATACCTGTACATTTTCCTTGATTTGATCTGGCGAGAAGGATTTCTTGCCCACCGCTGCATTGATGATGCCATACTTGTCAACGCGGAAAGATATCTTGCCCGCTTTGGCCTCGCGAACGGCTTGTCCCACCTCAAAGGTGACCGTGCCGCTCTTGGGGTTGGGCATCAAACCACGGGTTCCAAGAATCTTGCCGAGCTTGCCGACCTGGCCCATGATATCGGGGGTGGCGATGACGACATCGAACTCGAGCCACCCGCCCTGAATCTGCGTGATGATATCATCGGAGCCAACATGATCTGCGCCCGCTTCGGACGCTTCTTTTTCCTTGGCGCCTTTGGTCAAAACCAGTACCCGCACTTTTTTGCCCGTGCCATGGGGTAGAATCACGGTGCCGCGGACCATCTGATCCGCTTTGCGTGGGTCAACGCCCAGGCGCACGCTGAGTTCGATGGATTCATCGAACTTGGCTGTCGCCAATTCCTTTACCTTGACCACTGCATCTTCCAGATTATAGGCGATGCGGCGATCGAGTCTTTGCAAAGCTTCACTATACCGCTTACTATGTCTCATTATAACTCCAAAACACGTGTAATCATGAATCTACAGGGATGCGTCTATCTGATTATTCGACCACAAGCCCCATGCTGCGGGCTGTGCCTTCCACCATACTCATCGCCGCTTCCACAGAAGCCGCATTGAGATCCTGCATCTTGAGTTCTGCGATTTCGCGCACCTGGTCCTTGGTCACCTTGCCAACCTTGTTGCGGTTGGGTTCGCCAGAACCCTTTTCAAGACCGGCTGCTTTTTTCAGCAATACCGCGGCTGGCGGCGTCTTGGTGATGAAGGAAAAAGAACGATCCGCATAAACCGTGATGATCACCGGAATAATCAGGCCTGCTTTATCCTGAGTTTTGGCGTTGAACTGTTTGCAAAACTCCATGATGTTGACACCGTGCTGACCCAGAGCCGGACCCACAGGAGGAGACGGATTCGCAGCGCCGGCAGGTATCTGCAACTTGATACTGCCAATTACTTTTTTTGCCATGTGACTACCTTACTGTTCTAATTCGATTTGCAGGAAATCTAGTTCAACCGGCGTGGCGCGTCCGAAAATACTCACCATCACCTTAACTTTGTTTTTCTCGTCATTAACCTCTTCCACAAAACCCGTGAAATCGGTGAAGGGACCATCGGTGACCTTGATGGGATCGCCGATGTGAAACGGAATCTTGGAACGGTCTTTAACGCCGCCCTCAGTACGGCCCAGGATGCGCTCCGCTTCGTCGTTCTTGAGCGGCGTGGGCTCGTTTTTGCTGCCGACAAAATTGGTCACACCGGGCGTGTTGAGAATCAGATGGCGCGTCTCCTTGTCATAGACCATGTGCACCAGCATATAGCCGGGGAACATGATCTTGTTGCGCACCCTCTTCTTGCCCTCGCGCATCTCGGTGATCTCTTCCGAAGGAACAAGTATCTTGTCGATCTTTTCGTGCAAATTGGAATGCTTGATCTCGTTCTCCAGATAGGCCCTGATCTTGTTCTCATGGCCGGAGAGCACGTGTATCGCAAACCATTTTAATTCTTCTTGTTCCACTCAATTTTTCCTAATCTGACCCCGAAGGGTGTACGTCATGTCTGATCAAAAACCAATCTCGTCTTCAGCCCTGACATCCGACTCACATCGCTGGCTGCACTGCTTCTGATACGTATTAATAGATGAAGTCGAGAACGCGCGACAGGATGTGATCGATGGCAAAAATAAATACCGCAAAAAACAGCGATACGAAAATCACCACCAGGGTCTGACCCTTGAGTTGATCCTTGCTCGGCCAGCTCACTTTGGCCATCTCTGTGCGTACATCAGTGACAAAATTCACTAATCTCTGAAACATACCATCTGCTTTCTGTTTGGGTATCGGCCAGCGGTACTTCAAGAGGCATCCGTTCAGGACACCCCTCGCTTGCTTCTATTCTATTGCAGGTCTGGAGGGACTCGAACCCCCAACCGTCGGATTTGGAGTCCGGTGCTCTACCAAATTGAGCTACAGACCTATGCCCAAGCTTAACGGGTCTCTTTATGAGCCGTACGCTTGTTACACCACCTGCAATATTTCTGGTATTCAACACGTCCTGTTTGCTTACGCTTGTTCTTGTCCGTGGAATAGTTACGGCGTTTGCATTCAGAACATTCCAGTATGACTAAGTCTCTCATGATTCAGCCTACAAATAAAAGTTTGGACAGCGCCTGATTACTTGATAATCTTGGTTACAACACCGGCGCCAACCGTGCGGCCGCCTTCGCGAATGGCGAAGCGCAGACCCTCTTCCATGGCGATCTCGGTGATCAATTCTCCCGTCACCGTGATGTTGTCGCCCGGCATCACCATCTCGACGCCTTCCGGCAGATCGATCGTCCCGGTCACATCCGTCGTACGGAAATAAAACTGCGGACGATAGCCATTGAAGAACGGCGTGTGACGGCCACCCTCTTCCTTGCTCAACACGTATACTTCACCCAGAAACTTGGTGTGCGGCAGGATCGATCCCGGCTTCACAATCACCTGGCCGCGCTGCAATTCGTCTTTCTCAACGCCGCGCAGCAGCAATCCCACGTTATCGCCAGCCTGGCCTTCATCCAACAGCTTGCGGAACATCTCAACACCCGTGCAAACCGTCTTCTTCTTCAATCCCAATCCGACGATCTCCACTTCCTCGCCAACCTTCACCTGGCCGCGCTCGATACGACCCGTGCCCACCGTGCCGCGTCCCGTGATCGAAAACACATCTTCGATCGGCATCAAAAACGGCTTGTCCGTCATGCGCGCCGGCGTCGGTATGTAGCTATCCACCGCATCCATCAAATCCAGAATCGATTTGATCTTGGTGTCATCGGTCGGATTCTCCAGTGCCTGCAACGCACTGCCCGTGATCACAGGAATCTCATCACCCGGAAATCCGTACTTGGTCAACAGCTCTCGCACTTCAAGCTCTACCAGCTGCAGCAGCTCAGGATCATCCACCATGTCCGCTTTGTTCAAATAAACCACCATCGACGGCACCATCACCTGGCGCGCCAACAGCACGTGCTCGCGCGTCTGCGGCATCGGCCCATCTGCCGCCGATACCACCAGGATCGCTCCGTCCATCTGCGCCGCACCGGTCACCATGTTCTTGATGTAATCGGCGTGACCCGGACAATCCACGTGCGCATAGTGGCGATTCTTGGTCTCATATTCCGCATGGTGTACGTTGATGGTGACACCACGAGCCTTCTCTTCCGGCGCGTTGTCGATCTCGTCGTACGCCTTGGCCTGCGCCAACCCACGCAACGACAACACCTGCGTGATCGCCGCGGTCAACGTCGTCTTGCCGTGATCCACGTGGCCGATCGTGCCGATATTCACATGCGGCTTGGTTCTTTCGAACTTTGCTTTTGCCATGATTTAGTCCTCCGGACAGTGAAATTTAATTCACAGCTATTCAGCTTTGCTTGTTTTATAGAGAGCCCAAGACCAGGATTGAACTGGTGACCTCATCCTTACCAAGGATGCGCTCTACCTACTGAGCTACTTGGGCTTAAAATCTTACGGACTCTGCCAGGTGAGTACGAAGCGCCCCGATAGTTGAGCGGGAGACGGGACTCGAACCCGCGACCAACAGCTTGGAAGGCTGTGACTCTAACCACTGAGTTACTCCCGCCTGAATGCCAGCGGCCCGACAAAAAAAAGGCCGGAATCGATTAACATGCGCACCAACCGAGACCGGCAGAATAAACCATTCCGAGAATGACTACCCTCCTCGCCTGGCTTGTCTCCCGGGTTCTAGTGAAGACACAGGTTGTGATTTACTCACACGCAATCGAGTCTCTGATGTGCTGGCCGCTTGTCAGCAGCCAAAATATGGAAGTGGAGAGGGGAGGATTCGAACCTCCGAAAGCGTATGCTGACAGATTTACAGTCTGTTCCCTTTGGCCACTCGGGTACCTCTCCATATTTTATTTCAAAGAGCCACCAGCAGGAATCGAACCCGCGACGTCCTCATTACAAGTGAGGTGCTCTACCTACTGAGCTATGGTGGCGCGGTTTCGTATACTAACCAAGATAGCCATATAATTTAAGAAAATTACTGAGAAAATCAAGAGAAATATTTAAAAATCATAAAATTTTTACATTTTAACCACTTTCCAGCGGCTTCCCTCCACCCCATCCTCGATCACCACGCCCAAATCCTGCAGTCGCTGCCGCACCTCATCGGCCAGTTGAAACTCCTTTTTCTGCCGCAGGGTGGTGCGCAGATGCACCAGCAAATCGATGAAAGGCTCGGCCGCCACGCTCTCCGCAACACCGGGCGGCTGCAATCCCAAAACCTGACCGCAGAGTTCATTCAGGGTTTCATAGAGCACCCGGATGGCGGCGCCGTTCGCTTTGCCGGCGGTCGTGAGATGTTTATTGATCTCTCTGGAAAAATCAAAAAGATGTCCGATGGCGGCCGGGGTGTTGAAATCATCATCCATCTCCGCCAGAAAACGGCCGCGGTAGATCGCCGCCAGCTCGGCCGCGCCGCCCGCATCGCCTTCTGCCGCTTCACTCGCGGAGAGCTGCTGCAGCGTCTGCCAGGTGCCCTGCAGCCGCTCCAGACCCTGGGCCGCCGCGGTGATCGCCGTATCGCTGAAATCGACCGGACTGCGATAATGCGTTTGCAGGATGAAAAATCGCACCTGGTTGCCGTTGAATTTACCCAGCGCCTGTTCCACGGTGGTGAAATTGCCCAGCGATTTGCTCATCTTGACGCCATCGACCAGCACCATGTTGTTATGCAGCCAGTATTTGACAAAGGGCACCCCTGTGGCCGCTTCGCTCTGCGCGATCTCGCATTCGTGATGCGGGAACTGGTTTTCCATGCCGCCGCCGTGGATGTCCAGCGTCTCGCCGAGATATTTCATCGACATGGCCGAGCATTCGATATGCCAGCCCGGAAATCCGCGGCCCCAGGGACTGTTCCACTGCATGATATGGTTGGAGTCCGCCTTTTTCCATAGCGCGAAATCCGCGGGATGGCGTTTTTCCTCGATGACGTTGAGGCGGGCGCCGGCCATCTGATCTTCGACCTTGCGGCCGGAGAGTTTGCCGTACCCGGGAAACC
The DNA here is from genome assembly GCA_963169875.1 of Candidatus Zhuqueibacterota bacterium. Classification (GTDB taxonomy): domain Bacteria; phylum Zhuqueibacterota; class Zhuqueibacteria; order Residuimicrobiales; family Residuimicrobiaceae; genus UBA2214. The sequence continues at coordinate 17,982 of CAUJEL010000013.1, forward strand.
GGCTGACATCGAAATAGACCGAGCCATTGACTTCGTAGGCCATGCCTTTTTCCAGCAACCGCTGCACCAGATCGATCTGTTCCGGCACATGGCCGCTGGCGTGCGGCGAGATGTCCGGCCGCAGCACATTGAGCGCGTCCATGGCCGCGAAATAGGCGCGGGTGTATTTTTCCACCAGTTCCATGGGCTGCACCTGCTCGCGCTCGGCGCCGCGCAAAATGCGATCCTCGCCGCTGTCGAGCAGATGCCCCACATCGGTGATGTTCTGCACATAGCGCACTTTGTAGCCGGAAAAACGCAGATAGCGCACCACGATATCAAAGCTGAGATAGCTTTTGACATGGCCGATGTGGGGATAATCATACACGGTCGGACCGCAGACGTACATGTTCACCCGGCCCGGCGTGATGGGTTCGAAAACTTCCTTGCGGCGGGTGAGACTGTTGTAAAGCATCAATGGCATATCTTACCCTCTCGTCAAAATACAGTGCCGGAGGCCTCTCCGGAGGCCGGCATCTTGTCCACCAGCACCACCGCATGCGCGGTCGCACCCTCTCCCCTGCCTTCATATCCCATGCCTTCGCTGGTGGTGGCCTTGATGGAAACGGCATCCACAGGCGCCTGAACCGCCGCGGCTATATTCTCGCGCATGCGGACAACGAAGGGCGCAATTTTGGGACGCTGCAAAATCACGGTGGCATCGATATTGACCACACAGTACCCCCGCTCCCGCAACAGCCCCGCCACCTGACGCAGCAGAGCAACGCTGTCCGCGCCGCGATACGCCGGATCCGTATCGGGGAAATGCATGCCAATGTCTCCCAAAGCCAGTGCACCGAGCAGCGCATCGCTGATGGCATGGCACAGCACATCAGCATCTGAGTGGCCCAGCAATCCCTTTTCGCAGGGTATTTCAACGCCGCCGAGGATCAGCTTGCGAGCCGGGACCAGGCGGTGCACGTCATATCCATGGCCGATGCGCATTTCAGGGCTCCAGAAAGGCTTGCACAAAGACCAGGTCTTCGTGCGAGGTGATTTTTATGTTGCGGTAATCGCCCATGACCACCTGCACCGGATGCCCCGTGGCCTCCACCAGCGCCGCATCATCGGTGCTGAAATCTCCGCATTCATAGGCTTTGCGGTACGCGCTCTGGATCAAATCCTTGCGAAAGATTTGCGGCGTTTGCACCAGTATCAGGCGCCGCCGGTCGATGGTTTCGGCGACGCGATCCCCATCGATGCGTTTGATGGTGTCCCTGGGCGGCACCGCCGCAATGGCGGCGCCGTGCATCCCGGCGGCGGCAACGCAGCGCGCGATCACATCAAGGCTCAGCAGGGGCCGCACGCCATCATGGATGGCGACCAGCCCGGTTTCCTCAGGCAAAACCGCGAGGCCGGCAGAGACGGAGTCATGGCGTTCAGCGCCACCCGCCACAGCGCGATGAAATTTGTGGATGCCCCAATCCCGCATCTGCGCGGCGTAGAAATCCAGCAGATCCGGCGGCAGAACGAGACAGATGGCATTGATCAACGGGCTCTGCTGGAAAACGCGCAGGGTATAAAACAGCAGCGGTTTGCCGTGGCATGACACAAATTGTTTGCTGACCGGGCCGCCAAAGCGCTTACCCTGCCCGGCAGCGACGATGAGCGCGGTGACGTTCTCTTTCACGCAGCAAAATCCTTCTAAACTACCCTTGCGAAGGTCTCAGAGACCTTTGCAAGGGTATCAGGGTATCGCGGTTAGATGATTAACATGGCATCGCCATAGCTGTAGAACTGGTATTTATCCCGCACGGCTTTGCGGTACGCCTTGAAGATCAGGTCGCGGCCGGCAAAGGTGGAGACCAGCATCAACAGCGTGGATTGCGGCAGATGGAAATTGGTGATCATGCGGTCAATGATCTTGAACTCATAAGGCGGATAGATAAATTTGTCGGTCCAGCCGTGACCGGATTTAGCCCATCCTTCCGAAGTGACATTGGCTTCCAGCGCCCGCACCACACTGGTGCCCACGGCGATCACCTTGTTCTTGTCGCGTGTGGTTTGATTGATGATGTTGGCCGCCTCTTCGGAGATATCGAAAAATTCGGAATCCATTTTGTGGCGGCTGAGGTCCTCGACCACGACGGGGCGGAAGCTGCCCAATCCAAGATGCAGGGTGATGGGAACCACCTTCACGCCTTTTTGCGCGATTTTTTTCAGGAGCGCATCGGTAAAGTGCAGACCCGCGGTTGGCGCGGCCACAGCGCCGCGGTCGGTCGCATAGACGGTCTGATAGCGATCTTTATCCATGGGTTCCGGTTCGCGTTTGATGTAAGGCGGCAAGGGCGATTTGCCGATGCGGTCGACAATTTTAAAGAAATCGCCGGAATAGTTGAACCGCACCACGCGGCCTCCCGACACGGTATTGTCGATGACATCGCAGGCCAGTTCGTTTCCGATGCTGAGGCGGTTGCCGACGCGGACTTTGCGCGCCGGTTTGACCAGCACTTCCCATAATCCCTGTTCCAGCTCGCGCAGCAAAAACACCTCGACTTTGGCGTCGGTCTTGTCTTTGGTGCCTTCGAGCCGCGCAGGAAAGACTTTGGTCTGGTTAATGACCAGGCAATCGCCTTTATCCATATAATCGATCACATCGGCGAAGATGCCCTCCTCGATGGCCCCGGTTTCACGATTGACAATCATGAGACGGCACTCGTCCCGTTTATCGCTGGGGTATTGAGCAATCAGCTTGTCAGGCAGCGTGTACTTAAAATCGGACAGTTTCATTGCGGCGATACCTCCTCTAAAAAAATGGAGAACCCGGCACATCCCGGATTCCGGAACACACGCCTTTTATCTAAATCTGAAAAATTATTTAAACATATTTTCCTGCAAAAAACTTCCCCGCTTGCGTTTAAAGTGTTGATAAGCGGCATCGGTGGCCACACGGCCTCGCGGGGTGCGGTTCAAAAAACCGGATTGGATCAGATACGGTTCATAGATTTCCTCGATGGTGTCGCTCTCTTCGCCGATGGCGACCGCGAGGGTATTCAAGCCGACCGGACCGCCGGAGAATTTGTCGATCACCGCCAGCAGGATGCGTTTGTCCATATCATCCAATCCGCATTCGTCCACATCGAGGCGCTGCAGCGAAGAGTGCGCCAGCTCCAGGGTGATGGTGGTGTGGCCGAGTATCTGCGCAAAATCGCGGATGCGCCGCAGCAGGCGGTTGGCCACGCGCGGGGTGCCGCGTGCGCGTTTGGCGATCTCCAGGGCCGCATCGGGATCGATGGTGACGTTGAGTATCTTTGCCGAGCGCTGCACAATTTTGCAGAGCGGCTCCGGCTGGTAATAATCCAGGCGGAACGAAACCCCAAACCGCGCGCGCAAGGGTGAGGTCAGCAAACCCGCCCGCGTCGTGGCGCCCACGAGGGTAAAATGCGGCAGCTTGAGCTGGATCGAGCGCGCATTGGCGCCCTTATCCAGAATGATGTCCAGCTTGAAATCTTCCATGGCCGGATAGAGATACTCTTCGACGACCCGGTTGAGGCGGTGAATCTCATCGATGAAGAGGATATCCTGTTCATTGAGATTGGTCAACAAGCCCGCCAGATCGCCGGCGCGTTCCAGCGTTGGCCCTGAAGTGAGGCGAATATTGGCGCCCATCTCCTGGGCAATGATGTGCGCCAGGGTGGTTTTGCCCAGACCGGGCGGGCCGTAAAAAAGCACATGATCCAGCGCCTCATTCCGTTCACGGGCCGCCTGGATGAAGACATGCAAGTTTTCCTTGAGTTTGTCCTGACCGATGAATTCGCCAAAGCGGCTGGGGCGCAATGAGGCGTCGAATTCCAGTTCCCCGTTTTGAATTTCGGGATATGTAGGCCGGTCAGTCTGATTCATCATCGCGATTATTTCTTACCCTTGCAGGGCTGTGCGTATCAAAGTTTCCAGATCTGCCTGATCACCGGCCTTGGCGGCGGCTTTGAGAAGCGCTTTTTGAGCTTCGGCCTTGGTGAATCCCAGACTCATGAGCGCCACAACGGCTTGTTCGCCGCGTTCACCCGGTATGGCTGTCATCTCGGCAGCTCCCGCGGGAAGTCCCTGCAGCCGCTGCGCCGCCTTCTCTTTCAGATCGATGATAAGGCGCTGCGCCGTCTTCTTTCCCAATCCTTGAATGCGCGTCAAGGCTGCCTCATCGCTGCGTGCGAGATAGGTGTAGAGGTCTTCCACCCTGGAGCCTGACAATATGCCGAGCGCCGAACGCACACCGATGCCGGAAACGGACAATAGCATCTGAAACAATTCTTTTTCCGCGGAGGAGGCAAACCCGATGAGAATCAACGCATCTTCGCGTACATGAAGATGCGTGAAAAGGGATACGGTTGTTCCCACCCCCGGCAGGTTGGCAAACGTGGACAGGGGAATGAGAATCTCCATGCCAATCCCCTGATGATCCAGGATCACATGCGTGGGATTTTTTTCAATTAAAGTACCGCGAACCGAAGCGATCATACGCCCTCTACCCCACACACGCTGGTTTATCGTCGATATCCATGGCACAAGGCAATGGCCAATGCGTCCGAAGCATCCAGCGGATAATCGGCCAGGGGCATGTGCAAAATTTGCCCCACCATATATTGAACCTGCTCTTTGGCGGCTGCGCCATGTCCGGTCAGAGCGAGTTTGATTTCGCGCGGCGCATAGGCCGTGACTGATTTTCCGGCATTCAGAGCCGCGAGAACAGCGGCACCGCGCGCCTGCCCCAGCTGCAAAGAAGATTTAATATTTCGCGCGTAAAAAATATCTTCGAGGGCCACCTCATCGGGATCATGCGTCGCGATCAGCCGCTCGATTTCGTCGTAAATGTATTTGATCCGCTCAAAAAAAGGAGTTTTCGCTGATGTGCGCACAACCCCGGCAGCGATGTAACTTGCCGCGCCCCGTTTTTCGATGGCGATGATGCCGTATCCCGTGACCTGGCTGCCGGGATCTATGCCCATCACCATCAGAGGCATGGCTTATTCCATGGCTTCAAGGGTTTCAGCATCGATATCAAAATTGGCGTACACGTTCTGAATATCTTCGTGTTCCTCCAGGGCGTCGATCAATTTGAGCACAGATTCAGCGGCCTTGCCTTCCACTTTTATGGTGTTGGCGGGTTCCATGGTGATTTCAGCCGAATCATAGGGAATTTTCGCGCCCTCGAGCGCCTTTTTCACCGCTTCAAGTTTTGCCATCTCGGTGGTCAACCTGAAAACGTCGTCTTCCAGTGCAATATCTTCAGCGCCGGCATCGAGGGAGGCCATCATCAGATCATCCTCGTTGGTGGCGCTGGCCGGCACGATGATCACGCCTTTTTTGCTGAACATCCAGGCGACGCTGCCGGATTCACCCAGGCTGCCGCCGTGTTTGGAGAGGAGATGGCGGATTTCTGCGACGGTGCGATTTTTATTATCCGTCAGGACTTCAAGATATATGGCCACGCCGCCCGGGCCGTAGCCTTCATAATTGATCTCTTCATAATTGACGCCCGGCAGCTCGCCGGTTCCACGTTTGACGGCGCGATCGATATTGGCAGCGGGCATATTGGCCGCCTTGGCAGCGAGCACGGCGGTACGCAGACGCGGATTGGCGGTTTCATCGCCGCCGCCATGACGCGCGGCAATGGTTATTTCCTTGATCAAGCGCGTGAACATCCGCCCTCTGGCGGCGTCGGTTTTCTCCTTCTTGCGCTTGATCGTAGCCCACTTTGAGTGTCCGGACATGTTGCCTCCTAAAAATAAACCCGCCACCCTCGGATGGGATAGGCGGGATAATCCTAAAGTATTATGCTCGACTGCGATTCATGATCGCCACACAGTTTTTCAATTTAATGATTAGGCGGTAAATATAATAAAAAAATAGCTTAATTACAATCAAAAAATGAACATCACCAGGTATCCTGTGGATCATTTTGCAGGCTGTCAACAGGGGTGACCATTACACCGCTGCGTTGGGACGGGAACTGCTCGACCAGCGAACGCACAATCCAGGCGCCGGCAAAACCGCGCTCCAGGGCGTGCTGCTGCAGCGAATCCGCTTCTGCACGGGTGTGGCAGTCGCCGATGCGAAGTTTGTAATAGGGATTGTCGTACAAAAGGTAGGTGTTTTCGCTAAACCGCACCTGCGCATCCTGCAAGGCACGACGCGCTACCGCTTCATCGCGGGTCGCAACCAGTTGAACACGAAACCCCGCAATCAAACGTTCTCCCGCCTCCATGCCATTTCCTTTGAGCCGTTCCAGCACCTCGGCTGCGGAACTGCCGTCGTTCTTCACGCCGGTAAAATCAGTGAAAAATGAATCCAGCGCCGCAGGATCCCAGCTAACGTCCTGCTGGCGCAGGGTATCTGTTTTGTCGCGTAGATCCGGTTTACCCGCGGTATTCAGAGCACAAGCTGACAGACACCATACAAGTACGACAATGATAAGGTTAGTGTATTTATTCATGGGACTATAGAGATAATATAACTGTCATTTTTCTGCCGAATTTATCACTATTAAGCAACAAAATCAACGAAAATATCCCTTGACATTCATGAGCAAACGCCTTATAATAAGCACTAAACTGGTTACAAGAATAGGAGAAGCTACAATGAACACTTCGTCCACGCATCTCATGGACGCCATGGAACTCATGGATGCCTCGCAAATCGATGATTTGACCGCTGCCCTGGAACAAAAAGTCAAAGAAGATCCATCGGACATGCGAGCCCTGCTGATGTTGGGAAATGGTTATTATCTGCGCGGCAAGATATCCGAAGCCATCGCCACTTACCAGAAGGCCATACGAGTGAACCCCCGGCTTCCTTATGCTTATTATTATATGGGCGTCTGTCAGTACCGGTGCATGCGCCTGGACGAGGCCATCGCCACCCTCGAAGAGGCCATTAAAGTGAGTCCGGTCCTGATCATGGCGCACTACTGGCTCGGCATCGCCTACTACCACAAAGGCCTGTATCAAAAATCGCGTCACGCGTTTGAAATTCTGCTCAAGAACAATAAAGAGTCAGCCGTTGCCCATTATCATGCGGCATTGGCATGCATGGCGGACCAGGCTTATGATTGCGCCCTGTTTCACCTCGAGGCTCTGGCAGAACGCGGCAACGAAGATCCACAGGTTCAGCTCTATTTGGGCAATGTTTATTATCGTCTTAACCGCATCGAGGATGCCATTGCGGCGTACAAAAAAGGTCTGCAAAAAAATCCCGAAAACAACCCCTTGCGCGATGCGCTCAAGTATCTAACCGAAGTACAAGAGCCCTGAGACAGAGTCTCCCGGGGATACCACGAAGAATGCGGCGACTAGTCACATAAGCTGCATAAAAAGAGAATTTTTATCTCGCATTTTTTGTATCATATAGTGCAGATACAAAAATTGAACCTTATCAGGCGGAGGAAGGTATGTCATTACGCACTGAAAAATGGCAGCACATCGAGAGAGCCCAGAAACATCCCCTGGCGGATGTCGAAGAGCCCAATCTCATGCGAGATATTTTCCCTTATTCAGAAATCCCCAAAACCATCTTTGACGGCATCACCGTGGACGCACAACCGGCCCCGGAATTGTGGATCACCGATACCACGTTCCGCGATGGCCAGCAGGCGCGCACACCCTACACGGTGGAGCAGGCCTCTAAAATATTCGACCTGCTGCACCGCCTTTCCGGACCCCATGGCGTCATCCGCGCCTCTGAATTTTTTATCTATTCGGAAAGAGATCGCGAAGTCCTGGAAGAGGTGCGCAACAAAGGGTATCGCTTTCCGGAAGTGACCTCGTGGATACGCGCCAATCCGCAGGACTTTGAACTGGTCAGGCAAGTCGGCATCAAAGAGACCGGTCTGTTGACCTCCATTTCCGATTATCATATCTTTTTAAAATTCAAAAAGACGCGGCGCCAGGTGCTGGACAGTTTCATGCAGGTGGTCCGCGCCGCCGCTGAGGCCGGACTGGAAGCGATCCGCTGCCATTACGAAGATGTGACGCGCGCCGATTTCTGGGGCTGCGTCGTCCCCTTCACCGAAGAACTGATGAATTTTTCCGCGCGCTCCGGCTTGCGCATCAAGATTCGCCTCTGCGATACCATGGGATACGGCCTGCCCTATGCCACGGCCGCACTGCCGCGTTCCATCCCCAAAATGATCTTTTACCTGCAACGCGAATTCGGCATTCCCGGCGAACATCTCGAATGGCACGGACACAATGATTTTCATAAAGTGCACATCAACGCGGTTTCCGCCTGGCTCTCCGGCGCCTCCGCCGCAAACGGCACCATTCTCGGATTTGGCGAACGCACCGGCAATTCACCACTGGAAGGCCTGGCCGTTGAATATGCCTCGCTCACCGGTTCAACCAACGGCATGGACCTCACCGCCATCACCGAGATCGGCGAGTACCTGCGCGAAATCGGCACGGTCATTCCCGCCAATTTCCCGTTTGTGGGTGAAAATTTTAATGTCACCATGGCCGGCATTCACGCCGATGGCGTGATCAAAAATGAAGAAATCTATAATATTTTCGATACAGCAGCCATACTGAACCGGCCGCTGGGTGTCCATATCACCGACCGTTCGGGCGTCGCCGGCGTCGGCTACTGGGTCAACCAACAATTGCAAAAATTGAACAAACCGCCGGTTGACAAACGCGACCCGCGCGTCGCCGCCATCTTTGCGTGGATCGAAGAACAGTACGCCGGCGGCAGAGTCACCGCTATTTCTCAAGACGAGATGCATCAACAATTTAAACTGCATTTTTCTGAAAACGCCTGATTCGTTGGGCGTTTTCTTTTAACAGGAATCCCAACAACGATCCCATTGCATGGCAGTGCAAGTCCGCACAAATCCGGCCGTCAAGGTGCCCGCAACGGACCTGACGGCCGTGAAGCGCACCGAGGCGCCCTTGACCCTGGAAACGCTTTTCGTCTACGGCTCCCTCAACGATGATCACTACTTCCGGCTGATCACGGGTATCACATTGCCCGGACAGCCCGCTGTTCTGCCCAATTACCGGCGGGTGCAGCCGGAACGTGGATTTGCCTTTGCCATTCCCTGGCAGGGTGACCGCATCGAAGGCCGCCTGCTCACACAAGTCACCCCGGCGCTGCTCGCCAAACTCGATGAGTATGAATCCGCGGGCACCCTCTACAGCAGAGAGACGGTGCAGGTGTTGGTTGGCAGGCAGACGCTTCCCGCCTATGTCTATATCGCCCATCCCGAAGCCCTGCGCCCTTACCTGGAAAAAGGGTTCGCCGAACGTGACCGCATTGAAGAGTACGTCGAACGCAGCGTGCATCGCTACCTCGAAGCCAAAGCGGATCGCTGCCTGCTGACGGATCGCAAACAGTTGGCTGTCAGCGTGACGCAAGAACTGCTCTCCGAGGAGATTCAGGGGCTCTTGATGCAGTATTTCCTCGATGATGGCTTGCCGCCCTTTATCATCAAGCATGAAATCGAAAAAGCCAACCTGCCGGATCTCGCCTGGCTGGAAACGGACCGCAAAGCCCAGCCCTATGCCAGCAACTATCTGGCAATGGCTGTTAAATTTATGGTTTTCAACCAATTGGAGGCCAGGTTCCGCGATGATTTCCGCGGCCACGCCAAAATAGCCGACGCACTCTATCAGCACACCCTCTCCGCCCTCATGGCCCTCAAGTTGATGGTCGACGCCCAATCCGCCCTCAAGAATGCCATGATCCAGCTTAAGGTGAACACCCGCCATCCGGATTTCAAGTACCCGGATTATGCCGTGGCTGCCATCTTTATCGCCGAGGAACTTTATCAGGCGAACAAGGCTCAGGAGATCGCCGATTGGGTCCGGGATCATCACTGCGATGGCGTATCCCCTCTGGGCGCGGAATTGGAATTCTCTCCGCTTGGCGTGCGCGCCGTCTCCGCCCGCGAAGGCGAAGACCCGCAGTTTGACAGTTTCTACTATTTTTATGATTTTGATTTGATGCGCCGCGGCTGGAAATTGGGGGCGCACATCGATGACCATGGGTTTGTCGCCGCGCAGCAGCAGCGTTCCCGTGGATTCATGGAACTCGCGTTTGGCCGCTACCGCCTCCTCGGCGATGTCTCCAAGCCCGCCACCCAGGATCCCTGGGTCCTGGCCAAACTCATCGATCTGGCGGTGCGAATGATCGATATCCGGCCGCACTCCCTGCACATCAGCATTCAGGCCGATGCGGACGTGCCCTTCAAACGGCTCGAGAACCCCGAGTTCTTTCTCTGCCTCCTGCTGCTCGGCGGCGACCTCCGTGAAGATAACGACGGCAAGCTTCGTGAAATGCGCATTTTCCACCAGGAAATTCTCCATCCCGACATGGGCGTCTACCTGTCGCGCCTGAACCGCCATCACCAGAATCCCAAAGACAACCGCTGGCAGTCCGTGGTCGAATATCAATTTCCCAGACTCTACTACGATTATGATTATCAACCGCTGATCCTGGCGCTGAAAGGCTTTCAGCGCGGCGCCAATCCCTATCCGTTCAAGGACTGCCATGACTGTCCGGACCAGGAGCTGCACAAGGAAGTGGAGATCGCCTTGAAGCAGTGGGCGACCTTCCCGGCCGCGCTGTCGGACCAGACTCTGAACGATTTTATGCAGGTCGTGGCGGCTGGACTCGACGCAGAAGCGTCCAGCGCCGGGCCAGCCTACCGCGCATACGTCACCAGTCAATTACAAATCATCGAACGGCAGTTGCGCCGTCGCAACCAGCGCATCCTGGATTATCACCAGCGCATCAAACTGCAGCAGCACCGGCAAACCGGAAAATTGGAGTGAGCGTACGTGAAAGCCCTTGAAGATGTTATCATCGCCACTCTCACGGCAAACCAGAATGCCCTCATCTCTGCGGTGTGCTGCTCACTGCAAAAGTATGCGGACTCTCATTACGCCGTCATCTCCTTTGAACAGCATCAGGACCGCGAGGAAGCGCTGTTAGATGCCTTTCTCACCGGTTTGCAGGAGCCTGATCATCGCGCCTATCTCGACTATGTGGTCATCAACGCAGGCTTGCGCTCAAGCGAGGGTTATTCACTGGAAGAGGTGCAGAAGGCGCTGTTCTTTTTTGAAGAAGCCGTATGGCAAACGCTGGTGCAGGCACACCCCTGCGATCTTGAACTGGTGGAAATGCTGGCGTTCTGCACCCGCATCTTCACCCGTGGCCGCGACGTACTGGCACAGATTTATCTGCAAAAATCGCTGCACACACAGATCGAACTGGACGATTTACGGGAAAAATTTCAATCCTATCTTAACAGCTCACAAACCACGCCTGGATTGCCAGGCCCGGTAACTAACCCATAAGGAGAAATCATGAACAACGAGGTTTTGGATCGCGCAAAAGAGCATTTTGGCAAATTGGTGGCAGAACAACTGGCACGCGTCGAACGCATGAAGCAGGCGCAGCAGGCACCGGACTTTAGCACCTTAAAGCCCATCATCATCGGCTTCTGTTGGGGCGACGGAATTGGTCCGATCATCTCCCAGGAAACACAACGCGTCATGGAATATCTGCTGGAAAAAGAAGTGGCGGATAAACGCGTTGATTTTCGCACCATCGAGGGTTTGACCATCGAAAACCGCGTCAAACACCTCAAGGCCATCCCCGATGACGTCCTCGAAGAGCTGAGGGCTTGCCATGTCATTCTCAAAGCCCCGACCACAACCCCGGAAAAAGGCGGGCCCTATCCCAACATCGAAAGCGCCAATGTCGCCATGCGCCGCGAACTCGACCTCTTTGCCAATGTGCGTCCGGTCAAGGTTCCCAAAGAAAACGTGGACTGGATTTTCTTCCGCGAAAATACCGAAGGCGCCTACATCCTCGGCAGCAAAGGCATCCAGATCACCGATGACCTGGCCATCGATTTCACCGCCGCAACCCTGCAGGGCTCCGAGCGCATCATTCGCATGGCGTTCGAGTATGCCGCGAAGAATAATATCAACCGCCTCACGGTGGTGACCAAAGCCAATGTCATCAAAACCACGGACGGCCTGTTCCTGGAAACCGCCGAACGCATCGCCAAAGAGTATCCCCAGGTCAAATGGGATTCGTGGTATATCGATATCATGACGGCCAAACTGATCGACCCGAAGCGGCGCACGCAATTCCGCGTCGTGGTGTTGCCGAATCTCTATGGCGACATCATCACTGATGAGGCCGCCGAGTTCCAGGGCGGCGTTGGCACCGCGGGCAGCGCCAATATCGGCACGCGCTACTCCATGTTCGAAGCCATTCATGGCTCCGCCCCGCGCATGATCGATGAAGGCCGCGGCCAGTACGCAGACCCCAGCAGTCTGATCCGCGCCGCCGCCATGATGATCCGTCACATTGGTTTTGGCGGCAAGGCCGACCAGCTGGAAATGGCCCTGGATATCTGCAGCCAGTTCGAGAAAGAGGTGGTGATCACCGGTCGTGAAGGCGGCGCCACCGGCCGTCAGTTCTGCGACTATCTGCTCGAGACCATGAAGGATCCTTATCTGCAGAAACGCTGGCAGGCGCTGGCGCAGTAAACTCGTATTGTTCTCGTTCCCAGGCTGTTGCCCGGGAACGAGAACCATCTGGCATTCCGCATGAGCGGCTGGAGTTCGTCCCACAAGGACCGTGGAACGGCGTTATAAGGCTTGCAGCGTTCAACGTCCTCCGGCGCTCCGCGCCGGAGGGCAAGTCCGGTCATTCTGCGGCAAAAGGTTTTTTTTTACTGACTTGTACAAATCCGGACGCTGCCAGGTCTTGCAGCGTCCGGTGCACCGCCCCGGCGTGATGCGGGGATTTTCCCGATGAATTTTTGCAGCACAAGGTTCGTTGTACCGCATTTATGCGGCCTTTTTTATCAGGCTGAAGCCTGAACGACCAACATCACCTAAATCCGTCATCCATGTCACCAAACGGGACAAACTATGAAAGTTGCTCTGTTCATCCCCTGCCTCTCCGAACACATGTTCGCGGAATCGGCCATGTCCATGGTGAAAGTCCTGGACCATTTCGGCATCGGCATCGACTATATCGAAGATCAGACCTGTTGCGGACAGCCGGCCTTCAACTCCGGGTACCGCAAGGAGATCATTCCCATCGCAGAGCGTTTCATCAAGCTTTTCGCGAACCACCAGTACATCGTGGCGCCATCCGGATCCTGCACCGCCATGGTGCGGGTTTTTTACAAGGAATTGGACATTGCGCCCGCGCTCAGACCTGCACTGGATGACCTCGGCCGCAAAATATTCGAATTCAGCGAATTCATGGTTGACGTGGCGCAGCAGGCTGAAATTGGCGGTTCCTTCCCGCACCGGGTCACCTATCACGATTCCTGCCATCTGCTTCGCGAACTGGGCGTCAAGGAACAACCGCGCCACCTCATCCGCTCCATCCCGGATATCGATTTCGTGGAAATGGAGAAACCGGATACCTGCTGCGGCTTTGGCGGCACCTTTTCCTATAAAATGGCGGAGGTCTCCCTGGCCATGGTGGCGCGCAAATGCCGCTATATCGAGGAGAGCGGCGCAGAGTACGTCGTTGGCGCGGATTCCAGCTGTCTCATGAACATCGAAGGCTATTTGCGCAAAAATAACATGCGCGCCCGCGCGCTGCACATCGCCGATCTGCTGGCAAAAAGTCTGAACCTGTGAGGTCAACCATTATGGAACTCTCTCCCAGCAAAACAAAAAATTATCTCCATGACGCATTGCAAGACGCTCGCTTGCGCGAAGCCGTGGACAAAGCCACGCAAACAGCCCTGAAAAAGCGCCAGGACAAAGTCAACCACATTCCGGTCTGGGAAGACATGCGCTGGCAGGCCCATGCCGCCAAACGGGATGCCCTCGAGCATCTGGCTGAAAATCTGGAACTGTTCGAAAAGAACTGCCAGGCCAACGGCATTGTCGTGCATTGGGCCCGCGACGCCGAAGAAGCGCGCGCTATCATCCTGCAACTCATGCAGGACAAGGGTGTGAAAAATGTGGTCAAATCCAAATCACTGACCACCGAGGAACTGCACCTCAATCATTTCCTCGAGGATAACGGTATCGAGACGCTGGAGACCGATCTCGGCGAATACATCGTCCAGCTCCTCGACCAGATTCCCTCCCACCTCACCGCGCCGGCCCTGCACCTCACCCGCGTCGATGTGGGCAAAGTCTTTCATGAGAAACTCGGGGTTCCCTACACTGAGGATCCGGACGAACTTTTGCAGATCGCGCGAACGCGACTGCGGGAAAAATTTCTCGCCGCGGACATGGGCATCTCCGGCGTCAATTTCGCCTTCGCCGATTCCGGCAGCTTTTGCGTGGTGGAAAACGAGGCCAACGCCTTCCTCACCGTATCGCTGCCGCGCATCCATCTGGCGGTGATGGGGCTGGAAAAACTGCTGCCGGATCAGTCCAAACTGGGCACATTTCTCAAACTGCTGCCCATCAGCGCGACGGGACAGAAAGCCTCCAGCTATGTCAATTTCATCGGCGGACCGCGGCGGCAGAGCTGCGGTGAAGGCCCGGAAGAAGTGCACGTGCTGCTCCTCGACAACGGCCGTTCGAAGATTCTCGCCGAAAGCCAGCTGCGCGAGACCCTTTTTTGCATCCGCTGCGGCGCCTGTCTCAATGTCTGCCCCATTTACCAGCAAGTCGGCGGTCACGCCTATGGCTGGGTCTACATGGGACCTATCGGCATCACCCTGATCCCGCAGTATCTCGGCACGCTGGAGGGCCGCTATGCGCCCTATGTTTCCAGCCTCTGCGGCGCCTGCCACGAGATTTGCCCGGTGCATATCAACATCCCGCACCACCTGCTCACCCTGCGCAACCGCGTCGTCGACGCCGGGCTCTCGATGAAAGTTGAAAAATGGGGCATTCGCGCATGGGCCTTTCTCGCCAAATATCCAGCGCTGTATCGCTTCGCCACCTGGTTCCCGGGCAAATTCCAGCAACTGCTGCCCAAAGAAACCGCCTTTCCGGCGCCCGGTTATTTCAAAAAGCGGGCGCTGGGCCGATTCGACCAGAAAGGTTTTCGCAACCGCTATATGCAATGGAAAAAGAATAATCATTCGAAAGGATAGATATGTCCTCAGCCCGTGAAACGATATTGGCCCATGTGCGCCAGGCGCTCGAACATCCCTCCCATGTGCCCGACACCGCTGCGGACATCACCCGGCGGGTCCGCGAGGGGTTGGAAAAGCTCTCGCCACCCGATCCCGGGGGCCTCGCAGAACAGTTCAAAAAGGAAGTCGAAACCGTCTCCGGCGAATGTCATCTTTGCGCGGATGATGCCGCCGCAAAAGCCAAACTGCTGCAGCTCTTTCAGGCCGCCGGGTTGCAACAGATCGCCAGCGATGGCCATGGGCTCAGCCGCACCTATGGCGATCACCTGGTTCAACAGATGCCGGGCACGGCCCACATCGATCCAGCCTCGCTCAACTATGAGGAACGACGCCGCCAGATTGCGGTGATGCCCGCCGGATTGGTCGAGGCGGATTACGGCATCGCCGACACCGGCTCCCTGGTGATTCTCTATAGTTGTGAAGCCTCGGGATTGAGCCACGTTCTGCCCGAGACCATTTTCGCTCTGCTGCCCATCGACAGGCTGTTGCCCAATCTCTATTCAGTGACCGATCAGGTGCCCCTGGAAAAAAGGAAAAACATGGTCCTCATCACCGGTCCAAGCCGCACCGCGGACATTGAAAAGATACTCATCCTCGGCGCACACGGTCCCAAACGGTTGGTCGTGCTTATTGTGGGAGTCTGATATGAAAACCTTGAAAAAATGGGTGGGACACAAGGGAATCGGGCTGATTAATGCCATCCTGGCGGCCATCATTCTCTACCGCCTCAGCGTCATTGTGGTGCTGAGCCGGCTCGATTACATCATTCTGGCGTATCTGATGTGCTTTCTCATCGTGAGCGGATTCATGCAGTGGAGCGATAAGATCCCGCGGAAACGATCCCGGGATTAGCCGGACAAGCGTTCCGTGGTTTCCCCGGCGGCATCAGCTCCGCGGACAGAAACGCGGAAACGATCCCGGGATTAGCCGGATAAGCGTTGGTCAATGTCGCAATAAATCCCTTTTGTCCGTGCCATTTAATCCGTTTTATTCCTGAACCGCCAAGGACAGAGTTCGCCGGGGATGTTTTTGTTGAGATAATGGTATATGATTTGATTCGAATTACAACTCCGTCTCAAATGTTTCAATCGATGTTATTTTTTTGTTTTTCTTTTCTTTGCGTATCTCTGCATTCTTTACGGTGAATATTTCAGGCTAATTGGCAACTATTTTTAAACAACCTTTGAAAGGAATCTTTTATGCCGCAGTTGAAGCACGATCCGTACGGCGCCAAAGCCACTTTGGCAACCGCCGCCGGATCCCTGTCCATCTACCGGTTGAATAAACTGGAATCATCCGGAATCGCCGCCGTATCCCATCTGCCGTTCAGCATCAAGGTGCTGCTCGAGTCGCTGCTGCGAAATTGCAATGGCTTCGATGTCAGCGAAGAAGATGTCCATAATATGGCCAACTGGAAGGCCGCCAAACCCGCTGAAGTGGAAATTCCCTTCAAGCCCGCACGCGTCATCCTGCAGGACTTTACCGGCGTTCCCGCTCTGGTGGATTTGGCAGCCATGCGCTCGGCCATGAAACGCATGGGCGGCGATGCCCGCAAAATCGAACCCCTCATTCCCGCGGAATTGGTGGTCGATCATTCGGTGCAGGTGGACCATTTTGCTTCTCCGGACGCGCTCTCCAAAAACATGCAGATCGAATTCGAACGCAATCGCGAGCGCTACGAGTTCCTGAAATGGGGGCAGCAGGCGTTTGAGACCTTTAAAGTGGTGCCGCCGGGCGTGGGCATCATTCACCAGGTCAATCTCGAATATTTCGCCCGCGGCGTTTTCACCACCCGCATCGGCGACGATCTCGTGGCGTACCCGGATTCGACAGTCGGCACCGATTCCCATACCACCATGATCAACGGACTGGGCATTGTCGGTTGGGGCGTCGGCGGCATCGAAGCCGAAGCAGTCATGCTCGGCCAGCCGCTATACATGCTGCTGCCCGAAGTCATCGGCTTCCGCCTCACCGGTAAACTGCGACCGGGCTCCACGCCCACGGACATCGCCCTCACCGTCACCCAGATGCTGCGCAAAAAAGGCGTGGTGGGAAAATTCGTCGAATTTTTCGGCGCCGGCCTGTCGCAGATCTCGCTGCCGGACCGCGCCCTGGTGGCCAACATGGCGCCTGAATACGGCGCCACGATGGGCTTCTTCCCCATGGACGCGGAATCCATCGCCTATCTGCGCCGCACCGGCCGCTCCGCCGATCTGATCGATCTCGTCGAACGCTACACCAAAGAACAGGGCCTCTTCCGCACCGACGCGACACCTGATCCGGTCTTCACCGATGTTCTCGAACTGGACCTTGGGACGGTGGAGCCGAGCCTCGCCGGCCCCAAGCGGCCGCAGGACCGTGTCGCCCTGGGCGATGTCAAAAAATCGTTTCGCACCTATCTGACCGCGCCGACGGATCAGCGCGGCTTTAACCTGCCGCAGGAGAGCCTTGCCAAAACCGCAACGGCCACTCTAAATGGCAAGGATGTCGCCCTCGAGCACGGCAGCGTGGTCATCGCTTCGATCACCAGCTGCACCAACACCTCCAACGCCTCGGTGATGTTGGGCGCGGGTCTGCTCGCCAAAAAAGCAGTGGAAGCAGGATTGCGCGTGCCCGCGCATGTCAAGACCAGTCTGGCCCCGGGCTCGCGCGTGGTCACCGCCTATCTGGAAAAAACCGGGCTCTTGCCCTATCTGGAGATGCTGGGATTCCACGTGGTGGGCTATGGCTGCACCACCTGCATCGGCAACAGCGGCCCGCTGCCCGAACCCATCGCCACGGCGGTGAAGAGCAATGACCTGGTCGCTGCGGCGGTCCTCAGCGGCAACCGCAATTTCGAAGGCCGCGTCAATCCGCACGCCAAGGCCAATTACCTGGCCTCGCCGCCGCTGGTGGTCGCCTATGCGCTGGCCGGCACCATGAACCGCGACTTGATGACCGAACCCATCGGCACCACGGATGCTGGGGAGCCGGTCTATCTGCAGGAGATTTGGCCCACCGCGGAGGAGATCAACGCGCTTCTGGGCGAAGCCGATGACCCGGCAAAATATCGTCAAAGTTATAAGGATGTCAATGCCTTCAGTCCGGAGTGGAACAAGATCCCCGTGAGCGCCGGTGCCTTGTTTGAATGGCAGGAAACATCGACCTATATCCAGGAGCCGCCGTTTTTCATCGGCCTGGCCCCAAAGCCGGGCGTCATCACCTCGATCGAAAAGGCGCGGGTGCTGGCACTGCTGGGCGACTCGGTGACCACGGATCACATCTCGCCGGCCGGCTCGATCCCGGCGGAGAGTCCCGCGGGTAAATACCTCATTTCCCTCGGTGTCGGCGTCAAGGATTTTAATTCCTATGGCGCGCGCCGCGGCAACGACCGCGTCATGGTACGCGGCACATTTGGCAACATCCGCCTGAAAAATCTGCTGGCACCGGGCACGGAGGGCGGCGTGACATTGCATCTGCCCGATGGCGAAAAGATGTGGATTTACGATGCCGCGATGAAGTACAAGGAAGAGGGCACGCCGCTGGTGGTGCTGGCGGGCAAGGAGTACGGCACGGGCTCGTCGCGCGACTGGGCGGCCAAGGGCACGCTGCTGCTGGGCATCAAGGCGGTGATCGCGGAGAGTTTCGAACGCATCCACCGTTCCAACCTGGTGGGCATGGGCGTGCTGCCGCTGCAGTTCAGGGAGGGCGATTCAGCCAGGAGTCTGGGATTGACCGGACATGAGGTCTATAGCATCCATCTGGACGATAACCTCAAACCGCGTCAGGAGGTCCAGGTGGTCGCCCGGCGTGC